>NZ_DLOE01000039.1:88523-121610 GCF_002479615.1 Arsenicicoccus sp. UBA7492 | reverse complement strand
GGGGGGTCGGGGTCGTGCGTTTGTGAGCTGGGAGCGCGCGAAGGTGTGGGTGGTCAGAGCCAGCCGCGGGACTGGGCCTCGCGCGCCGCCTCGACGGCCGTCGAGGTGCCGGTCTTGGCGATCGCGGAGGACAGGTGGTTGCGGACGGTCCCCGGTGAGAGGAACAGGCGCGCCGCGATGTCGGGGGCGCGGTGGCCCTCCATCGCCAGCTGCAGGGTCTCGCGCTCGCGCGCGGTCAGGGGTGAGGCGCCGCCGTAGAGGGACTCGGTCGCCAGCGCCGGATCGACCACGCGCAGCCCCCCGTGCACGCGCCGCACGGCCTCGGCGAGCTCGGAGGCGGGGGCGTCCTTGACGACGAAGCCGCTGGCCCCCGCCTCGAGCGCGCGCCGCACGTAGCCTGGCCGCCCGAAGGTCGTCACGATCAGCGAGCGGACGCCCGGGGCCTCGCGAGCCAGCTGCGATGCCACCTCCAGGCCGTCGAGGCCGGGCATCTCGATGTCGAGCAGGCACACGTCGGGGGAGCTCGCGCGGACCGCGCCGAGCACCTCGTCGCCGCGGCCGACCTGTGCCACGACCTCGAGGTCGGTCTCCAGGTCGAGCAGCGCCGCGAGGGCCCCACGCACCATGGCCTGGTCGTCGGCCAGCAGCAGGCGGATCGTCATAGCCGCACCTGCAGCCGGGCGCCCCGCCCGTCGGTCCCGGGGCCGATCGTCAGCGATCCGCCGGCGCCGGCGACCCGCTCGCGCAGCCCGCGGATGCCGTTGCCCTCCTTGCCTCCTCGCAGACCGCGCCCGTCGTCCTCGACGAGCAGGCCGGCGGCCGAGAGCCGTATGACGCACCGCCCGGCCCCGGAGTGCCGCACGACATTGGTGACGGCCTCGCGCAGCACCCAGGCGAGGACCGTGCGGTGACGCGGGTCGACCACGGTGAGGTCGTCCGGCAGGTCGGCGGCGATGCCGGCACCGGTGAGCGCCATACGGGCGCCCTCGACCTCGTCGCCCAGCGACGCGACCCGCAGCCCACCCACGGTCTCGCGGATCTCGGCGAGGGCGGTGCGGGTCAGCGAGCGGATCTCGATCAGCTCGGCGCGGGCCCGCTCGACGTCGACGTCCAGCAGCCGCTCGGCGAGCTCGGTCTTGACGGCGACCACGGTCAGGGAGTGCCCAAGGACGTCGTGCACGTCGCGGGCGACCCGCTCGCGCTCGGAGGCGATGCGCAAAGCGTCCTTGGTGCGGGTGTAATCAAACTCCTTGTTGTTGGCGACCCGGGTCACCGCGGTGGAGATGAAGACGATCGCCAGGATGATCGTGAGGAAGCCGAAGCTGCCGAACACCCCGGCCCACCAAGGGAGCCCGACGGCGAGGGCGAGCAGCACCCCGGCGATGCCGAAGGCGTGGCGCAGCGGGAACGTGAACATCGCGAAGCTCAGCAGGAAGGGCGACATCCCGACGACCTCGACGCCCAGCACCGGCACCGTGACCAGGCAGAGCGCGATCAGCACGGCGTACCACCGCACGGCGGCGGGGTTGACGCGCCGGCCCTCGCCGAAGGCCCAGAGCCGGTTCATCGACCAGACGTAGACGAACGCGAAGCACGCGATCGCGGCCAGCGCGATGCCCTTGAGCCAGGTCGGCGCGGAGTCCTGCAGGACCTCGATCACCGGGAAGCCGAGGAAGGCGAGCCAGACGGCGGCCATCACCCACCCGTAGCGGCTCCACGGGTTCTCGAGGGTCGGGTGGGCTCCGCTCACTGCCGTCCCCGGCTGCGGCGCACGAGCCAGGTCGCCAGGATCGCGAGGAGCGTCAGCCATGCGGCCACGTTAGCAACGGGGATCCACAGGCCTTCGTTGATCAGGACGTCGCCGGACATGACGCGCCCCTCGGTGAGCGGGTAGCGGCTCAGCTGGACCAGGCCGTAGAGCGGGGTGAACCGGGCGATGGTGAGCAGGACGCCCTCGAGCGGGATGAAGATGTTGCCGAGGAACGCGAGGATCACCAGGGAGCCGCTGGCCGCCGAGACCGCCGACTCGCTGCGCAGCCAGAGCCCGAAGACGAGGCCGTAGAGCGCGAACGCGCCCGCTCCGGCGATGGTGATGAGCGGGCACAGGACCCAGGCGAGCCCGTCGGCCCGGGCTCCGGTCAGCGCGCCCGCCGCATAGATCAGGGCGATGGGGATCACCGCGATGGTGAGGGCGACCAGGACCTTGACGGAGACGAAGGTGCGATCCTTGAGCGGGGTCAGCCCCAGCTGGCGTCCCCAGCCCAGGCTGCGCTCGGTCGCGGCCGAGGCGCCGATGCCGGTCGTGGCGGTGACGGCGCCGTAGGCCGCCATCGACACCATGATGTAGAAGGTCACGTTGCCGTGGCCGGCGTTCTCCTTGCCGAAGGACTGGGCCGCGCCGAAGACGAGGTACATGAACAGCGGGATGCCGACGGTGAAGAACAGCCCCACCCGGTCACGGACGAAGCGCAGGACCTCGAGGCGGTAGTAAGTGGCGTTCATCGCACGTCCTCCGTGGCTGCGGCGGCCTGCTCGGCCTGCTCGGTGATCTCGAGGAAGGTCTGGTCGAGGGAGCCGCGCGAGACCTCCAGCTCGCGGGCGCCGAGGTCGCCCAGCAGGACCCGGGCGACCCCGTCGGAGTCGGTGCAGCGCACCACGACCCGTATGCCGCTGGCCGCCGTCCCCGTGTGGTCGACGTGGTCGACGCCTGCCACCCGCTGCAGCACGTCCGTCACGCGGGCGAGCTCGCCCGCCCCGATCTCCGCGCTGACGAGCCGCCCGGTCGCCCGGGCGCGCAGCTCGGCGGTGGTCCCGTCGGCGACGACCCGCCCGCCGGCGACCAGGACGATGCGCCGGGCGAAGTCCTCGGCCTCCTCCAGGTAGTGCGTGGCGAACACGACGGTGCGGCCCGCGTCGGCGTCGGCGTGCATGGTCGACCAGAAGTCCCGCCGGGCGGTGACGTCCATCCCGGCCGTGGGCTCGTCGAGGACCAGCAGGTCGGGCGAGGGCAGCAGCGCCATCGCGAAGCGCAGCCGCTGCTGCTCGCCGCCGGAGCACTTGGACACGCGGCGACCCGCGAGCCCGGAAAGGCCTGCCCGCTGCAGGACCGAGTCGACGCTCTCGTGCTGCGGGAAGGTCGAGGCGATCAGCTGCACCGTCTCGCGGACGGTGAGGTCGGGGAGCAGCCCGCCGCTCTGCAGCACCGCCGACACGCGTCCGGCGGCGACCGCTCGACGGGGGTCCTCGCCATACGTCCGGGCGGTCCCGCTGGTGGGCTCGGTGAGCCCGAGGACCATGTCCAAGGTGGTGGTCTTGCCGGCGCCGTTGGGGCCGAGGAAGGCCACCACCTCGCCCGGCTCGATCGTCAGGTCGAGGCCGTCGACCGCGGTCACGGTGCGAGAGCCGGGCTTGCCCTTGGCCCCCTTGCCCGTGCCCTTGAAGGTCTTGCGCAGGTCCCGCAGCTCCACCGCGGGTGCTGTCGTCGTCGTCATGTCTCCAGCCTGCTGACCTGCGCCGACGGGGCCGTGCGGGTCCTGTCACGAGTCCCGGGTGACAGGTGTCATAGGTTGGCGGTATGTCGACGCCGACCGCCTCCCAGACCCCCGCCCACGCAGAGCTGGACCGGATGTGGGGCGAGCTCGCCCCGGTGGGGCGGGACGGCGGGTCGGGGGGCTACCGGAGGTTCGCGTGGACGCGGGAGGACGCGACGCTGCGGGAGTGGTTCGCGGGGGAGTGCGCGCGGCGCGGGCTCGAGGTCGTCGAGGACCGCGCCGGCAACCAGTGGGC
This sequence comes from Arsenicicoccus sp. UBA7492, assembly GCF_002479615.1. Classification (NCBI taxonomy): domain Bacteria; kingdom Bacillati; phylum Actinomycetota; class Actinomycetes; order Micrococcales; family Intrasporangiaceae; genus Arsenicicoccus; species Arsenicicoccus sp. UBA7492. Next base: position 117,824 of record NZ_DLOE01000039.1, on the reverse strand, counting down.
GTGGTGGGGCGACGTCGACGCGGCCCGGGCCCGCGGCGTGCAGGGGGTCGCGATCGGCTCCCACCTCGACTCGGTGCCGGACGGCGGCGCGTACGACGGCCCCCTCGGCGTGGTCACCGCGCTCGCGACCGTCGACGCGCTGCGGGCGGCGGGGCACGAGCCGACCGTGCCGATCGGGGTGGTGAACTTCGTGGACGAGGAGGGCGCGAGGTTCGGGGTGGCGTGCATCGGCTCCCGCGTGGTGACGGGGGCGATGACGCCGGAGCGGGCGCTCGGGCTGCGCGACAACGACGGCGTGACCCTGGCCGAGGCGCTGCGGGACGCCGGGCGCGACCCCGACGCGATCGGGCGCGACGACGAGGCCCTCCCTCGCGTGGGCACCTTCGTCGAGCTGCACGTCGAGCAGGGCCGCGGCCTCGCCGACCTGGACCGCCCCGTCGCCGTCGGCACCGCCATCTGGCCGCACGGCCGCTGGCGCCTCGACCTCGCGGGGCAGGCCAACCACGCCGGCACCACGCGCCTCGAGGACCGCGACGACCCGATGCTGCGCCTCGCGTCCGCGATCCTCACCGCCCGCACCGCCGCCACCGCGCACGGCTGCGTGGCCACCATCGGCAAGACCCGCGTCGTCCCCGGCGGCGTCAACGCCATCCCCTCCGCCGTCACCGCATGGCTCGACGCGCGCGGCCCGGTGGAGGCGGACGTGCGGGAGGTCGTCGAGGCGGTGGCGCGCGACAGCGGCATACGGCCTGCGGCGGAGCCGGTCTGCGAGTCGTGGACCCCGGAGACGAGCTTCGACGCGGACTTGGCCGCCCGGCTGTCCACGCTGCTCGACGACGCGCCCCTGCTCGGCACCGGGGCCGGCCACGACGCCGGCATCCTGACCAACGCGGGCGTGCCGACCGCGATGCTCTTCGTGCGCAACCCGACCGGCGTCTCGCACGCCCCCGACGAGCACGCCGAGGTCGCCGACTGCCACGCCGGGCTCGATGCGCTGACGGCCGTCGTCACCGACCTCGCGGCACCGGCCGGGGGATAGGGTGGGGGCGTCGCCGACGCCGAGGCCGACGACTGGGTCGATTCGAGGGGGCCACGGGTCATGACCACGTTCTGGTCGGAGCACGCGCTGCTGCCGTCCGGGATCACCAACGGCGTGCGCACGACGGTGTCCGAGGACCGGATCACCGCCATCGACGTCCGCACCCATCCCCGGCCGCACGACATCAAGCTCCACGGCGTGACCTTCCCCGGCCTGGCCAACGTCCACAGCCATGCCTTCCACCGCGGGCTGCGCGGGCGCACCCACGGCAACGGCGGCGACTTCTGGTCCTGGCGCGAGCGGATGTACTCCCTCATGAGCCACCTGCAGCCCGACACCTACCTCGACCTCGCGCGGGCGACCTTCGCGGAGATGGTGCTCGCGGGGTTCACCTGCGTCGGCGAGTTCCACTACGTCCACCACCAGGAAGACGGCACCCCCTATCCCGACCCGAACGCCATGGGGCACGCCCTCCAGCAGGCCGCCGCGGAGGCCGGGATCCGCCTCACCCTGCTCGACACCTGCTATCTCACGGGCGGGCTCGACGGGTCGGGCTACCTGCCGCTCGACCCCTACCAGCGCCGGTTCGGCGACGGGACGGCCGAGGGCTGGGCCGCCCGCGTGAGCCAGCTGCGCGAGGGCCCGATGTCCCGCGTCGGCGCCGCGATCCACTCCGTGCGGGCCGTGCCCCGCGAGCAGCTCGGCGTCGTGGCCGAGGCCGCGCGCACCGGGCTCGGGGTGCACCCGTCGCCGGTGCCGCTGCACGTGCACCTGTCCGAGCAGCTCGCCGAGAACGCCGCCACCCTCGCCTGCTACGGCCGCACCCCGACCCAGCTGCTGCACGAGCAGGGCGTGCTCGGGCCCACCACCACGGCCGTCCACGCCACCCACCTGACCGACGAGGACGTGCGGCTGCTCGGCGAGAGCGGTACCGGCGCGTGCTTCTGCCCCCTCACCGAGCGGGACCTCGCCGACGGCATCGGGCCCGCCCGCGACCTGCACCGCGCCGGCGCCCGCCTGTCGATCGGCACCGACCAGCACGTGTCCATCGACCCCTGGGGCGAGCTGCGCTCCCTCGAGATGCACGAACGCCTCATGACCAACGAGCGCGGACGCTTCGACCCCGCCGAGCTCGTCGCCTTCGGCACCCGTCAGGGCTATGCCTCGCTCGGCTGGGAGGACGGCGGCCGCCTCGAGGTCGGGGCGCTCGCCGACCTGTGCAACGTCCGCCTCGACAGCGTCCGCACCGTCGGCGCCAAGCCCGCGCAGGTCGTCTTCGCCGCCACCGCGGGCGACGTCGACACCGTCGTCGTCGGCGGCCAGCCCGTCGTCGAGGGCGGCCGCCACCGCATCGGCTCGGTCGCCCTCATGCTCCGCACCGCCCTCGACGCCCTCCTGGAGGAGCCGTGACCGCAGTCCTCGTCACCGACATCGGCCAGCTCGTCACCTGCTCGCCCGAGCTCGGCGACGAATCGCCCCTCGGAGTCCTGCAGGACGCCGCCGTCGTGCTCGAGGAGGTCCCTGCGGCGGGCGCGTCGGCATACCGGATGATCGAGGGCGAGCCGGTGCCCGACCGCGGCAACGTCGCCTGGGTGGGGCGCGCGGCCGACGCACCCGCGGCCGACGAGGTGCTGTCCGTCGGGGGCCGTTGCGTGGTGCCGGGATTCGTCGACTCGCACGCCCACCTGATGTTCGCGGGGGACCGCGGCGAGGAGTTCGCGGCGCGGATGACGGGGCAGCCCTACGACGGGGGCGGGATCGCCGTGTCCGTGGCCGCCACCCGCGCCGCGTCCGACGAGGAGCTGCTCGACCTGCTGCTCGACCGCGTCCTCGAGATGCGCGCGCAGGGCACGACCACCGTCGAGGTCAAGTCCGGCTACGGGCTCACCGTGGACGACGAGGCGCGGGCGCTGCGCCTGGCGTGCGAGGCCGGGATCGAGGAGACGACCTTCCTCGGGGCGCACGTCGTCCCGCCTGAGTTCCGTTCCCGCCGTGCGGACTACGTGTCCCTGGTGACCGGACCGATGCTGGAGGCGTGCGCGCCCTACGCGGTGTGGGGCGACGTGTTCTGCGAGCCGGCGTCGGCGCACGCGTTCGACGGCGACGAGGCGCGGGCGGTGCTGCTCGCGTGCCGCGAGGCGGGGCTGGAGCTGCGCGTCCACGGCAACCAGCTCGGCCACGGCCCGGGGGTCCAGCTGGCGTGCGAGCTCGAGGCGGCGTCGGTCGACCACTGCACCTATCTGTCGACGGCCGACGTGGACGCGCTCGTGGGGGCGGCCGGCACCACGACCGCCACCCTGCTGCCCGGCGTCGAGTTCTCCACCCGCTCGCCCTATCCCGACGCGCGCGCCCTGCTCGACGCCGGGGTCTCGGTGGCGCTCGCGACCGACTGCAACCCGGGCACCTGCTACTCCTCGTCGATCCCCTTCGTGGTGGCCCTGGCCGTGCGCGAGATGGGTATGACGCCCGCCGAGGCCCTCCTCGCGGTGACCCTCGGCGGGGCTCGCGCGCTGCGGCGCAACGACGTCGGCCACCTCGCCGTGGGCGCACGCGCGGACCTGACGGTGCTCGACGCCCCGTCCTACGTGCACCTGAGCTATCGTGCCGGCGTCCCCATCGCGACCGCCCTCGACCTCACCCCACCCGCCTGACCCCACCCCTCCCGCCTTTCTCGTTGAGAGGCGACAAATGGGGGTTATGAGGCCTGGATAGCCCCCATTTGTCGCCTCTCAACGAGGGGGATGGGCGGAGCGACCCACGTGGGAGGCCCGTGCCGGCGTCACGCCACCCCTGGAAGCCACCCGGCGCGCACCAGGGCACGTCGCACGATCGCCAGGGCGTCGGGGGTGCGGCCGTTGACGTTGATGCTGATGAGGCGCTCGTAGTCGTACCCCGCATCGCGAAAGGCCCTCTCCCGTGCCACGTCTCGCTCCCAGGTCTTTTGACGCTCCACGTGGTGACGACCGTCGTACTCCACCACCAACCGCCACCGCCTCCAGAACGGGTCCACGATCCCCAGCCACCCTCCCTCGTCCGTCACGGTCACGTTGAGCTCCGGCTCGGGCAGGCCCCCGCGCACCAGCTGAAGTCGGGTCTTGGTCTCCATGGGACTCGCCGATCCAGGACGGATCTCCAGCAGTGCCGCCCGCGCCGTGCGCACGCCGCGCATCCTGCGAGGCAGGACGCTCGCCAGGTCCCCGACGGTGCGGGTGGAGCGTGGTCGGAGGATCCAGTCGCCCGCTGCGATCAGCTCGTCCACCGACAGCGACGCGGCGGCGTCGGCCCAGGTGTGGAGGTCATCGGTGCAGGTCAGGCCGTTCTCCAGGAGGATCGTTCCGCGGCGCTGCAGCCCGCGGTGGTTGACGATCCCCGGCCGCTCGAGGTGGAACTGTCCGCTCCGGGTGACCACGTGAACCGGCTCGTCGGGTGTCCACCGCGTCGGCCAGGGCATCCCCATGAGCCGGGCGGCCGTCACGTTGCTGAACGCGTGCGCCGGCGGCAGCACCGGCAACGCGTCCTTCGCGGCCTGCTCGATGCCGAGGAGAGGGAGCGGGGATCTGACGCCGTAATGAGGGGCTCGAGTGTCGGACGCTCGCAGTCGATCGCGTGAGATCCCGGATGCCATGGCGTCGGACGTCCTGAAGGGCTCGGCGTCATACGGGGCGGGCAGGGGCGAAGGTGAGCGCACGCAAATTATCGTAAATGGTAGCAAATCTGATCTGAGAGGTTATCCACAGCGCTGCCGCCGCCCAATGAGAGGCGACAGATGGGGGTTATGACGCGCCCAGAACCCCCATCTGTCGCCTCTCAACGAGTGGTGGGGGGCCGAGAGCGTAGGGCGTGGGGGTGGGCGTCGGCGGGGGCGGTGGCAGAGGACCCAGAGTGGAGGGGGAGGATCAGACCGCGGTATGACGACCCGGCGCCGCCCGCACCTCTAGCGTGGAGGGATGCGTGCGTTCTTAAGGCTCCAGCGGTGGCTCCGCGAGCACGTCATGCTGGTCGACGCCTTCTGGGCGGGGGTCGTCACCCTGCTCTGCCTCGTCGTGTCGGCAGGCGTGCTCGACGAGCTCACCGTCGGCTGGGTGGGCTGGCTCGCGTGGACCCTCCTCGGCACCAGCCTGCCCCTCGTGTGGCGCCGCACCAGGCCCGACCCGGCCATTGTGGCGGTCGCGCTCGGCTGCGTGGTCCAGCTCGTGATCGCTGACAACGTCATGCCCCAGAACCTCGCGGCGCTCATGATGCTCTACGCGGTCGCGGCCCACGGGCACCCGCGGTGGCGCTACTGGTGGCTCGCGGCCGCGCTGGTCGGCGGGGTGGTGGGCGCCTGGGACTGGACCTACAACTGGGTCCGGCCTGCCGGCGCGCAGCGCGTGGAGTACGCCGTCATCAGCTGGGTGTTCGTCGCCGCCATGAGCGTCGCGTGCTTCGTGCCCGGGGCCCTCGCGAGGCAGCGGCGCGACATGGTGCAGAGCCTGCGCGACCGGGCGGACTCCCTGGAGCGCGAACACGACTCGATGGCGCGCCTCGCCGCGCAGGAGGAGCGGGCCCGGATCGCGCGCGAGATGCATGACGTCGTCGCGCACTCGCTCAGCGTGATCGTGGTCCAGGCGGACGGAGCGTCGTATGCCGTGGAGCACGGTGACGTCGACGCCTCGCGCATGGTCGCCGCCCGGACGCTCGCCACGATCGGCGACACCGCCCGGGGCGCGCTCGGCGAGACCCGGCGCCTCGTGGGGGTGCTGCGCGAGGAGGGGGAGGCGGCGGCCTACACCCCGCAGGCCACGCTCGAGCAGGTAGAGGAGCTGGTGGCGCACGTCAACGACGCGGGCTTGCCGGCGACCCTGACGCAGGTCGGCGACGAGCGGGTGCACGAGGCGCTCGGGCCGGCGCAGCAGATGGCGGCCTACCGCGTGGTGCAGGAGGCGCTGACCAACGCCCTCAAGCACGCGGGACCGGCGGCGACCGTGCGGGTCGAGCTCGCTCACCACCCGGACCGGGTCGAGCTGGCCGTGCGCGACACGGGTCGGGGTCCAGGTGGCGGGTCGGACGGGCGCGGCCATGGGCTGATCGGGATGCGCGAGCGGATGGCGTCGATCGGCGGGACCTTCACGGCCCGGGAGCGGGTCGGGGGTGGCTTCGAGGTGCTTGCTAGCCTGCCGACGCGGGACCCGGAGGCGCCGCCGACGGCGCCCACCGTGCCGGTCCCGGTCACGACGGGACGACGACGGGAGCGCGAGTGAGCGACGAGCAGATCAGGCTGCTGCTGGCGGACGACCAGGAGCTGGTGCGGATGGGCTTCCGGATGGTGCTGGACGCCCAGCCCGACATGCAGGTCGTGGGTGAGGTGGGCGACGGCGCGGCGGCGGTCGAGCTGGCCGCGCAGGCCGACGTGGTGCTCATGGACATCCGGATGCCACGCATGGACGGCGTTGAGGCGACCCGACGGATCGTGGCCTCGGGCGCCGCGGCCAAGGTCCTCGTGCTCACGACCTTCGACCTCGACGAGTACGTCCACACCGCGCTCAAGGCCGGTGCCGGCGGCTTCCTCCTCAAGGACGCGGGCCCGGCGGAGCTGCTGGCCGCCATACGCGCTGTGCACCAAGGAGACTCGGTCGTCGCCCCGAGCGCGACCCGGCGCCTGCTCGAGAGGTTCCTGCCCGGGCTGCCCGACGAGCACGAGCCCCTGCGGAGCGCCGAGGAGCGGCTCGCCCCGCTGACCGAGCGGGAGCGCGAGGTGCTGCTCGCGGTGGGGCAGGGGCGCTCCAACCAGGAGATCGCGGCCGAGCTCTATGTGGCCGAGGCCACCGTCAAGACCCACGTCGGGCGGATCCTCGCCAAGCTCCACCTGCGAGACCGGGTGCAGATGGTCGTCCTCGCCTACGACACAGGGCTCGTGCGACCGCAGTCGTAGGCCCGCTGCGCCCGTGGTCCTCGGGTCGCCCCCGGGGTCGAGACCGCAGGTCGATCCGGGCGACACCGGCCGCTCCCTAGCGTCGACATCGACCGCGCACCAGCGATGTCCGACGACCAGACGGAGCGACCCGATGACGACCACCAGCCCGACCACCAGCCCGACCACCGTGACCCGCGCGGCCGTGCGCGCGCGTGACCTCACCAAGACCTATGGCAGCGGCGACACCCGCGTCGTCGCCCTGGACCACGTGGACGTGGAGATCGCCGAGGGGGAGCTCACCGCGATCATGGGCCCGTCGGGGTCCGGCAAGTCGACGCTGATGCACTGCGCGGCGGGCCTCGACGACGTCACGAGCGGGCAGGTCTGGGTCGGCGACACCGACCTCACCACGCTTGACGACACGCGGCTGACGCTGCTGCGGCGCGAGCAGGTGGGGTTCGTCTTCCAGGCCTTCAACCTGCTCCCGACGCTGACCGCCGAGGCCAACATCACCCTGCCCCTGCGCCTCGCGGGCCGCACCCCCGACCGCGAATGGTTCGAGCATGTGGTGCGGGTGCTGGGCCTGACAGATCGTCTGGGGCACAAGCCGACCGAGCTCTCCGGCGGGCAGCAGCAGCGCGTGGCGGTGGCCCGCGCCCTCGTCATGCGGCCGCGCGTGATCTTTGCCGACGAGCCGACGGGCGCCCTCGACAGCGTGACCGGGCACGAGCTGCTGGACTTCCTTCGGCGCTGCGTGCGTGAGCTGGGCCAGACCGTCGTGATGGTGACCCACGACCCCGGGGCCGCGACGTATGCCGACCGCGTGCTGCTCCTCGCGGACGGTCGCATGGCGGGGGAGCTGCGGCACCCCACCGCCGACGACGTGCTGGCCGCCCTGCGCGGGCTGGGGGCGTGATCGCCGTGCGCACCTCGATCTCCCTGGCGGCCAGCATGATCCACGGTCAGGCCCGGCGCTTCGTCAGCGTCCTGGTCGCCATCACGATGGGCATCGCCTTCGTCGCGGCCACGTTCATGGTGGGCGACACCTTCCGCGAGTCCCTGGCGCGCGACGCCGCCGGCTCGGTGGGCCGAGCGAGCGTGGTCGTCACCACGCCGGACGGGTCCTCGGGCGTGGGGGGCGCGCCTCGCGGCGGCCCGGCCGTCATACCCCCCGGGCTCGCCGCGCAGGTGACGCGCGCCCACCCGGGTGCCTCCGTGCGCACGGTGGCCGGCGGGGCCGTCCAGCAGGACCTCGGGGGTCGCGAGGCCTCCCTCGTGCTGCGGTCAGTGCCGCAGCTGTCCGGGACGACGACGCTCACGGCCGGTCGCCTGCCCGCCCGCCGCGGCGAGATCGCCGTCGTGGACTGGGTCGCCTCGGCGCGCAAGCTCGCAGTGGGCAGCACGACCCGCCTGCTGCAGCGCGGCACCGGCACCAGCCCTGGCACCGGCACCGAGCAGCGGCCGCAGGAGGCCCGTCCGGCCGAGGCCACGGTCGTCGGCATCGTCAAGCCGGGGCGTGACGTCGTGCAGGGCCAGGGGATGCCGGTGGCCTTCGCCCAGGACCAGGACATCTGGGCCTGGACGGGCACCACGGGCTATCGGGAGCTCGACCTGACGCAGGCTCCGGGCGGCGCGGCCGTGGACGACGAGCAGCTGCGCGCCTCCGTCGCCGGTCTCCCCGCAGCCAAGGGCCTCACGGTCCGCACCGGCCAGCAGGAGAAGGACCACCGCGTGACCCAGATGGTCCAGGGCGTCACGCAGCTCACCGCGATGCTGCTCGTCTTCGCGCTCATCGCCGTGTTCGTCTCGGCGCTGGTCATCGCCAACACCTTTGCGATCCTCGTCGCCCAGCGCACCCGTCAGCTCGCGCTCCTGCGCTGCATCGGCGCCGAGCGGCGGCAGGTGCGCGGGTCCGTCGTGGCCGAGGCGCTGCTCGTCGGCGTCCTCGGCTCCGTCGCGGGGCTGGCGCTCGGCGCGGGTCTGGCGGCGACGCTCGTGCAGCTCTCGCACGGCACCGACATGGACCTCGGCAGCCTGGTCGTCACCCCGCTCTCGGTCCTGGCTCCCCTCGCGACGGGCATCCTGGTCACCCTCGTGGCGAGCCTCGCCCCGGCCCGCGCGGCGACGCGCGTCAAGCCGCTCGCGGCCCTGCGCCCCGAGACCGCGACGCGGGTGCGGCGCGTCCGCGCCCTGCGCGTCGGGGTCGGATCGGTCCTCGCGGCAGGTGGGTTCGGGCTGCTCGTGCACGGCGCCCTCCAGCACCAGCTCGTGACGGGCATCCCCGGTGGACTCCTGTCCTTCCTCGGCGTGCTCATGGTCGCCCCCGTGGTGGTGCCCGGCCTCGCCCGCGCCGTCGGTGCGCTGCCCGCCCGCCTCGGCGGCGTCCCCGGGTCGCTCGCCGTCGACAACGCCGGCCGCAACCCCGCTCGGGCCGCGGCCACCGCGAGCGCCCTGCTCGTCGGGGTCACGCTGATCACGATGATGAGCGTGGGCTCGGCGACAGGGGTGCGCTCGGCCACCGACGCGCTCGACAAGCAGACCCCCGTGGACGCCCTCGTGCAGGCGCCGCAGGGCCTGGCGCAGCGTGACCTCGACACCCTGCGGCGCAGCAGCGTCGTCGGTGCGGCCACCCTCGTCGTCGACGCCCCGGCCACGCTGACCCACGGCGGACGGCCGGTGCACGTCGGCCAGAGCGGTGGGCAGAGCGACGGTCAGGCCGGCGGATCGAGCGGCGGGCAGACCACCGTCACCGGCGCCGACGACGCGGCGGTGCAGGTCTCGCGCCGGCCGCAGCTCTTTGCCGGGCTCGACGACCACACCGTGCTCCTGCCGGCGAGCTCCGGCCTGCGGACCGGCGACACCGTGACCCTCGCCCACGGCGCGACGCGGCTCGACCTGCGCGCCGACGTCAGCGCGGACCATGCGGACGCACCGGTCGTCACGGCGGCCACCGTGCGGCGCCTCGACCCCCAGGCCAAGGGGTCCGCGTGGATCAGGTTCGCCGAGGTCAAGGACGCGGCCACCGCGTCGGAGCAGCTCGCCCAGGACGCCGTCGCCATCCAGGGCGCCCAGGTCCAGGGGGTCGCCACCCAGCGCGCCGAGATGGAGCGGATCATGGACGTCGTCCTGCTCGTCGTCACCGGCCTGCTCGGCATCGCCGTGCTGGTCGCGCTGGTCGGCATCGGCAACACCCTCGGCCTCTCGGTGCTCGAGCGCACCCAGGAGTCCGGCCTGCTGCGCGCCCTCGGCCTCACGCGCCGCCAGCTGCGCAGCACGCTCGGGCTCGAGGCGCTGACGCTGGCGGGCGTGGGCACGATCGTGGGGCTCGCGCTGGGGGTGGCCTACGGCCTCGGCGGGGCCTACGCGCTCTTCGGCAGCGAGATGACCATCACCACCGAGATCCCTTGGGCGCGGCTGGGGCTCGTCGCCGCCGTGGCGCTCGCCGCGGGGTGGCTGGCGTCCGTCATACCGGCTCGTCGGGCCGCGCGGGTGAGCCCGTCCGCGGCGCTGGCCACCGACTGACACGCGGCTCCCAGGCCCCGGGCCTAGGCTGGCAGGAAGGAGGGACGAGATGGGTCGGGTCGAGCGCGAGGTCTACGCCGCGGCCACGTCACCGCGCCACGTGCGCGCGCTGACGGTCGGTGCCGGCACGCTGCTCGCCGCCCTCCCGCTGCCGGCGCCGCTGCGCGCGGGCCTCGGGATCGCGGGCTACCTCGGCGGGCTCGCCCTGCCGGCCGACCACGTCCCGACCGACGAGCCCGACCACCTGTGGCACCTGCGCCGCCAGGTCGGGGCGGTCGGCGACTGGCTCGACGACCGCCGGGGAGCGCTCGGCTGGGACGTCGAGACCTGGCTCGACCGGGTGCTGGCGCGGGCGCGCGGCGTGCTCGACGACCCGAGGCTGGTCACCGACCCCGAGCGGCTGGCGGGCCTGTCCCGGCTCCTGCTCGTCGAGCTGCCCGAGGTGCTGCGCGACGGCGACGACGTGGCGCTCGAGCCCGACCCGACCCGGCGCCGGCTGCGGGTGGCGCTGCGGCTGGACCAGCTCGACCGGCGGCTGGCGGCCCTGCGCACCCCCGCCTGATCGCCGCCACGTACCCCAGGCCCGAGGCCGCCACGCACCCAGGCCCGCAGACCCCCAGGCCCGTCATACCGCCCAGCAGCAGCGAGTCGCCCCGACCGATGGACCGGTCGGGGCGACTCGCGTGACGGACGGGGTGATCAGGCCTTGTTGGTGCGGGCGTCGATCTGCGCCTGCAGGTCGACGTCACCGATGTCGTTGCTCTGGCGCTTGACCGCGGAGACGAACCCCTTGGCCGCCTGACGCTGCGCCACCAGGCGCGCGATGCCGATCACGAGACCGGAGAACGCCGCGAAGGCCAGCGCTTCCTTCCAGTCCACGTCGGGGTTGGTGGGGTCGGAGGGGGCCTCCTTGCCCGTGGCCTTCTGCCAGCCCGAGTTGACGATCTTGTTGGCCACCATGCCGGCCAGCATGGCGGCGCCGGTGCCAATGAGCTTCCACACGTTAGGTCCCATGCGTTGAGTCTCACACGATCTTCGCGGTAGCGTCACGTTTCACACGACAGGGGAGCGCAGATCGCGCTGAGAGTGCGGGCGACCGCAGACCCTCCGCACCTGATCCGGTTAGCACCGGCGCTAGGGAGTCGGATTCTCGAGGCGACCCGAGGGGTCACCTTCCCTCTTGGTGACCGACCAGGAGATCTCGTATGCCGAACACCACCGGCTCCGCCGCCACCGCGCGGCCGGGCCAGCACGCACGACCGTCCGCGCTCGCCACGGGGGCCCTCATGTCATGGCGAGGCATCGACCTCGTCCTCGGCGCCGTCCTCGCCGTCGCGCTGGGCGTCGCCTTCTGGGGGTGGGACAGCACCCTCTACCACGTCGTCGAGGCGGCCGCCGTCGGCTATGCCCCGATCGGCTCGCTCGCGCTCGGCGTGTGGGTGCTCCCCGCCGTGGCCGGCGCGCTGCTGATCCGGCGTCCCGGCGCGGCCCTCTACGTCGAGCTGATCGCGGCGAGCGTCGAGACGCTGCTCGGCAACAAGTGGGGCTGGCTCGTGATGCTGTCCGGGCTGCTGCAGGCGCTCGGCGTCGAGCTGGCGATGTGGGTCTGGCGCTGGCGGCGGTTCGACATGGTGGCCGCGGTGCTGGGCGGCGTGCTCGGTGCCGTCCTGGAGATCTGCCTCTACGAGTGGTGGCAGTACGTCCCGCAGCTCGCCTGGATCCACAAGCTCGTCTACCTCGGCTTCGGCATGATCTCGTGCGCGGTGATCGCCGGCCTCGGGGGCGCCGCGCTCGTGCGGGCGCTGGCCCGGACGGGCGTGATCGACGCCTTCCCCGCGGGCCGCGAGGCGCGTGAGTCCCACGGCCGCTGACGCCTCCCTCGAGCGTGGTCTCGACCTCGACGAGGGTCCGAGGGGGGCTCTCGTCGAGGTCGACGACCTCACCTGGCTCCCGTATGGCGCCGCCCGCCCGGTCCTCGACGCGGTGTCGCTGCGCGTGGCGCCGGGGGAGCGGGTGCTGCTCGCGGGCGCCAGCGGGTCCGGCAAGTCGACCCTGCTCCGGGCGCTGGCCGGCGTGCTCGCCGACACGGGTGGCGGTGACCAGACGGGGCAGGTGCGGGTGTCGCGGCAGGTGGGCCTGCTCCTGCAGGATCCCGACGACGCGGTGGTCGCGCGGACCGTGGGGCGCGACGTGGCCTTCGGCCCCGAGAACGCCGGCGTGCCACGCGGGCCGCTGTGGGAGCGGGTGCGGGCGGCGCTGGACTCCGTGTCCTTCCCGTATGCCGTGGACCGCGAGACGCGCGCCCTGTCCGGCGGCGAGACCCAGCGCCTCGCGCTCGCGGGCGTGCTCGCCCTCGACCCGGGCCTCGTGCTGCTCGACGAGCCCTGCTCGATGCTCGACCCCCAGGCCGCGGAGGCGGTCCGGTCGGCGGTGGCCCTGGCCGTCGCCGAGGTGGGGGCCACCCTGGTGGTCGTCGAGCACCAGCTCGCGCACTGGGTGGACGTCTGCGACCGGCTCGTCGTGCTGGGCGACGGCGGTCGGGTGGTGGCGGACGGCCCGATGACGTCGACGCTGGCCGCCGAGGGGGAGCGGCTGGCAGAGCTGGGCCTGTGGGTGCCGGGGGCGCCGCCGCCGTCGTCGATGGAGGTGGCGACCGGGCTGGTGACCCCGGTCCGGCCGGGCGGGGTGACGGCCTCGATCGACGCGGTGCTGCGCCAGGTGCAGCCCGGGCTGGCCTCGTGGCAGGCGGTGCACCCGCCGCAGCTCGTGCTGCAGGACGTGGCGCTGGAGGCCTCGCCGGGGGAGGCGGTGGCCGTCACCGGCCACTCGGGCGCCGGCAAGTCCACGCTGGTGGCCTGCGCCGCCGGGCTGCTCGAGCCGACGTCCGGCACGGTGCGGCTGGGGGCCGGCGACCGCGAGGCGCCGCATGGCTGGCGGGCTGCGGAGCTTGCCGCAGCGGTCGGGTGGGTGCCCCAACGACCCGAGCTGCCGATCACCGCCCGGACCGTCGTCGACGAGGTGATGCTGACCGGTCGGGCGCTCGGCCAGGACGAGGACGCCCTCGCAGCCCGGGCCGGGGCGCTGCTCGAGGTGCTCGGCCTCGGCGACCGCCGCGACGCCGACCCGCACACCCTCTCGGGGGGTGAGCAGCGACGTCTCTCGCTCGTCGCCGCCCTCGCCCACGGCCCGTCCGTGCTCCTGCTCGACGAGCCCACCGTCGGCCAGGACCGCCACACGTGGGCCGCCGTCACCGGGGTCGTCGAGGCGGCCCGCGCCGCAGGGACGACCGTGGTGGTGTCCACGCACGACCGCAGCCTGGCGTCGCGCTGCACCCGCGAGCTCGTGCTCGCGAGGCCGCAGGCCGGCGCAGAGCCGGTGCGCCGTCGTGCGCAGGGGCTGGCGGCATACGCCTCGGCCCTGCCGCTGATGCTGGTGAGCCTGGTGGCGATGGTGGTCGGGTTGGTCGTGCCCACGGTGCCGGCGGGGCTGGGTCTGCTCGGGGCCGAGCTGGCGCTGCTCCTCGTGCTGTGCGGGGTGCGCTGGCCGCAGCCGGTGCTGCGGCTCACCCCGGTGGCGATCGGCGCGGCCTCGTTGTGGTGGTCCAACTGGTGGTGGGCCGAGACGCGTGATCCCGTCGCGGCGCTGCTGCCCGCGCTGCGCATGACGTCGGCGGCGCTGCCCGGCGTGGTGCTGGCGGGCTACCTCGAGCCGTTCTCGCTGGGGGACCAGCTCGGGCAGCGACTGCGGCTGCCGGCACGTCCGGTGGTGGCGGCGGTGGTGGCGCTGCAGAGGTTCGACCAGCTGCGGTCGACCTTTGGCGACCTGCGCGCGGTGCGCCGGGCGCGTGGTGTCCTGGGGCGGGGGGTCAAGGACGCGGTCGTGCTGACCTTTGCCCTGCTGGTGCAGGCGTTGCGGCAGGCGGGGCGGCTCGCGGTGGCGATGGAGGCGCGGGGCTACTCGTCGCCCGTGGTGCGGTCGGGGCGGCGCACGTGGGCGGAGCCCGCGCGGTGGGGCCGGAGGGACCTGTGGGTCGTGGTGTGCGCCGTGACGCTCGCCGCCGCGGCGGCTGTGGGGCACCTTCTGGGGAGGTAATGGATCCCTAGTCCTGGTGACGGGTCTCGACTACTCTGGGTAACGCCTAGTGGGTATCAGCAACGTCATCCGTGACGCCCCCACGGCCAGCGGGTCGGGCTCCCGAGGGGGGAGTCCGGCCCGCCTCGGCGTCCGCCGCCGAGTGGTCAGTTCTGGCCACGGGTAGGTGCTCGGCATCTGACCAGTGGGCGGTCAGGGAGTCGGTATCTGACCAGTGGGTGGAAGGGGTGTGCCGGACGCGGTGTCGTCTTCGTCCTCGCGCCGTCGTCGGGCCAGGGCGATCAGCAGCATGCCGACGCCCACGGCTGTGCCACCCGCGGCGAGAAGCACGATCACGTCGGCCCCCGTGTGCGCCAGGGCTCCGGAGAGCGGCCCCGAGGACACGCCGAACGCGTCCCCGCGGGGCACCGAGCCGTCACTGCCACCTGTCTGACCCACGTCTGCTCCAGTCACGCCGGTGCTCGGCGGAGCGAGATCGGCCGGCGTCATCGCCATCGACACCCTGATCGGATCCGTCCACGTGTGATTTTCGGCCAGCGTCCGGTCGACATCGCCGACGGCGCCCGCCAGGAGCGCGGCAACCTCCACGCGGACGACCTGGCCCGGGCGGACGGCGCCCGTGGTCAGATCTCCTCCCCTCGCGGCGAGGCTGGCGGCGGTCGGCGAGGTCTCGGTCGGCGTGGCGGCGCCGCCGATGCCGGCGGCCAGGTGCAGCACCTCGGCGAGCGGGTCGGAGACGGCGTCGCTGCCAGGAACGGCCCCGATCGTCAGCATGGCGGTGTCGGGGGAGGCATTCTTGACGTACAAGGCTCCGCCGACTGTCCGGCCCGGGACCAGGCGCTGGCCCGCGTGGAAGATGCCCGTGTCCAGAGTGGGCTCCCACGGTCCGGTGGGGCGCGTCGCGTACCACATCCCGGTGCTCTCGGCGTACTTCGTGCTACCGGCGAAGGGGTAGACACGCACGACGAACTCATAGGTGCCCGGGCCATACCCGGCGTTGTTCATGGCGATATAGCTGACCCACTGGTCCCGGTCGTTGGCTGGGATCCCGCCCTGGACCAGCTTGAAGGGGACGGTCGAGCCCTTGGGGCGAGCCCAGACCTCCCACCGGTTGATCGCCGGGGTGCTGCCTGACGAGCTCGTGGCGGCGTTGGGCCAGGCCCAGTACAGTCGCACGTTCTCGGCCAGGCCCGTGGTGCAGACGTTTCCGTCGGAGCCCAACATCGGGGAGGGGATCGAGATGACGTAACGACTCGTCCAGGTCCAGTCCTTGGTCGCCGTGCCGGCCACCGAGACGGCCCGGCCGGTGGTCGTCACCTGGAACTCGCGACCTGCGAACCTGTTGTAGCGGTCGTAGTCGGTCCCGCTGGGCTTGACGATCACGCAGTGGGACGTTGAGGAAGCCTTGGCGAGGGGCGTGCGGACCGCGGCGGTCACCGGCGACACGGCTGTCGTGGCGGCCGTCCCGAGAGCTGTCTGCCACAGCGCGGTCGTCGACGAGCATCCCGTGTAGTCGTACTGCACCCTGTTGTTCAGGAAGTCGCTCGCCATGGCACTGGTCGTGGGGGTGCTAGGCATCGCCGTCAGGTTCACCTGGTAGGGGCGGTACTCGAGGCCGTAGCCGGCGTCGTTCTTGAGGGTCGCCTTGAGCGCGTCCGTGAACGGCTTGGTGACGGGGACGTCCGTGGGCGTCAGAGTAGGCGTGCCCATCGTCATCCTGGGGACGACGCTGGTGCGGGTCTCGGTCCACCGTGCCTGGGTGTCACCGGTGGGCGCCGCGATGACGGCGGTCTCCGCGACGGCGGTGACGCCGAGCGTGGCCAGGACGCGCCGACGGGACATGGGGTGCCTCCAGGGATCGGTGGATCAGTTCTGGGTGAGGGTGATGGGCAGGTTGCGGGTGGACACCGAGGTGCCGTTGAGCGTCGTGTTCCACCATCCGCTGCCGCCGGCCGGCTCGGTGCGGGCCGCGCCGGTGCTCGTCGCGCGAACCGTGTACTTCATGGTGGCGAGGTAGGTCGCGCCGTTGTGGGCCGAGGTGATGGCCCACTGGTTGGTGCCGGTGCTCGTGAGGTTGGGCGCGGTCCCGACGGGCGTCAGCGTCACGACGGAGCCGTTGTTGACGTTGACCTCGGAGACCAGGGCCGCGGTGCCGGTCAGGGCTGCCGGGGCGGTCGAGAGGGTGGCCTTGAGGTTGGTGCCCACGGCCTGGACCGTGATGGGCAGCGTGATCGTCACCTGGTCGCCGGGGGCGAAGGGGTGAGAATCTGTCCGATTGACCGACTCCCAGCCGACCACCGCGACAATCGGGCATGAACAGACGTCGAGAGGCGCCGGAATGGTCTTGGGGTTGACGGATCGTGTCCGCCGCCCGAGCCGGAGGTCTCCGCCACGGCCGGGCCGGCTGGCACTACGCTGATCGTTTAAGGGCCGCCATCACCGAGCGGTCGTAGCACGCTGGAGGCAGGCCATGCCCAAGGATCGCGAGGCGCTCCTCTCGTCGGCGGTCCGCCGGTCCATCACCGACCTGGTCGCCGCCGATCCCGACCGTTGGACCGCGAGCCGGCTGGCCGAGGAGCTCGACCTGCACGTCACGACCGTGCGCTTCCACCTCGACCAGCTCGAGCAGGCCGGCGTGCTGGAGTCGGGCGTCGAGCGACGCGACCGGCCGGGCCGTCCCAGCAAGGTCTATCGCCGTCGCGCCGAGGCCGTGCCCGTCAACACCGCCGCGTATGTCGTCCTCGCGGACGTGCTCGCCGAGACGCTGGGCGGCGACGAGGACGCCCGCGTGGAGGCGGCGACGCGGGCCGGCGAGGCCTGGTCACGCCACCATCTGGACCACGTGGCCCCGGAGGGGTCCCAGGGCGAGGTGCCGGTGCGCGAGCTGCTCGACGTCCTGGCGCGGTGGGGCTACCCACGCGAGACGGTGACCGTCGAGGGGGACCCCGCCGGGCGGTGCCAGGCCACGTTGACCCACTGCCCGATGAAGGCCGCCGCGGTCCGGCACCCCGACGTCGTCTGCGCCATACATCTCGGTCTGGTCCGGGGATCCCTCGAGGGGCTCGGCGTCCAGGACCCGGCCGTCCGGGTGACGCCCATGGTCGCCCCCGACGTGTGCACCGTCGAGATGAGCGGTGCCCTCCACGCCGGCGAGCAGGTCGCCGAGGGTCTGGACCTCGCCCACGTCCGCCGCCGCCCGGAGGCCGCGAGCGCAGACGCCACGACCTCCGATGTCACGAGCCCGGACGCACCCAGCCCGGACGCGACGGAGGGCCGGTCGACGAGCGACCGGCCCTCCGAGGCGACGAGCTGAGCGATCAGCCGGGCTTGGGAGCCCCCTTGCGGGCGTAGCGCATCCACGTGATCGCCACGCACATGACGGCCCAGACGACGCCGACCCAGTAGAAGAGGGTGGCGCCCATGATGCCGATGCCGAGGGCGAAGAAGAACGGACCGAAGGCGGCGATGGCGGCGGTCCAGCCGATGACGCCGCCGGCCTGACGCTTCTCGAAGATCATCGGCATCTGCTTGAACGTCGAGGCGTTGCCGATCCCCGAGAACAGGAAGATCGCGAGCATTCCCCACAGGAACCGCGTGAAGTCACCCTGCAGCGCCGCGGCGGACGAGGTGTCCGGGGTGAGCGCCGGGATCGTGTAGACGATCGAGGCGATCAGGCCGAGGCCGGAGATGAGCGTCCAGATCGCGCCGCCCATGCGGTCGGTCAGCGGGGAGAACAGCATGCGGGCGAGCGCGCCGACCAGCGGGCCGAGGAAGACGAACTTGACCGGGTCGGGGACCGAGTAGCCCTCGACGAGGATCTTGGCGGCGGCGCCGGAGCCGGACACGATGTCGGCGTTGCCGGAGCCGTAGAGGTTGCCCATCAGCAGACCGAACTGGGCGGCCAGGCCCGAGAAGGTGCCGAAGGTCATGATGTAGATCAGCGTCATCCACCAGGTGTCCTGGTTGCCGAAGATGTCGAACTGCTGGCGGACGTTGGCCTTGACCGGCACGGACTTGAGCGCGAACCACGCCCAGGCGGCGCCGATGAGGATCAGCGGGATCCAGATGAACGCGGCGTTCTGGTACCACACCTGCGTGTTGGGCTTGCCCGCGACCTTCATCGCCTGTGAGCCGCCGAGGAACCCGATCATCGAGAAGCCGATGAGCCACGGCGTGAGCAGCTGCACGAGGGAGACGCCGAGGTTGCCGATGCCGGCCTGCAGGCCGAGCGCGGTGCCCTGCATGCGGCGGGGGAAGAAGTAGGACGTCGACGGCATGAAGCCGGAGAAGGCGCCACCACCGATGCCGGCGAGGAAGGCCAGGACCATGAGCTCCCAGTAGGGGGCGGAGGGGCTCTGGACGCGCACGCCCCACCCGAGGATCGGGAAGACGAGGAGCAGCGTGGTCAGCGCGACCATCTTGCGGGTGCCGAGGATGGGCGGCAGGACCATCCAGACGATGCGCAGCAGACCGGCGGCGAGGCCGGGCATCGCGGACATCCAGTAGAGCTCGGTCTTGCTGAAGCTGTAGCCCAGGGCGTTGAGCTTGGGGATGACCGCGCTGGGGAGGTACCACGCGACGAAGCACATGGTGAGGGTGAACGTCGTGATCGTGAGGGTGCGCCAGGCGAGTGCCTTGTCCCAGGTCTGGTCGTTCTCGGGATCCCAGGACTGGAGCCACTCGCCCCCTTGGCGGGAGCTGGTTGCGGTGCTCATGGGTTGTCTACTCCACGGGTGCTGAGGTGGTGGGACGTCTCGACCGTATGACGGGACGCGGGCTGGTGCGTGTTGGGGTGTCTCACGCGGGGTGGCGGGAGGTCTCGGGGTGCGGCTGGTCGAACTGGTCCGCGAGGTGGGGGGACCGGTCGTGGAGCATCCGCACGATCGTGAGGTGCATCCAGATCAGGCACACGGCGGTGAGGAGGAACAGGACGAAGAAGGTGCTCGACGGGAAGCCGGACCAGGACTTGGTGTAGGCGAACAGTGGGGGGAGGAAGAAGCCGCCGAGGCCGCCGAGCATGCCGACGAGGCCGCCGACGGAGCCGACGTTGTCGGGGAAGTACTCGGGGATGTGCTTGTAGACGGCGGCCTTGCCGACGCCCATGGCGCAGCCGAGGAGGAAGACGACGATCGTGAACGGCACGATCGAGATCGCGTAGGGCAGGTGCTCGGTCTGGGAGCCGTCGGCGTGGTTGATGGTCAGGTGGCCGTTGGGCATCATCAGCAGGCCCGTGGTGGCGAGCATGACCCAGAAGGTGCCGTACATCGCCTTGCGCGCGCCGAAGCGGTCGGAGAACCAGCCGCCGACGGGGCGCAGCAGGGACGCGGGGAAGATGAACAGCGCCGTGAGCAGCCCGGCCGTGCTCAGGGAGACGCCGAAGGTCTCCATGTAGTAGTTGGGCAGCGTGCTCGAGAGGGCGACGTAGGCGCCGAACACCGCGACGTAGTAGAGGCTGAACCGCCATACGCGCACCTGCCGCAGCGGGGCGAGCATCTCGCCGAGGGGCTTGGAGGCGCCGGGCATGCGGTCGGTCGAGGGGGTCCCGAACCACGTGGCGGCCGCGAGGAGCACCAGCAGGACGGAGTAGATCACCGGCACGAGGCGCCAGCCGCCCTGGACGACACCGAGGTACGTCGCTCCGGCGGTCGTGGCGATCAGCGGCGGGCCGATGAACTTCGTGACCGAGGCCCCGACGTTGCCGGCGCCGAACACGCCGAGCGCGAAGCCCTGACGGCCACGGGTGAACCACGCGGAGTTCCACGCGATGCCCGAGGAGAAGGAGTTGCCGGCGAAGCCGACGAGGAAGGCCAGCAGCAGGAGCATGCCGTAGCTGTGCGCCTGCGAGACGAGGTAGGCCGGGACGGCGCTCGCGAGCAGCAGCACGGTCATGACCTTGCGGCCACCGATGCGGTCGGTGATCATCCCGGCGGGCAGGCGCCACATCGAGCCGTTGAGGATCGCCGCGGCGAGGATCCAGGAGTACTGCTCCTCGCTGAGGTGCAGCTCCGCCCGGATGGGCTTCTGCAGGATGCCGAACATCATCCAGACGGCGAACATCACGGTGAACGCGGTGGTCGACCAGGCCAGGACCCGGTTGGCGCCGACGGGCTGGCTCTCGTGGGACGTGGTCGTCGGGGCGTCGGTGGCGGGTGTGCTCACGACGTGCTCCTTGCTCCAGGCATTAAAAGGATCAGGCTGTATGGCGGAGAAGCTGCTGGTGCAGTCGCCGCGAGACGCCCGGCTCAGGCCCTGCGAGGCATTGCGCGGAGGATCTCACTAGGAAGTTTGGCACAGCCCCCGAATATAGAGGAGGGCACCCCCTCTGTCGGGGCATCGCCGGTCCGGCTATGCTGCAGGCGTGCTCCTCTTTTTGGAGGAATCACGGCAGATGCAGGCCAGGACCCAGCACGGCGACCGCAGGAGAGGCGATGACGAGCGTGGCGCAGGAGCTCCGGTGGGGCCCCGAGGCCGACGGCCGCCCGAGCCTGCTGGCCCCGTCCATGCGCCGGCGCATCATCGACGTCCTCGCCTCCGCGCCCGTCACGGTCCACGGCCGCCCCGGCCTCGCGGCGCAGGACATCGCCACCCGCCTCGACATCCACGTGACGACCGCGCGCTTCCACCTGGACGTCCTGCTCGCGTCGCACGTCGTGGAGGCCCGGTCCGAGCGCCTGGGGACCGTGGGCCGGCCGCGCAAGATCTATCACCTCGTCCCCGCGGGGGTGCGGCTGCACCCGACGCACCGCGAGCTGTCCGCCCTGGTCACCTCCTGCTGGGGGCTGGCGGAGCCGGCGGGCTCGGAGGCGATGTTCCCCGCCGCCCGCGCCTGGTCCCGCGAGCACGCCGACGTCGAGCCGCCGGCCTGGGCGCCGGCCGCGACGCCGGGGGAGTGGCTGGTCACCGTGGAGCGCCTCGTGCAGACCCTGGCGCAGTGGGGCTTCCGGCACGACATCTCGCTCGTCGAGGGTGGCCGCACCGTCGACCTCGAGCTGCGGGCCGCGCCCTTCCTCGCGATCGCCGCCCGGCACGCGCCCGTCCTCTACGCCTTCCGCCGCGGCCTGATCACCGGGGTCCTCGACCGGCTCGGCGAGCCCGAGGTCGACGTCGTCATGACGCCGCACGACGATATCGCCGTCACCACGGCTCACCTGACGACGCGGACCCCCTTCCGGCATACGGTGGGGACAGGCCTCCCGGGGCCGGTCCTGCCACCCAGCACCACGACCCGACGACGCGCCAACCGCAGGAGAGACGCATGAGCACATCGACCCATCGCGGAGGTCGAGGCCCATCGGGCATCGACACCCCCCTCGCCGAGGCCCTCGTGGGGACCCGGCGGTTCTTCACCAAGGGGGAGGTGAGCCCCGACAAGCGGACCCTGCACCAGATCGGCGGCCGCAAGGCCGACGCGTTCTACCGCGACCGCTGGAGCCACGACAAGGTCGTGCGGTCCACCCACGGCGTCAACTGCACGGGCTCGTGCTCGTGGAAGGTCTACGTCAAGGACGGGATCATCACCTGGGAGGCGCAGCAGACGGACTACCCGTCGACCGGCGGCGATCGCCCGGAGTACGAGCCCCGCGGCTGCCCCCGCGGCGCGGCCTTCTCCTGGTACACCTACAGCCCCACCCGGGTCCGCTACCCCTACATCCGCGGCGTGCTGCTCGACATGTACCGCACGGCCAAGCAGGAGTACGGCGACCCGGTGCTCGCCTGGGCCTCGATCGTGCAGGACGAGGACAAGCGTCGTCGCTACCAGTCCGCCCGCGGCAAGGGCGGGCTCGTGCGCGCGAGCTGGGGCGAGGCGGCCGAGATGGTCGCCGCCGCCAACGTGTTCACGATCAAGCGCTGGGGCCCGGACCGCATCGCCGGCTTCTCGCCGATCCCCGCGATGTCGATGGTCTCCTACGCCTCCGGGGCCCGGTTCACCGAGCTCATCGGCGGCACCATGCTCTCCTTCTACGACTGGTATGCCGACCTGCCGGTCGCCTCGCCCCAGATGTTCGGGGACCAGACCGACGTCCCCGAGTCGGGGGACTGGTGGGACGCGGGCTACCTGATGATGTGGGGCTCCAACGTCCCGCTCACCCGCACGCCCGACGCGCACTGGATGACCGAGGCGCGCTACCGCGGGCAGAAGGTCGTCGTCGTGTCCCCGGACTACGCCGAGAACGTCAAGTTCGCCGACGAGTGGCTGGCGGCCCAGCCCGGCAGCGACGCGGCGCTCGCGATGGCGATGGGCCACGTCATCCTCAAGGAGTTCTTCGTCGACCAGCAGGTCGAGTTCTTCCAGGACTACACCAAGACCTACACGGACCTGCCCTACCTGGTCTGGCTGGACGTCGAGGAGGGCGCGGACGGCGGCCAGGTGGTCACGCCCGGCAAGTTCGCCGTGGCCGGCGACGTCCCCGGCGGCCCGGAGTCCGGGTCCGAGAACGCCATGTGGAAGCCGATGCTCGTCGACGAGCGCACCGACGAGGTCGTCGTGCCCCGCGGCTCGCTCGGCCACCGCTTCGGCGACGAGGGCATGGGGCAGTGGAACCTCGACCTGGGCGACGTCAGCCCCCGCCTGTCCCTGCTCGCCGACGGCGCCGAGACGCTCGAGGTGTCCCTGCCGCGCTTCGACGCCCTGGACGGCCAGGCGACGCTGCAGCGCCGCGGCGTCCCGGTGCGCCGCATCGGCGACCGCTACGTCACGACCGTCTTCGACCTCATGCTCGCGCAGTACGGCGTGGCCCGCCCCGGCCTGATCGGCGACTGGCCGACCGGCTACGAGGACGTCACCGGCGCCTACACCCCGGCCTGGCAGGAGGACATCACCGCCGTCCCCGCCGACAAGGTCGCCCGCATCGCGCGCGAGTTCGCGCAGAACGCCGTCGACACCCACGGCCGCTCGATGATCCTCATGGGCGCTGGCACCAACCACTGGTACCACTCGGACCTGATCTACCGCGCGATGCTCGTCCTCACGACGATCACCGGCTGCCAGGGCCGCAACGGCGGCGGCTGGGCGCACTACGTCGGTCAGGAGAAGGTCCGCCCGCTGACCGGCTTCCAGCACACGGCCTTCGCCCTCGACTGGCAGCGCCCGCCGCGCCACATGATCCAGACGGCCTACTGGTACCTCCACACCAGCCAGTACCGCTACGACACCTACACCGCCAACGACATCGGCGCGGGCCGAGGGGCCTTCCCCGGCAAGACGGTGGCCGACCTGGTCGCTCAGTCCGCGCGGCTCGGGTGGATGCCGAGCTACCCGACGTTCAACCGCTCCTCGATCGCGTTGCCCGACGAGGCGGAGGCGGCCGGGATGGAGGTCCCGGCCTACGTCGTCGACCAGCTCAAGAAGGGCGAGCTGAGCTTTGCGGCCGAGGACCCCGAGGCCGAGGAGAACTGGCCGCGCGTGCTGATGATGTGGCGCGCCAACCTGTTCGGCAGCTCCGCCAAGGGTGACGAGTACTTCCTCAAGCACCTGCTCGGCACGGACCACGGCGTCAACGCCGAGGAGGCGCCGGCGGACAAGCGCCCGGCGGACGTCGCCTGGCCCGAGCGGGCCCCCGAG
The DNA here is from genome assembly GCF_002479615.1 of Arsenicicoccus sp. UBA7492. Lineage (NCBI taxonomy): Bacteria > Bacillati > Actinomycetota > Actinomycetes > Micrococcales > Intrasporangiaceae > Arsenicicoccus > Arsenicicoccus sp. UBA7492. Next base: position 93,716 of record NZ_DLOE01000039.1, on the reverse strand, counting down.
GGCAAGCTCGACATGCTGATGACGATCGACTTCCGCATGACGAGCTCGACCCTGCTGTCCGACGTCGTCCTGCCCGCCGCCACGTGGTACGAGAAGAACGACATCAACACCACGGACATGCACCCGTTCATCCACTCGTTCAACCCGGCGATCGCCCCGCCGTGGCAGAGCCGGTCGGACTGGGACGCCTTCGTCACCATCGCCGAGACCTTCAGCGAGCTCGCCGGGACCCACCTCGGCACCCGCAAGGACCTCGTCGCCAAGCCGCTGTGGCACGACACCCCCGAGTCCATGGCGACGGTGCACGGCCGGGTCCTGGACTGGAAGGCCGGCGAGTGCGAGCCCGTCCCGGGCAAGACCCTGCCGGTCCTGGCCGTGGTCGAGCGGGACTACACCAAGATCCACGACAAGATGACCTCGATCGGCCCGCTGCTGGACAAGCTCGGGACGACCACCAAGGGCGTAACCTACGACGTCAAGCGCGAGGTCGACTACCTGCGGCGCAAGAACGGCGTCGCGAGCCGCGGTGCCGGGCAGGGCAACCCGCGTCTCGACACCGCCGTGGACGTCGCCGAGACGATCATGGCGCTGTCGGGCACCACCAACGGCCACCTCGCCACCCAGGGCTTCAAGACCCTGGAGAAGCGCACCGGCCACCAGATGCACGACCTGGCTGCCGAGCACGAGGGCAAGCAGATCACGTATGTCGACACCGTGGCCGCCCCCGTCCCCGTCATCACCTCCCCGGAGTGGTCGGGCTCGGAGTCGGGCGGTCGCCGCTACAGCCCGTTCACGATCAACATCGAGCGGCTCAAGCCGTTCCACACGCTGACCGGGCGCCAGCAGTTCTACGTCGACCACGACTGGCTGCAGCGGATGGGGGAGGCCCTGCCGACCTACCGCCCGCCGCTCAACATGACCCAGCTGTTCGGCGAGCGCCCGCTCGGCGAGGTCGAGAAGGCAGCGGACGGGGTGTCCGGCATCTCTGTGTCGGTGCGCTACCTGACCCCGCACAACAAGTGGTCCATCCACTCGGAGTACCAGGACAACCTGTTCATGCTGTCCCTCGGCCGCGGCGGCCAGTCGATCTGGATGTCCGACAAGGACGCCGCCAAGATCGGCGTCAAGGACAACGAGTGGGTCGAGGCGGTCAACCGCAACGGCGTCGTCGCGTCCCGCGTGATCGTCACGCACCGGATGCCCGAGGGCACGATCTACATGCCCCACGCGCAGGACCGCCTGATCGACGTGCCCCTCACCGAGCACAACGGCAAGCGTGGCGGCATCCACAACTCCATGACCCGGATCATGGTCAAGCCGAGCCACATCATCGGCGGCTACGCCCAGCTGTCCTACTTCTTCAACTACATCGGGCCCACGGGCAACAACCGTGACGAGGTCACGATCATCCGCAAGCGCTCGCAGAAGGTGGAGTACTGACATGAGAGTCATGGCACAGATGGCCATGGTCATGAACCTCGACAAGTGCATCGGGTGCCACACCTGCTCGGTCACCTGCAAGCAGGCGTGGACCAACCGGGCCGGCACCGAATACGTCTGGTTCAACAACGTCGAGACCCGCCCCGGCCTGGGCTACCCGCGACGCTACGAGGACCAGGATGAGTGGCAGGGCGGCTGGGTGCTCGGCAAGAACGGCCGGCTCAAGCTCCGCGCCGGCGGCCGGTTCAAGAAGCTGCTCAACATCTTCGTCAACCCCAAGATGCCGTCGATCCAGGACTACTACGAGCCCTGGACCTACGACTACGAGACGTTGCTCAACGCGCCGGCCGGCAAGCACTTCCCGGTCGCGCGGCCGCACTCGCTGATCTCCGGCAAGCCGATGAACATCTCCTGGTCGGCCAACTGGGACGACGACCTCGGCGGCTCGATGGAGACGATGCACCAGGACGTGATGCTCAAGGGCATCGAGGACAAGGTCACGACCGACTTCGAGTCGACCTTCATGTTCTACCTCCCCCGCATCTGCGAGCACTGCCTCAACCCCTCGTGCGCGGCGTCGTGCCCCTCGGGCGCGATCTACAAGCGCGAGGAGGACGGCATCGTCCTCGTCGACCAGGAGCAGTGCCGCGGCTGGCGCATGTGCATCTCGGGCTGCCCCTACAAGAAGGTCTACTTCAACCACAAGACCGGCAAGGCCGAGAAGTGCACCTTCTGCTTCCCGCGCATCGAGGTCGGGATCCCGACCGTGTGCTCGGAGACCTGCGTCGGTCGCCTCCGCTACATCGGGCTCGTCCTGTATGACGCCGACCGCGTCCTCGAGGCCGCGTCGGTCGAGGACGACCAGGACCTCTACGAGGCGCAGCGCTCGGTGTTCCTGGACCCGCGCGACCCGGCGGTGGTCGCCGAGGCCGAGCGCGCCGGCATACCGTCCGACTGGATCACGGCCGCGCAGCGGTCCCCGGTCTATCGCCTGATCAACGACTACAAGGTCGCGCTGCCGCTGCACCCGGAGTACCGCACGATGCCGATGGTCTGGTACATCCCGCCGCTGTCGCCGGTCGTGGACGCGCTGGCCGGGTCCGGGCACGACGGCGAGGACAAGGACAACCTGTTCAACGCCATCGAGACGCTGCGCATCCCGATCGAGTACCTCGCCAATCTGTTCACCGCCGGGGACGTGAAGCCCGTCGACGGCGTCCTGCGCAAGCTGGCCGCCATGCGGTCCTACATGCGCGACATCAACCTCGGGCGCGACCCCGACGGGTCGATCCCCGCGGCCGTCGGCATGGAGGAGGAGGACATGTACGACATGTTCCGCCTGCTCGCCCTCGCGAAGTACGAGGAGCGCTATGTCATCCCGACCGCGCACGCCGAGGAGGCGCACGCCCTCGAGGAGCTCGCCACCGAGTGCTCGGTCAGCGACTACCAGACCGGCAACCAGGGCGCGTTCGGCGAGGGCTCGGGGTCGCTGACCCCGATCGCCGTCGAGAACTTCCAGATGCTGCAGGCCCGCCAGACCGCCGACACCCTCGTCGGCGGCGGCTCCAAGGAGGGCCGGGTCAACCTGCTCAACTGGGACGGCAAGGGCATGCCCGAGGGCCTCTTCCCCGGTCAGGGCGGCAGCCTCGGCGCCGGGATCTCCGAGGAGGCCCGCCGCGAGGGCGAGGGCATGCCGATGGGCTCCGACCCGAGCGCCTCGCACGACCGCGGTGCCATCCCGCCCGAGGACATCCGGTGAAGGTCGCCCTGCGGCGTCGCAAGCAGGCCGCCCTGCCGGTCGGCACCGACGAGATGCAGGCCGCCTGGCAGTGCGCGTCGCTGCTGCTCGGCTACCCGGACGAGGAGCTCCTGCGCCACCTGCCGGTGCTGCGCGACACGGTCGCGCAGCTGCCGGCGCCGGTGGGGGAGCCGCTCGGTCGTCTCGTCGCGACCATCTCCGCGGCCGTGGAGGCGGGGGAGCTGGACGTGGTGCAGAAGCGCTACGTCGACACCTTCGACTACACGCGCCGGTGCGCGCCCTACCTGACCTACTTCGCGCACGGCGACACCCGCAAGCGCGGGATGGCGCTCGTGCAGTTCAAGCAGACCTATCGCCGGGCCGGGGTCGAGATCGGTGACGAGGAGCTGCCCGACCACCTGTCGGTGGTGCTGGAGTTCGGCGCCACCGTCGACCTCGAGGCCGCCCTCAAGCTGGTCCTCGACCACCGCGCCGGGCTCGAGGTCCTGCGCCTCGCGCTGCTCGACCGCGGCGTCCCGTGGGCGGACGCGCTCGTCGCCGTGTGCGCCACCCTGCCGCCGCTGGACGGTGACGAGCAGACGGCGGTCGCGCGGCTGGTCGCGCAAGGGCCCCCGTCGGAGGACGTCGGGCTGGCGCCATACGAGATCGACCCCCGGCTCAACCCCCACCCGGCCACCGACCCATCACCCGAGGAGCTCGAGGCCGAGCTCCTGCAGCACTCGCAAGGAGGGCGCTCATGAACACCCTGCTCTGGGTGGTGTTCCCCTACATCTGCCTGACGATCTTCGTCGTCGGTCACCTCTGGCGCTACAAGTACGACAAGTTCGGCTGGACCACGCGCTCGAGCCAGCTATACGAGGACCGGCTGCTGCGCTGGGGCTCGCCGATGTTCCACTTCGGCATCCTCTTCGTCGTGATGGGGCACATCATGGGCCTGCTCGTGCCGAAGTCCTGGACCGACGCCGTCGGGATCTCGCAGTCGGTCTATCACTTCCTCGCCCTGTCGGTGGGCCTGCTCGCCGGCTTCCTGACCCTCGTCGGCATGGCGATCCTGATCTATCGCCGCCGCACCACCGGCCCGGTCTTCTCCGCCACGACGCCGATGGACAAGGTCATGTACGCCTTCCTCGTCGTCGTCATCCTGCTCGGCCTGGCCAACACGCTCGGCTGGCACGCCCCCGGCATCAACAACCTCGGCGGGCCCGCCGAGCACTACAACTACCGCGAGGGCGTCTCGATCTGGTACCGCCAGTTCCTGACCTTCCACCCCGACGCGGACCTCATGGCGGCGGCGCCGCTCGGCTTCCAGCTGCACACGCTCGTGGCGTGCATCCTGTTCGCCCTGTGGCCGTTCACGCGGCTCGTGCACGTGTTCTCGGCGCCGCTCGGCTACGTCACCCGGCCCTACATCGTCTATCGCTCGCGCGACCGTCGCCCCGGTGCGGGCGTCGGCAGCCGGGCCCCGCAGCGCGGGTGGGAGAAGGTATGACGGACCAGCCGTCTCGCGGCTCGGCCGGCGGCTCGGCACGCGGCTCTGCCACCGGCCGGGACCCGGAGACGCCCGAGCTGCTGCCCAACCTCGTCGAGCTGGTGGACGAGCTGATCGGGGAGGCGCACGCCTCCTCGTCGGGGCGCGCCACCCAGTCCGTGATGCACACCGACCTGCTGCGGACGGTGGTGATCGCGCTGCGCGCCGGGGCCACCCTGGCCGAGCACGAGGCGCCGGCCGCCGCGTCGCTGCAGGTGCTGCGCGGCGAGGTGACGCTGGGCACCGGGTCGGTGGACTTCCACCTGACGACAGGGCTGTTCACGCCGATCCCGCACGAGCGGCACTCGGTGGTGGCGCACCAGGACTCGGCGCTGCTGCTGACGGTGGCCACCGGTCGCTGACCCAGCCATCCCCTGAACCCCTGAACCCTTGAAGATCGTGAGGGTTTGGTCCAAGAATCTTGGACCAAACCCTCACGATCTTCGGGGTTCTGGGGGTTCTGGGG
>NZ_DLOE01000039.1:83400-88290 GCF_002479615.1 Arsenicicoccus sp. UBA7492 | reverse complement strand
GGTTCTGGGGGTTCTGGGGGTCTGGGGTTCAGGGGGTGAGGTCGACGCTCCGGAGGGCGCGCCGCAGCCCCGAGGTGGGATAGCTCGAGACGGGAGCCTGGGCGATGACGGTGATCGTGCCGGCGGGTGTCTCGGTGCTGAGCGCCTCCTCGTGCAGCCCGGTCGAGGTGTTGACGTAGACGAGGTGGGCCGGCCGCCCCTCCCAGGTGGTCGTCGTGACGATCCCGCTGGCCGAGCCGGCGTCGCGGCTGCCCCCGGTCCGCGCGATCGTCCCGGCCGACTGCTCCGCCGTGGTCTCCACGGTGGGGGCGACGATCAGGCCGAGCGAGGTCTGCGGGTTGCCCTTGGGGTCGGTGAGCCGCTTGTAGGTCCAGCCCTTGCGCGGTGCCGCGGGCCCCGCGTCGGCCTCCGTCATCGCGGCCGGCGCCACGAGCGACACGGGACCCCATCGCCGCGGGGTCTCGCCCACACCGGCCGGTTGCGGCGCCAGCAGCTCACGCACCCGCGAGGACTGGTCCTGGGCCGAGCGGGCGGCGGCGCCGGTCAGGGTCGGGCTCGGCGCCGGGTCCGAGGCGCACCCCGCGAGCAGCAGCCCCGCGGCCATGAGGGTGACCGTGGAGGGGGTGGCGCGTTGCGGCATACGGGGCATATGCGAACCCTAGGTGATCAAAGCAGTGCCATGCGTGCCCGTCGCGCCCGTAGCGTGCCCGTATGACGCCAGCGCGGGGGACGCGGCGCACGAGTCGTGCCTGCGGGCTGCTCGTGCGCACGACGCTGATCACCCTGGTCGCGGTCGGCGGCACCGTCGCGCCCGTCGGGACCGGCGCTCTGGGCGGGCGCGACGTGACGGCGATGGCGCTCGACGGGCCGAGGGGACCCGCGTCGGGCCCCGCCCGCGGCCCCGCCCCCGGCGCAGCGCGACCCGCTCTCGCCACCCCCTCCGCCCGGCGACCTGATCCCCGGGTGACGCCCCCGCCCACGAGCGCCGGTCCCCGCCCGGTCGCCCCGGTGACCACGACCCTGCAGACCGGCTGCGCGGCACGAGGGTCCTTCGACTCGGTCGAGGCGATCAACCGGGCCGTCGACCAGCTGCACGTGGCCCCGACCTTCCTGGGCGCCGACGTCGGGGCGGGGGCCCGGCTCCAGGACGGGCGCCGGCTCCTGCTCTTCGGCGACACGCTGCGCTCGCCGGACGTCGCGGGGCACCGGTTCGTCCGCAACTCCATGCTGCTCAGCAGCCCCGGCTGCCTGCGGGCCGTCCTGCCCGCCGGTCGTGGGGCGATCGTGCCGGACCGCGCCAGGCCGGCGGGGAGCACGGGCGCGGTCGTGGGCTACTGGCCGATGTCCGTCACGGTCACCCCGCGCGCGGGGCAGGACCTGGTGACGGTGATGCTGCAGCGGGTGCGGACGACCGGGGGAGGGACCTTCGACTTCGAGAACCTCGGCCCGTCCGCCGCGCTCTTCACCGTGGGCCGGGGTGGCACCCCGCAGCTCCTGCGGCTCGTCGACCTGGGGCCGGACTCCCCCGACGTGACCCGCCCGGCCTGGGGTGCCGCCTCGGTCCTGTCCGACGGCTGGCTGTACCTCTACGGGACGGCGGGCTCGACCGAGGCGATGACCTTCGGGCGCTCGCTGCGCGTCGCTCGGGTCCGGCCGGACCGGGTGCTGACCCGGTCCGAGTGGACCTACTGGGACGGCAGGGGGTGGTCGCGGTCGGCCGCCGCCGCGGCGCAGCTGATCCCGGCGGTGAAGGGGACCTCCCAGACCCTGTCCGTCTTCGCGCAGGGCGGTCGGTGGTACGCCCTCAGCAAGCGGGACGACTTCCTCGGCCGCGACCTCACGGTGTGGACCGCGCCGACCCCGTGGGGGCCGTTCGACACGGGCCGGACCGTCGCCGACCTGCCCTCCGACCCGGAGACGGGGGTGCTGCGCTACATGCCGCTCGCGCACCCCGACCTGCTGCCCGAGCCGGGCACGGTCGTCGTGTCCTACAGCCGCAACAACACGGACCTCGCCACGGTCCTCGCGGATCCGTTCTCCTACCGGCCGCGCTTCCTGCGCGTCCGGCTGCCGGTGGGCGAGGTGCGCTCCACCAGGTATGCCGCAAGGCTGGCCCCATGACTCGAACCACCGTGCACGCCGACGCCGCCCCCGCCCCGGTCGGCCCCTACTCGCACGCCGCGAGCAGCGGCGAGCAGGGCCTGCTCCACCTCTCCGGCCAGACGCCCATCGACCCCGCCACCGGCCGCCTCGTCGACGGGGACGTGAGCACGCAGGCGAGGCAGGTGTTCACCAACCTCCAGGCGGTGCTCGCCGCCGTCGGCCGCACGCTGGACGACGTGGTCAAGGTCAACGTCTACCTCGTGGACATGGCCGACTTCTCGGCGGTCAACGAGGTGTACGCCACGGTGTTCGCCGAGCCCTGTCCCGCCCGGACCACGGTGGCTGTCGCGGGCCTGCCGCTGGGCGCGCGGGTGGAGATCGAGCTGGTGGCGGGGCACCCGTCCGTCCGCTAGTCCGTCGTCAGGTGGAGGATGACGATCTCGTCGGGGGACAGGGCAGGTGCCTCCACCCCGACCTGCTGCAGCGAGCGGCCGCGCAGCAGCGCGCCCTCGTCGCCGGGCCACCAGGCGGGCGGTTGCGGCATACCGTGCGGCGGGCGGCTGGGCGTGACGTCCCGGACGCGGTAGCGTCGGTCGGGGTCGAGCCCGGCGAGGCGCATCCGGCCGATGGGGTCGACGATCGCGCGACCGGTGGACACGACGGCGAAGAGCGCCTCGTTCTGGGTCGGGGAGACAACGCCGTGGACGTGCAGCTCGGGCACGACGTCGTCCAGGCGGACCACGGCGCCGGAGTGCAGGAGCTCGCGGTGGTGCTTGTAGAAGCGGACCCAGTCGCCGAGCTCCGCGAGCTCCGCGTCGGAGGCGCGGGCGAGGTCCCACTCGATTCCGAGGTGTCCCCAGACGGCGGTGCCGGCGCGGAAGTGCAGGGTGTGCATGCGGCCCGTCGTGTGCGAGGCGCCCGAGGCGATGTGCGAGCCCATGAGCTCCGGGGGGACGAGCTGCTGGGTCCAGCGGTGCATCACCTGACGCTCGAGGGGGTCGATGCAGTCCGACGTCCAGATCCGGTCCGTGTGCTCGAGGACGGCGAGGTCGACGCGCGAGCCACCGGAGCTGCAGGCCTCGATCTCCAGCCCGGGGAAGCGGTCCTTGAGCTCGGCCATGAGCCGGTAGGCGGCGAGCGTCTGCTCGTGCACGCCCGCACGCCCGGAGGGTGCCGTGCCGGCGTCGACCAGGTCGCGGTTGTGGTCCCACTTGATGTAGCCGATGGCGTAGGTCTCGAGCAGCGCCACCATCTGGTCGCGGACGTGGGCGTAGGCCTGCGGGATGCCGAGGTTGAGCACCTGCTGGTGGCGGCTCTCCACGGGAATCCGGTTGCCCGTGGCCATGATCCACTCCGGGTGCGCGCGGGCCACGTCGCTGTTGAGGTTGACCATCTCGGGCTCGAACCAGATGCCGAACTCCATGCCCAGCCCGGTGACGTGGTCGACCAGGGGGCCGAGGCCGTCGGGCCACATGTCGGGGGAGACGACCCAGTCCCCGAGGCCGGCGTGGTCGTCGCGGCGGGCGCCGAACCAGCCGTCGTCCAGGACGTAGCGCTCGACGCCGAGGGCGGCGGCGCGGTCGGCGAGGTCGGTGAGGCGCGCCAGGTCGTGGTCGAAGTAGACGGCCTCCCACACGTTGAGGGTGACCTTGCGGTCGCTCTGCGGGTGCGTCGGCCGTGACCGCAACCAGCCGTGGAAGCGCGCGGCCTGGGCGTCCAGGCCGTCGCCATACGCGCCGAATATCCAAGGAGAGCAGTAGGACTCGCCCGTGGCCAGCCGCATCTCGCCGGGGAGCAGCAGCTCGGACCCGCCGATCACGGTGCGGCCGTTGAAGAGTCGCTCGGCCCAGTGGCGATGGTTGCCGGACCAGGCGGTGTGGACGCCCCAGACCTCACCGTGGCGGAACCCGAATCCCTTTGTCCCAGCGGAGAGCACGTAGGCCGCGTCGGCGCCCGTGCGTCCCTTGCGTCCCTCGCGCAGGTGCTGCCCGACGGTGAACTCCTTGCGCTGGGGCGCGCGTTCGGTGCCCCAGTGCCCGGCCAGGTCGTGAATCTCGTTGGCCTGGTTGGGGACCGGGAGGGTGAGTGCCAGCTCGTCGAGGGCGTAGTCGGTGTCGCCGTCGTTGGTGAGCATGGCGCGCGTGCGCACGAGTCCCGTCGCCAGCAGCTCGATCTCGATGGTCAGGGTCAGGCGCGCCTCGTCGTCGCGGGCGGTGACGTGGAGCGCGCCGGCGCCGAGGGTGGTGAGCGTGCCGTATGCCGTCGCGCCGGCCGCTTCGTCGGTGCGGGCCTCGGCCGCGGTCACCGTGAAGCGGGGCGACCAGCCGGACCCGTCGTCGCGGCTGCCGCTGATGCCCGGCCGACCGGACCAGCCGGCGTGGTGCTCGGGCAGGACCGCGACCCGGACGGGGACGTCGACGTCGTTGCCGCCGCGGCCGTAGGTCGTCGCCAGGACCAGGGTCGCCGCCTCGTCGGCGTCGAGGTCGGGGAGGGCGGCCCCCCAGTGGGCGATCGAGGGGAGGCGGGCGTCGGACAGGTCGAGCAGCAGGGAGACGCCCCCGCTGGTGAGGTGGACCTGGCAGTCCTGGCCGGAGCCGGTGGTCAGGGCGTGAGAAGGCATGCCCACCAGCCTGTCACCTCACGCCGTCTGCGCCACTCGAGCCGACGCCCTGCCGCCCACTGGTCAGTTCCGGGCGGCGGGCCCCGCCGACTGGTCAGCTCCGGGCGGCGCGCCCCGCCGGCTGGCCGGCTCCGGGTGCCGCGCCCCGCCGACTGGTCAGTTCCCGA
>NZ_DLOE01000039.1:0-83148 GCF_002479615.1 Arsenicicoccus sp. UBA7492 | reverse complement strand
TCGGGAACTGACCAGTCGGCGAAGGGTGGGTCAGTGCTCGTGCACGTGGTCGCCGTGCTGGTGGTGCCGGTGGCCGTCGTGGAGGTGGTCGACGTGGTCGTCGTGCTCGACGGTCTCGCAGCCGTCGCCCTCGGTGTGCTCGCCCTCGTGGTCGGCGTGGACCGAGACCTCGGGGTGGCGCTCCTCGCCGTGGACGTGGTCGAGGTGGTCGTCGTGCTGCACGGTCTGACAGCCGTCGCCGGCGAGGTGCTCGTGGTCCATGACGTCGGTGTGCTGGGTCATGGTCCCCTCCTGCTGTTCGTCGCGCCGCCACGGGTGCGGCGCCCCTTGCGGGCGTGGTCCGCCACGCCCGAGGCTCACTCTAGGACCCCCCGCCTGTGGGTCTCCTGTGACCCAGGCATCGCACGATCCCGTTGTCTGATAATGGTTTTCGCTCCGCCGTGCAGCCGGCGTCGTGGCGCGGATCGCTGGACCAGCAGCATCGGCATCGCTGTGACCGACGTCTCACCCACCCGCATCTCGACCCCTCCTCGCCATTGGTCACCAATGGGCGGATCCGAGCCGTTTGGATACGGCGATCGCGGCCCGCTCCTCCCGGCCGAAGGGGAGGGGCGAGCCGCGACCTGGGTCCGCGCGGAGAGACGGTGCGCGGGGTCTGTGGGGCCGTTGGCGTCAGGCGTCAGCCGCGGCCGTAGCGGCGATTGAAGCGCTCGACGCGTCCGGCGGTGTCCATGATCTTCTGCTTGCCCGTGTAGAACGGGTGCGAGGCGCTGGAGACGTCGACGTTGATCACCGGGTAGGTGTTGCCGTCCTCCCACTCGATCGTGTCGTTGCTCGTGGCGGTCGAGCGCGTGAGGAAGGCGAAGTCGGCCGTCGGGTCCCGGAACACCACGGGGTGGTAGTCCGGGTGGATGCCCGGCTTCACCTCTCGCCCTTGGCGGCGGCCTTGAGCGTGGAGCCGGGCGTGAGCTTCACCGACGGCTGCGCCGGGATCTCGATCGACTCGCCGGTGCGCGGGTTGCGGCCCGTGCGGGCGGCGCGCTCGACGCGCTCGAGGGTGAGCAGCCCCGCGATCTGCAGCTTGCTGCCGTCGGCGGCGCACTCGCGCATCAGGTCGCCGAGGGCGTCGAGGACGCCGTTGACGTCGTTGGGCGTGGTGGCGGTGCGCTTGCTGATCTCGTAGACGAGCTCGCTGCGGTTCATGGAACGGTCCTTTCGGAAGGGGATCGGGCTGGTGGGTTACCAGCTGGACTTGGTGACGCCGGGCAGCTCGCCGGCGTGGGCCATCTCGCGCAGGCGGATCCGCGACAGGCCGAACGCCCGGTAGACCGAGCGCGGGCGACCGTCCACGACGTCGCGGTTGCGCAGGCGGGTGGCGCTCGCGTCCCGGGGCATCCGCTGCAGCCGCAGCTGGGCGGCGGCCTTGCTCATCGCGTCGGCGGTGGGGTCGGCGATGACGCGCTTGAGGGCGCGACGCTCCTCCGCGTAGCGGGCGACGACCTCACGACGCTGCTGGTCGCGGGCGATCTTGGACTTCTTGGCCATCAGCGCTCCTCCTTGAACTCGACGTGCCGGCGCACGACGGGGTCGTACTTGCGGATCACGAGCCGGTCGGGGTCGTTCCGGCGGTTCTTGCGCGTGATGTACGTGTAGCCCGTGCCCGCCGTGGAGCGGAGCTTGATCTTGGGCCGCACGTCGGTGGACCTGGCCATGAGGTGGCCTCCTTCGTCTGTCAGATAAGAATGATTACCATAACTGATAGGTTGAGCGCTCTGTTCCCACGCCGAGGAGGCACCTGATGGCAGTCCCCAAGCGCAAGATGTCGCGCTCCAACACCCGGTCCCGCCGCGCCAACTGGAAGGCCGAGCCCGTCGACCTCGTGCCCGTGTCGGTCGGTGGCCGCACGGTGCGCGTGCCCCGACGGCTCGTGCGTGCGGTCCAGCGTGGGCTGGTCGACTCGAGCCCCTACGAGGCCTGAGGCCTCCGTCGGGCCGGGGCGCAGCGTCTGCGGGGGTGGATCGGGCACCGAGATCGGCGCTCGATCCACCCCGCGGCCATCTCTGCGGCCATCTCTGCGGCCATGTGGGACGACGCGGGTATGGCGCCCCTGCGGCGCCGCGCGCTCCAACGAGCAGGCGCCGTCAGGGCCGTCCGGGCGGTCAGAGCCGCTCGCCGCGAGCCTGCATCCGCACGATCGCGGCGTCGATCCCGATGCGGTCGATCGTCTTGATGGCGCGCGTCGACAGCCGCAGGGTCACCGTGCGGCCGAGGCTCGGCGCCCAGTAGGTCCGCCGCTGGATGTTGGGGTCGAAGCGGCGACTCGTGCGGCGGTGCGAGTGGCTCATGGTGTTGCCGAAGCGCGGCACGGTGCCGGTCAGCTGGCAGTGGTTGGACATGAGTTCCTTCCCTCGGGTTGGTCTGGCTATAGTAATAACGATTCTCATTACGCTACCAGCCGCCGGTGCCAGTCCATCGCGATGGGCGAGGCGGCACCGGCATACGAAGGAGACCCGATGCCCGCTCCCGACCCCGGACCGCTGCACCGCCCCGGCACCACCGACGTGCTCGTCGTCGCCGGCCTCGACGCCACCGACCAGGCCGTCGCCGCGATGGGCCTGCAGTGCGACCTGCCAGACGCCGCCGTGGTGCGTCTCGTCGTGGACGCCGCCGCCGGCCAGGTGCGCTGGGCCGTCAGCGACCTCACGGGCACGGTCGAGGAGGACGGGCAGGACGTCGAGCACCCCTGCCTGTCGTGCGCCATGCGCGAGGCGATCCTCCCGACCCTGGTCCGCCTCGCCGGGACTGGCCGCTGGGGCACGCTCGTCGTCTCGCTGCCGCCGTCCGCCGAGCCCCTGCCCATCGCCCTCGGCCTGGCCCGGGCTCACCTCGCGGACGGGCGCCGGGTTGCTGACCTGCTGACCCTGCGGTCGGTCATCACGGTCGTGAGCTGCGACGACGTGTGCGCCGGGGTCTTCGACGACCCGCTGCTCGAGGAGCTCGGACTCGCGATGGTCGAGGACGACCGCCGCAGCCATGGCGAGGTGCTGGTCAACCAGATCGAGCTCGCCGACGCGGTCGTCATCGTGCAGGACACGCTCGACGAGTCGGACACCGCCCTGCTGGACCACCTGCGGCGGCCGGACAGCCGCGTCTACCTCGGCCTGTCGAGCTTCTCGGCGGGGGCGGAGCTGAGCGCGCGCGGCTTCGACGTGCAGGTGGCGCAGGGCTTCGTCGACCCGCGGCGCCGCCGACCGACCGGCGCGCAGCCGGCCGGTGGGTTGCAGACCCTGCGGCTGCGGACCTGGCGCCCCTTCCACCCCGGACGCCTGCAGCAGCGCCTCGAGGACCTCGGGTCCGGCGAGCTGCGCGGCCGCGGCGCGTTCTGGCTGCCCGGGCGGCCCGGCACCGCGATCGCGTGGGAGGCCAGCGGCGGTCAGCTGTCCATCGGCTCCATCGGCGGGTGGGACGACGCCGACCGTATGACGAACCTCGTGGTCACCACCGACGACGAGACCGCAGTCGTGGTGAGGGAGGCGTTCGAGGACGCCGTCATGACCGAGGCCGAGATGCTCACGGCGCGCGACCGCTGGCTCGGGCGACGCGACGGTTTCGAGGACTGGCTCGGCGAGGAGGGCGCCTCCGACGTGGCCTGACCGCGGCGCGTGACGGGTCGCCGCGAGCGAGCTTGCCCCGGCATACGGCCCGTGCGAGCCTGGATGGAGGCTCCACGAGCGGGCCCCGGACGAGGGAGCCGTACCCGGTCACGCGACAAGACGGCCACGAGGAGTGACCATGTCGTGGATCGTGCTGGTGCTGTCAGGTGTGCTGGAGGCTGTGTGGGCCACGGCCCTCAGCCGCAGCGAGGGATTCAGCCGGCTCGGGCCGAGCGTGGTGTTCGTGGTGGCCTGCGCGCTCAGCATGGCGGGGCTGGCCTACGCGCTGCGTGAGCTGCCGGTGGGCACGGCCTATGCCGTGTGGGTGGGGATCGGCGCCGTGACGACCGTCGCCTGGGCGATGGCGACCGGCGCAGAGCCGATCTCGCTGGTCAAGGTCCTGCTGCTGCTCGGGATCATCGGCTGCGTGGCAGGGCTCAAGCTGCTGCACTGAGCCGCGGCGGCTCCTCGCCGCACCTGAGAGGCCGCCGCCGCGCGTGAGGGGTCACCGTCGCGCGTCCCTGTGCCCGTCAGTGCTTCGCGCAGGTCCCGAAGACCTCGAGGGTGTGCGACACGTCGCGGAAGCCGTGCTGTGCGGCCACCGTGTCGGCCCACGACTCCACCGCAGGGCCCTCGATCTCGACGGTGCGGCCGCACTCCCGGCATACGAGGTGGTGGTGGTGGTCGTCGCTCGCGCACAGCCGGTAGCGCGCCTCACCGTCGTCGACGCGGAGCATGTCGACGCGCTCGTCCTCGGCCATGGCGTTGAGCGTGCGATAGACGGTGGCGAGGCCGACCGTGTCGCCCTGCTCGCGCAGCCGGGCGTGCAGGGCCTGGGCCGAGATGAAGTCGTCGGTCTCGCGCAGGACCTGCTCGACGGCGCGGCGCTGCTTGGTGGCTCGGCGCTCGGTGTCCGGCATCGTGGATCAGCTCCTGCTGGTCGGCCGCCCGGCGACGACGTCGTCGGCCGTGGGTGGCCGGTCGTCCTCGCGGTGGTCGTGGTGCTCGTCGTAGTGGTCCCCGTGCGGGGCGTGCAGATGTCCATCATGCAGGTAGTCGACATGATCGCCGTGCTCGACCTGCTGGTGCCCGCAGCCGGGCCCGTGCTCGTGGGCGTGCATCTCGGCATAGCGGTGATGGCGTGCGGCGACGGCGTGGGCGAGGGCTGCCGCCACGCTCAGGACGATGAACACCGCGAGGACGAGCAGCACGATCGTGCCGCCCGAGGGCGTGTCGAGCTGGTAGGACAGGGCGACGCCGCCGATGGCGCACAGCACGCCGATGACGACGGCGACGAGCCGCATCGAGCGGAAGGACCGCGAGACCTGCTGGGCGGCCGCGTTGGGCAGGATCATCAGCGCGCTGATGAGCAGCAGCCCGACGACGCGCATCGACACGACGACGGTGACGGCGGTCATCACGGCGAGCACGATGTTGAGCCCGAGGACCGGCAGCCCCGCCGCGCGGGACCACTCCTCGTCGTTGGCGACGGCGAACAGCCGTGGCCGCAGCACCCAGGTGGTGACCATGACGACGAGGGCGAGGACGGCAAAGACCACGAGGTCGTCGCGGCTGGTCGTGGTGATCGCGCCGAAGAGGTAGGACGTCAGGTTGGCGCCCGTCCCCGTCGCCCGCGACATCAGCACGACACCGAGCGCGATCCCGCCGTAGAACATGACGGCGAGGGCCACGTCCCCGCTGGCGCGGCCGTAGCGCTGGATGAGCTCGATCACGACGGCGCAGACCACCGCGGCGACGAGTGCCGTGAGGACCGGCTGGTTGCCGGTGAGGAGGCCGATGGAGACGCCGGCGAGCGCCACGTGCCCCATGCCGTCGCCGATCAGGGACAGCCGGCGCTGCACGAGGAAGGTCCCGACCATCGGCGCGGCGGCACCCACGAGCAGCGCGGCGATCAGGGCGCGCCGCATGAACTCGAAGCTCCACAGCTCGGACAGGTCAAGCACCGTGGGTCTCCTTGCTCGGCGCGGGGGCGCCTGCGCCGGCGCTCCTTGGCCGTATGCCGGACGCCCCGACGCCGGCGGGGTCGACCCAGCGGGCGGGTGGCAGGTCGTGCCCGTCGTCGTCGTGATGGTGGTGGTGATCGCCGAGGGAGAGGGGATCGGCGCGGCTGGCCCGCTCGAACTCCGCCACGGTCCCGTCGAAGGTGATCCGGCCGGCCGACATGTGCACGATGCGGTCCAGGACCGGGGTGAGGGCCGCGACCTCGTGGGTCACGATGAGCAGGCCGACGCCGCGGTCCCGCAGGCGCTGCAGCACGGTGGTCAGCAACCGCTGGTTGGCGACGTCGACGCCGGCGGTGGGCTCGTCCATCACGAGGGCGTCCGGCTCGCCGGCGAGGGCGCGGGCGATGAGCACGCGCCGTTGCTGGCCGCCTGACAGCGTCGAGACGTCCTGGCGGGCCTGGTCCGTCATACCGACGACGTCGAGGGCCGAGGCCATGATCTGGTGGTCGCGCGCCCCGAGCCGGGCCAGGAGGCCCTGGTGCGGCAGGCGCCCGGTGGCGACGACCTCGCGGACCGTCGCCGAGACCGAGCCGGACAGGGTGTGGCGCTGGGGCACGTAGCCGATGCGATAGCGCTGGCGGAAGCGCGCGAGCGGGGTGCCGAACAGCTCGACCTCGCCGCCCAGGTGGTCGTTGAGCCCGAGCAGGCCCTTGACCAGCGTGGACTTGCCGCACCCGTTGGGTCCGAGGAGGGCCAGCGCCTCGCCGGGCGCCACCGTGAGGTCGGCCCCGGAGACGACGGCGCGGTCGGCGTACCCGAAGGACGCCGACCGGAGCCTGATGACGGGAGCGTCAGGCGCGCTGACGCGGGCGGAGGTCACGGACAGCTCTGGCCCTTCTTGAGCGTGGCGAGGTTGGCCTTCATGACGCCAACGTAGTCCTTGGCGGCGGAGGAGTCCGTGATGCCCTCGATCGGGTCCAGCACCGCCGTCTGCGCCCCGGTCTCCTTGGCGACCGTCTGGGCGATGGCGGGGCTGACCAGCGTCTCGGCATAGATGGTGGTGACCTTGTGCGACTTCGCGTACTTCGCGATCTCGGCGAGCTTGGCGGGCTCGGGCTCCTCCTCGGGGGACAGCCCCGAGATGGCGACCTGCTGCAGCCCGTAGCGGTCCGCGAGGTAGCCGAACGCCGCGTGGCTGGTCACGATCGTCGTGTTGGTGCAGCCCTTGAGGCCGGCCGCGAGCTCGGAGTCCAGGGCGGTGAGCCGGCCGGTGAACGTCTTGAGGTTGGCGTCGTAGTCCGCGGCGTGGGCGGGGTCGGCCTGCTTGAGTCGGTCGGCGATGGCCTGGGAGACCTTGGCGTAGCGCTGCGGGTCCAGCCAGAAGTGCGGGTCCTTGGCGCCCTTGCCGTGGCTGTGCCCCGCATGCTCCTCGGCGGACTCGGTCGCGTGGTCGTGCCCGTCCTCGCCGATCGTCTCGCCGTGCGTGAGCGAGAGGTTGGCGGCCGTGGCGACGTCGAGAGCCTTGTCCGGCTTGGTGTCGGCGACCGCGGTGTCCACGGCCGACTGCAGCCCCTTCTCGTAGATCGCGAGATCCGCCTTGGAGAGGGTGGTCACGTCCTTGGGCGTCAGCTCGAGGTCGTGCGGCTCCCAGCCGGGCTTGGTGAGGTTGGTGACCTGCACGTGCTGGCCACCGATCTGCTCGGCGGCGTGCTGCAGGGGATAGAAGCTGGCGACGACGCCGAGCTTGCCGTCCTTGCCGCCCTGGCTCGCTGCGCCGCCGGTGCTGGAGCCGCCGTCACCCGATCCGCAGGCGGTGAGGGCGAGCAGGGTGAGGGCTGCAGGGGCGGCGAGCAGACGGCGGTTCATGCTCTCCAGGGTCGGCCTAATGGAAATCATTGTCAAACTGGCTCCGCCCGCTAGTCCGGGCGATGGGCGTGGGCGGCGCGTCGTGAGCTCGGAGCTCAGTTCGGGTCGTCAGGAGGCCGTGGGCGGGGCTTCTGCCGGCACATTCCGAGCTCGGAGCTCAGTTCGGGTCGCCGGGAGGGCATGTATGGCGACGTGGGCGGCACGTTGTGAGCTCGGAGCTCAATTCGGGCCGCCTGGGGATAACGTGACGGGTCCCCGCCCCGCTTGTGGATGGCAGACGCCACCACGCTCGAACCGTCTCAAACTGGGTCCATGGCACCCAAACGCCCTCTCCCGCCGCAGCTGAGCGCCCGCGTCTTCTTCACCGTTCGGCGCGCTCGCGAGCTGGGGGTCACTCGCGCGACGATGGCCGATCTCGCCCGCCCGCACCGCTCGGTGCTCGGGACCCGCATGCCGCTCACGGTCCTCGAGGACGCCCAGGCCGCGTCCCTCGTGCTGCCGGCAGGGTGCGTCTTCACCCACTGGACGGGTATCTGGCTCCGCGGGCTGGCCGTGGGCCGCCGGTGGACGCCCGAGCACCGACCGCCGCTCGACGTGGGCGTCCATGGCCGGACCCCACCACGGCTGGCCACCGTGACGGGCCATCGGCTGCACGCGCCGGACCTCCCGACGATCGCGCTGCCGGGGCTCGCGATCCCGGTCCTCGACGACGCGCACCTGTTCCGGCAGGTGGCGGGCGATCTCAGCGTCTCGGATCGCGTCGTGCTCGGGGACCTCATGGTTGCGTGGAGGTCGGGCCGAGGTGACGACTACTTCGACGAGGCGCTGGCGATCCGGTCCTGCGGGGTCGTTGCGGCCCGCGCAGCGAGCCGTCAGGTGCGTCCCGGCACGAACTCGGTGATGGAGTCGAGGGTGCGGCAGGACTTCGTGCGCGAGGGGTTACCGGCACCCGAGCTCAACGCCCAGATCCTCGACGATCGCGGAGCGCTGGTCGGCTACGCGGACTTCCTCTGGCGCCGCGCCAGGGTCGTCGTTGAGTACAACGGTGCCCACCACTACCGCACCGACGAGCAGCGGCTCCAGGACGAAGCGCGTCGCAACCGCATGGAGCGCCTCGGCTACCTCGTCATCCTCATCAACAAGGTCGACTACTACGACCATCACGCCGAGACGATGGCTGCGGTCCGGGCGGCGCTGGTGGTGCGGGGCGCTCTCGCCGCCTGATCCGAGCTGAGCTGGGAGCTCAGTCTGGGTCGTCTGGGAGGGCTGGGATGGGGCTTGGGCGGCGCGAAGCGAGCTGCGGGCTCAGTTCGGGTCGTCTACGGGGGTCGTGGGGCGGTGTGGGCGGCGCGAAGTGAGCTGGGGACTCAGTTCGGGTCGTCTGGGAGGGCTGGCCGGGGGCTTGGGCGGCGCGAAGTGAGCTGGGAGCTCAGTTTGGGTCGGGGGCCGTATGCCGGGGGACCGGCGTCACGCGGCGCGCACTCCCTGGTCCTCGACGGGGGGCTCGGCCAGGCTGGGGACGTGCCGCAGCCACAGCGAGAGGACCAGCGCCAGGAGCAGGAGCGCACCGGTGAACCCGACGACCAGGGGCCAGCCGCCGCGGCTCCAGGCCGTGCCGACGACCGTGCCGCAGACGGACGACCCGAGGTAGTACGCGAACATGTAGAGCGAGGTGGCCTGGGCGGTGCCGCGACCGACATACGTGGCGCGGGCGGCGACCCAGCCCGAGGCCACCCCGTGGGCGGCGAAGAAGCCGGCGGTCAGCACCGCGAGCCCGCCCACGACCGCCCACAGCGACCCGCCGAGGGTGACCAGCAGGCCGAGCAGGACGATCGCGAGCGCCACGGGGACGACTGCTCGCACGCCGTGACGGTCCGCGAGGCGCCCGGCCCGCTCGGAGCTCACCGACCCGAGGGCATAGACGACGAACACCAGCCCGGCGACGGCGAGGCTCAGGTGGTAGGGCGCGGCGGCGAGCCGGAACCCCATGGCGTTGAACACCGACACGAAGGCCCCCATTGCGCAGAACGCGATGCCGTAGAGCGCGAGCAGGGCGGGGTCGGTGAGCATCCGGCGGTTCATGGCGACGAGCTCGCGCAGCGACAGCCGCGCCGGGGCGAAGCGTCGCGAGCCAGGCAGCACCGCGCGCACCGCCACCGCGCACAGCAGGCCCAGGCCCCCGATCGAGCCGATGGACCAGTGCCAGCCGAGCAGGTCGGCGACACCGCCGGTGAGCAGGCGACCGAGCATGCCGCCGAGGGCCGTGCCGCCGATGTAGAGCCCGGTCGCCCGCGCCGTCGCCGAGGGATGCACCTCCTCGCGCAGGTAGGCGACCGCCACTGCCGGCAGCCCTGCCACCGCCAGGCCGAGCAGCGTCCGCAGGACCAGCAGGACCGTCCACGACGGCGATAGCGCCGTGAGGATCGTGACCACCGACGACGCGAAGAGCGACACATGCATGACCCGCGTGCGCCCGAGCACCTCCGAGGAAGGGCCCACGACGAGCAGGGCCAGGCCCAGGGCGAAGGTCGTGGTCGACACCGACAGGGCGGACTGCGCCGGCGTCAGCGCGAAGGCCCGCGACAGCTCGGGCAACAACGGCTGGGTGGTGTAGATCATCGCGAAGGTCGCGAGCCCGGCGAGGAACAGCGCCCACGAGATGCGGCGGTACTCCGGGGACCCCGGCCGGTGTCCCCCGGCCGTTGGGGGTGGCGGCGGGGCGGCATACGGCTGGGGCACCCGACCACCGTATGCCGGACCCGCCCCCCGGCCTGCCCACCCCGACGACCGCGGCACAGGCATCCCCAACGCCGAGTGGTCACCTCCCGACGTCGGGAAGTGACCACTCGGCGGTGACCTGTTGTGGGAGAGGCGAGGGTCAGGTGCGGCTCAGCGCCGGATCCCTCAGTGCTGGATCCCTCAGTGCTGGATCGCGCCGGCCGTGCCGTGGCCGGACAGGGACCGGACCTCCATCTCGGCGTACTTCTCGGGGTTGGGCTTCTCCTTGTCGGTGATCGAGCCCAGCCAGCCGAGCAGGAAGCCCAGCGGGATCGAGATGATGCCCGGGTTGTCCAGCGGGAACCAGTGGAAGTCGATGGAGGCGTTGGTGATCATCGACAGGCTCTTGCCGGTCGCGTCGACCTTGCCGGACACCACGGGGCTGAACAGGATGAGCAGCATCGCCGACCCGAGCCCGCCGTAGATCGACCAGAGCGCTCCTCGGGTCGTGAACTTCGACCAGAACAACGAGTAGAGGATCGTCGGCAGGTTGGCGCTCGCGGCGACCGCGAACGCCAGGGCGACGAGGAAGGCGATGTTCTGCCCGTTCGCGAGGATGCCGCCGATGATCGCGACGACACCACCGGCGATGGCGGCGCGGCGGGCGACCTTGACCTCCTGCTCCTGGGTGGCCTTCCCCTCCTTGATCACCATGTTGTAGATGTCGTGCGCGAACGTCGCCGAGGTGGTGATGGTGAGGCCGGCGACCACGGCGAGGATCGTGGCGAACGCGATCGCCGAGATGATGCCGAGGAAGACGGACCCGCCGAGGTGGAAGGCCAGCAGCGGTGCCGCGGAGTTCTCCTTGCCGGGGGCGGCCACGATGGCGCCGGGGCCGACCAGGCCGGCCGCGCCGAAGCCGATGACCAGGGTGAACAGGTAGAACAGGCCGATCAGCCAGATCGCCCACTCGACCGACTTGCGCGCCTCCTTGGACGTGGGGACGGTGTAGAACCGCATCAGCACGTGGGGCAGGCCGGCGGTGCCGAGCACCAGGGCCATCGACAGCGAGATGAAGTCGATCTTGGTCGTGGTGGACTTGCCGTACTTCAGGCCGGGGTTGAGGAGCTTCTCCCCGACCTTGGGGGACTCGTCGACCGCCTTCTGCATCACGGCGGACAGGTTGAACCCGAACTTGCCGAGCACCCAGACGGTGATGATCGCGGCACCCGCGATGAGCAGGCAGGCCTTGATGATCTGCACCCAGGTGGTGCCCTTCATCCCGCCGATGAGGACGTAGGTGATCATCAGGATGCCGACGATGGCGATGACGATCGCCTGCCCGGCCCACGACTTGACGCCGAGCAGCAGCGACACGAGGCCGCCCGCACCGGCCATCTGGGCGAGGAGGTAGAAGAACGAGACGGCGAGCGTCGAGGTGGCCGCGGCCATGCGGACCGGGCGCTGGCGCAGCCGGAAGGACAGCACGTCGGCCATGGTGAAGCGGCCGGTGTTGCGCAGCAGCTCGGCCACGAGCAGCAGGGCCACGAGCCAGGCGACGAGGAAGCCGATGGAGTAGAGGAAGCCGTCGTAGCCAGCGACGGCGATGGCGCCGGCGATGCCGAGGAAGCTGGCCGCCGAGAGGTAGTCGCCGGCGATGGCGATGCCGTTCTGGCGGCCGGAGAAGGCCGCGCCGCCGGTGTAGTACTCGCCGGCGGTCTTCTTCTTGCCCGTCGACACCTTGATGACGACGGCGAGGGTGACCACCACGAAGACGGCGAAGATCGCGATGTTGAGGACGGGCGAGCCGACGGAGTCACCTGCGGCCCTGATCATCGTGGTGCTCATCAGGCGTCCAACCCCTTCTCCTCGACCATCTGGTGGACCCGCTCGGCCCGGGGGTCGAAGACGCGGTCGGCCCAGCGCACGTAGACGATGGTGATCGCGAACGTGGTGATGAACTGCAGGAAGCCGAAGATCAGGCCGACGTTGATGTTGCCGAGCACCTTGATGCTCATGAACGCCGGGAAGAACGCGGCGCAGATGACGTAGAGGAAGTACCAGGCGAGGAACGCCCCGGCCATCGGGAAGACGAAGGACCGCAGCCGCGAGCGCAGCTCCTGGAACTCGGGCGACCGTTGGACGTCGCTGTAAGCGGCGCTGTAGTCGCGGGTGGGCTTGGTCGCGCTCACGCGGTGCCTCCTGCGGGGGTGGGGAGTCGGCACGTCCTCGTGCCGATCGTCACTGTGCGCCCGGTCACCGGTCACGGACGAGAGCCACACGATCACGACGGGTCGAGCGGTCGGTGAGGCTCGGTGAGCGGTCCCGACCAGGTCGTATGCCGAGACGCCCGCCCGTCAGCGGGCTGCGGTCCGGCGCGAGGACCGGTCGAGGCGCACGTCCTCGGGGGTGTGCAGCCGCACCATCGTGCGAGAGGTGCCGCGCGGGATGCTGCCCGGCGTGAGCAGCGACACGACCACGGCGACGAGGAAGGCGGCGGGGGCGGTCCAGGCGGCGGGGGCCGCGGTGAGCGCACCGGCCCAGCCCTCCGTGACCCGGCCGGTGAGGCTGAGCAGCGAGGCCGTGGCCGCGAGGACGGCGCCCACGCCGATGGAGGCGAGGGTGCCGGCGCGCGACAGGCGTGGCCACCAGACGCCGAGCACCAGCAGCGGCGCGAAGGTCGAGGCGGTGAGGGCGAAGACCAGGCCCACGAGGGTGCCGACGCCGACGTGCGGGAGCAGGTGGGCGACGGCGAGGGGGACGAGCACGGCGACGACCACGGACAGGCGGAAGCTGTGCAGCCGGTCGGCGTCGCCGCCGGTGGCGCGCAGGAGGGCGGGCCCGACCAGGTCCTGGTCCACGACGCCGGCCACCGCCACGACCAGGCCGCTCGCGGTGGACAGGAAGGCGACGAAGGCGCCGGCCGCGATGAGGGTGGTGAGGGTGTCGCCGACGCCGCCCGGGATGGCGCTGGTGGGGAGCCGCAGCATGACGGTGTCGGTGGAGGCGCCGGCCGGCAGGGACGGGACGTAGACGCGCCCGAGGATCCCGTAGATCGGGAGGGCGAGGTAGAACGCGGCGATGAGGCCGATCACCGTGACGGTCGTCCGCCTGGCGGCGCGGCCGTCGCGGATCGTGTAGTAGCGCACGACGACGTGGGGCAGGGCCATCGTCCCGAGCGCCTGCCCCAGCAGGGTCGACCAGACGGTGTAGAGGGGGTGGGCCTGTCCGGCATACCCGCTGAGCGGCTCGGACCAGGACTCGAGCTGGTCGGGCGGCAGGGCCGGGCCGGGGGAGCCTGACCTGACCCACACGACGACCAGGACCAGGGCGGGGAGCCACAGCGCGGCGAGCTTCATCCAGTAGTGCCAGGACTGCACCAGGGTGATCGTGCGCATGCCGCCCGCGCTGACCACGGTGAGGACCACGGTGCCGACGAGGACCCCGCCGAGCCAGGCCGGGGCACCGGTGAGGAAGCGCAGGGTCAGGTCGGCGGCCTGCAGCTGCACGAGGAGGTAGACCCAGCCGATGGCCACGACCAGCAGGGACACCACGCGGCGCACGCGGCGGCTCTCGAGGCGGTCCTCGGCGAAGTCGGGGAGCGTGTAGGCCCCCGAGCGGCGCAGCGGAGCCGCGATGAGCACGAGCAGCATGAGATAGCCGACCGTGTAGCCGACGGGCAGCCACAGCCGGTCGGCGCCGTCGGACCACATGAGCCCGGCGAGGCCGAGGAAGCTCGCGGCGGAGAGGTACTCGCCGGTGATGGCGGCGGCGTTGCGGCGCGGCGAGATGGCGCGCGAGGCGACGTAGAAGTCGCTCGTGGTGCGGCTGGAGCGTGCCCCCAGCAGGCCGAGCCCGAGCGTCAGGAGACAGACCGTCGCCACGGCGACGATGCCGTATGCCGGCTGCAGGGCCGCCGTCATGGCGCGCCGCCGGTCGGCCCGCTGCCGTCACGGTCCGGGAGGTCGTCACCGGCGACGGTGCGGGCGAAGTCGCGCTCGACCCGCTCGACGGCGCGGGCGTAGGCCCGGCCGAGCAGCCACAGGGCGGGATAGATCACGACGCCGACCAGCAGCCAGGCCACCGTCACGCCGGGTCCGAGCCGCAGGCCCGCCGCTCCCGGGACGAGGGCGAAGGCCAGGGGCAGCCCGACGAGCAGCGTGGCGAGGGACCCCAGGGCGGCGGCGACCAGGCGGCGCAGCCCCCGCAGGTAGGTCCGCATGTAGACCTGCCCGAGGCCGGTGTCCTCGTCGATCTCCCGGGTGCTGGGACGGACCGCGGCGCTGCGGCGGGCCGCGTCGCGTCGGGGCGAGGTGATGCGCACCCGCGGCGGTGTCGGGCTGGTCACGCCGTCGGGCTCTCCCGTCGGCGGGCCTCGCCCGGCCGGCCGAGGCGGTCGCGCAGGGCGCGGGTGTGGCGGCGCGAGACCTGCAGCTCGAGGGAGCCGAGCAGGACCGAGCAGTGGCCCTTGTCGGTGCGGACCTGCGTGACGTGGCGCAGCGACACGAGCGTGCTGCGGTGGATCCGGGCGAATCCCGCCGAGGACCAGCGCTCCTCGAGGGTGGACAGCGGGATGCGCACGAGGTGGTTGCTGTCCCGCGTGTGCAGCCGGGTGTAGTCGCCCTGCGCCTGCGCGTAGATCACGGCGGACCGCTTGACGAAGGTGGTGATGCCGGCGAGCTCGACCGGGATGACCTCGTCGTCGTCCTGGCGCTGCGTCGGGGCGGACTGGGGTGCGGGAGCGGGGCGGGCCGCGACGACCCGGCGGACGGCCTCCGCCAGGCGCTCCTCGCGGACGGGCTTGAGGACGTAGTCGATCGCGTCGACCTCGAAGGCGTCGACGGCGTGCTGGTCGTGGGCGGTCACGAAGACGAAGGACGGCGGCTCGTCCTGGGCGGCCGCCGCGCGGGCCACGTCGAGCCCGTCGAGGCCGGGCATGCTGATGTCGCAGAAGACGACGTCCACGTCGTTCTGGGCCAGGATCGCGAGGGCCTCGGCGCCGCTGCCGGCCAGGTGGATCCGCCCGAGGCGGGGATCCTCGCCGAGCAGGTAGGCAAGCTCGTCCCGCGCCGGCGGCTCGTCGTCGACGACGAGCGCGGCGAGGCGAGGTCCGGTCACGTCTGCGTGGTGCTCCGCCATGGTGCCCCCTATTGTCCCGCATGGACGCCGGGAGCCCACTTGGGGACGGTGAAGGTCACCCGGGTGCCCGCCCCTGGCGCGGTTTCGACCACGACGCCGTGGGCGTCGCCATACACCTGCCGCAGGCGGGCGTCCACGTTGCCCAGGCCCACGTTGTCGCCGTCGTGCTCGCCCGACAGCACCGAGCGGACCCGCTCGGGGTCGGACCCGGCACCGTCGTCCTCGACGCTGACCTGGGTGACCGTGCCGAGGTCCCGCGCGGTGATGCGGATCGTGCCGTCGCCGACCTTGCGCTCGAGGCCGTGACGGACGGCGTTCTCGACGAGCGGCTGGACCGAGAGGTACGGCACGGCGTTGCCGAGCACCTCCGGGGCGATGTCCAGGTCGATCTTGAGCCGAGGACCGAAGCGGGCCTGCTCGAGGGCGAGGTAGCGCTCGATGTTGACCAGCTCCTCCTCGAGCGTGGTGAAGGCGCCGCCGCTGCGGAAGGAGTAGCGCGTGAAGTCCGCGAACTCCAGCAGCAGCTCGCGGGCCCGCACGGGGTCGGTCCGGACGAAGCTCGCGATGGCGGCGAGGGAGTTGTAGACGAAGTGCGGGGAGATCTGCGCCCGCAGGGCCAGCAGCTCGGCCTCCATCGTGCGCGTGCGCTGGCGGCTGAGCTCGGCGAGCTCGACGTTGGTCGAGACCCAGCTCGCGACCTCGCGCGTGGCCCTGGTCAGGCCGTAGCCCACGTCCGGGGCGTAGGCCACGAGCGCGCCGATGACGGTCTCGTCGCTGACGATCGGCGCCGCCACCGCGGAGCGGATCGGGCAGTCCTCGTCGACGCACA
Organism: Arsenicicoccus sp. UBA7492; assembly: GCF_002479615.1. NCBI lineage: Bacteria > Bacillati > Actinomycetota > Actinomycetes > Micrococcales > Intrasporangiaceae > Arsenicicoccus > Arsenicicoccus sp. UBA7492. Next base: position 66,979 of record NZ_DLOE01000039.1, on the reverse strand, counting down.
CGAGGCCGCGCACCACCTCGAGGTCACCGGTCGCGAGGACCTGCTCGACCAGGTCGACGGCACCCGCCGCGTGACGCTCACCGGTGCCCTCCCAGACGAGCAGCGCCTGCGTGTCGAGGATCGCGAGGGCCGGCACGCCGAGCAGGGCACGCAGGTGCCGCGCGGCCTTGGCGCTGCCCTCGGGCGTCAGGCCGTCCTTGAGGTGGGGAGCCGCGAGCCCGGCGGTGTGGAGGGCGTCATACGTCGCCTCCTCGACGGGGGAGGAGAAGGTGCGCCGCACGCGGACCACCCGCAGCGCGAGCCACGCGGCCAGGACCAGCAGGGCCGCGAGGACGGCGATCAGCGCGACGGAGCTGCGCGCGGGCCCTTCGAGCATGGACCGATCGTAGGGCGTGAGTCCCTAGGCTGACCCCGTGAGCTCCCCCGTCGCCGCCTCCGTCGAGCCCCTGCTGCGCCTGCCGGGGGTGACCGACGCCGTCGCCGCCGCCCGCGAGGCCTGCACGCAGCTGCGCTGGCACCAGGCGCTGCGCCGCCGCATCCCCGAGGCCGCCGCCGAGTCGCGGGTGCGAGGTGCCAGGGAGACGGCCTTCCTCGACGGGATCCAGTTCCCCGTCGAGACGGTCCGTGACCTGAGTCGTGGAGCGCTGTCCTGGCGCGACGACCCCCTCCCGGACGAGCAGGTGCTGCGGGGGGCGGTGCAGGTGACGGCCGAGGCCGAGCACCTGCGTGCCGTGCTGTCTGCGGCGCCGCGACAGGTCGTGGCGCGTCTGCACACGGCGGCCGCGACCCCGTTGCGCGTCGAGGCGGCGGCGCTCGGGCGTCCTCGGGGCCCGGAGGCGGTGTGCGCGGAGCTCGTCGAGCTGGGGGAGCCGGTCGCGGCCGAGCGGGTCGCCGCCAGGCTGGACGGGATCGTGGAGCTGCTGCGCGCCGTGGGGCCGGTGCCCGCCGGCGTGGTGGGGGCTCTCGTGCACGCGGAGATGGCGGTGGTGCGTCCGTTCGAGCGCGGCAACGGGCTGGTGGCGCGGGCCCTGGAGCGCGTGGTCGTGCAGGCCGGCGGGCTCGACCCGACCGGCGTCGCGGTGCCCGAGGCCGGTCACCGGTCCCTCGGGCAGACGGCGTATGTCGGAGCGCTCGCCGCCTATGCCACGGGGACGCAGGACGGGGTGCGGCTGTGGCTGCTGCACTGCTGCGAGGCGATGGTCGCGGCGGCGGCCGAGGGCACGCGGGTCGCCGACGCCGTGCTCGCCGGCCGCACCGCGTGATCCCGCCGGTGCGGTCAGGCGGTCGCGCCGAGGCCGCCATCCAGGGGCTGTGCGCTCACCCGATCGAGGTAGTCCTCTCGGCCCCCTCGTGCGTCGTCGCGCACTAGTCATGTCGCGCCCGTGAGTCACCTTTATCGATGTAACGCATCGCTGAGTGCGCCAGAATAGGCCGAACGGGTGACTTTGGGCGCCCGGGGTGGGTAGTGACTAGTCATTTGTCCGAGTCCGTCGCATCATGGAGTTACGCGCTCCCTTCGGGTCGAGCGCAGTGCATGGGCTCTTCCCCCCCAGAGCCTATGCACGGCGACCCCCGTCACCCCCCCCGACGGGGGTCGCCCCATGTCCGCACCCAGGTGCCCGCCCCCTCGCTCACGGGTCACTTCCCGACACCTCGGGGGGAGCCGCCCCCGCCGAGCGGTCACTTCTTGACGCGGTTGTCCACAGCCCGTCGCGTTCCGGCGATGCCTGTCCACAGGCGGGCGCTGGGGCTCGCACCGTGGCGGGGTGGGCGGTCAGCCTGGCCGCATGACGATCTCGATCGGGGTGCAGGGCGCGAGCGGAGGCGTGGGTGCCAGCTCGTTGGTGGCGGCTCTCGGCCTGCGGGCCGCGCAGTCGGGGCGCAGCGTGGTCTGCGTCGACCACCGCAGCGCGGGTGGCGGGCTGGACGTGGTGCTGGGGGTGGAGCAGGCCGCCGGGCTGCGCTGGCCCGACCTGCACCGGGCTCGTGGCTCCCTCGACGGTGCCGAGCTCGTGCCGGCGCTGCCGATGGCCCGTGGCGTAGGGGTGGTGGCGTGCGACCGCCGGCATCCGCACGAGATACCCCCGGCCGCGGTCGACGCGCTGCGCCGTGGCCTGGACGGGTGCGTCGACGTCGTGGTGCACGACCTTCCCCCCACCGTGGCACCGGGTTGGCCCGCGGTGGTGCGGGGTCACGACCTGGTGGCGCTGCTGGTCGGTGGGGGAGCGACGCAGCTGGCGGCCGGGGCAGCGGTCACCCTGCTGCTGCGCGAGGCCTCCGCCTCGGGCATCGGCGTCGTGGCCCGCACAGGCGGCCAGGACGAGGCCGCCTGCGTCGCCGACCTCCTGCGCCTGCCGCTGCTCGGCGTCCTCCGCAGCGACCGCAGCGCCGAGGGATGCCTGGCCCGCGGGGTGGTGCCCGGGAGCGCCCGCGGTCCCTTGCGAGACCTGGCCGACGAGGTGCTGCTGGCCGCCGTCCTCGAGGAGCGTGCGGCATGAGCCTGCCGCCAGGAGCGTGGGCCGACATCGAGCACGGCGTCGGCCCCGACCTTGGTCGTGTGCGTGAGGCGGTGGCCGGGGACCGGGTGGTGCTGGGCTCCCAGGGGGTGCGTGACGAGCTGGGCCGGGTGCTGCGGGACACCTTGGGCGCCGGGCCTCTGGAGGGGCTGCTCCGCGAGCCCGGCGTGACGGACGTGCTGGTCAACGGCCCGCGCGAGGTGTGGGTCGACCGGGGGACCGGCCTCGAGCGGGTGCTGCTCGACCTCGGTGACGACCGGGCCGTGCGGGCGCTCGCCACCCGGCTCGCCGGGCTGGTGGGCCGGCGGCTCGACGAGGCCAGCCCGTGGGTGGACGCCGTCCTGCCCTCCGGGGTGCGCCTGCACGCCGTCGTCGGTGCCATCACCCCCGGCGGCACCCACCTGTCCCTGCGCGTGCCGCGCCCCGAGGCGTGGACGCTCGACGACCTGGAGGCCCGGGGCGCGGTCGAGCCGTGGATCGCCCGGGCCCTGCGGGGAGTCGTGGCCCACCGGGTCGCGCACCTCGTCACCGGTGGGACCGGCACGGGCAAGACCACGCTGCTCGCGGCGATGCTCTCGCTGGTCCCCGACCACGAGCGCATCGTGCTCGTGGAGGATGCCTGCGAGCTCACGCCGCGGCACCCCCACGTGGTCCGGCTGCAAGCCCGTCACCCCAACGTCGAGGGGGTCGGTGGCATCGACCTGACCACGCTCGTCCGGCAGGCGCTGCGCATGCGCCCGGACCGGCTCGTCGTGGGCGAGGTCCGCGGCGGCGAGGTGCGCGAGCTCCTCACCGCGCTCAACACCGGCCACGAGGGCGGCTGCGGCACCGTGCACGCCAACTCGGCCGCCGACGTGGTCTCCCGGCTGGAGGCCCTCGGCGCCCTGGCCGCCATGCCGCCGTCTGCCGTGTGGGCGCAGGCGCGCAGCGGCCTGCGGGTGGTGATCCACCTGACCCGACCCCTCGGGGTGCGGCACGTGGGGGAGATCGCGGTCCTGTCCCCGGACGGCGACGGCCGCCCCGTCGTGCTCCCCGCCCTCACCCACGACGGCGAGGGCGGGGTGCGGCCAGGCCCCGGGCTGGCCCTCCTCACCGACGTCGTCCCGGAGGCGCGGCCGTGATCCCCGTGCACGCCGTGATCCCCGCGCACGCCGTCATCCCCGTGGACACCTGGGCCCCCGCGATCGGCTCGATCCCTCTGATCGCCTCGACCCCCAACGCTCCTGCAGCTGCCGTGCCGTCCCCGACGTCCTTGCCGTCCCTGCCGCCCCTGGCGCCAGGGCCCGAGGCGTCGGTCCTGGTCGGGATCCTCGCTGCCCTGGCCCTGCTGCTGTGGACCTGGCCCCGGCGCTCGACGTGGGCGGACACCGACTCCACCGCACCGGGCTCGACGCCCGGCGGCCCCGAGGGCGTCCTTGCGTCCGTCCGCGAGCGGTTGCGAGGAACGGGCTCCACCCACACATCCCGGGAGCACGAGACGGAGCGGCTGGCCGTCGCCGAGGCGCTCGCGGCCGCCCTCGGGGCGGGTCTCGACGTCCGATCGGCCCACGAGATCGTCACCCACGCGGCCGACCATCCCGCTCGCGTGGCGCTGCGGCCCGGTGCCGACGAGGAGGCGCACGAGGCGTGGTTGCGCTGCGCGGGGGGTGGCCGGGTGGCCCATGCCGTCGGCCATGCCCTGCAGGTCTCGATCGAGGTGGGTGCGCCAGTGCGCGGCGCGGTCGGCGCCGCCCTCGACTCCAGCCGCCAGCAGCTGGCGCAGGACGGCGCGGTGGGTGGCGCCGTGGCGGGTGCCCGCGCCACCGGTCGACTGCTCAGCGCCCTGCCGGTCGCGGGGCCCCTGGCGGTGCTCGGCCTGGGGCTGGACGCGGGCGCGGTCTACGGCTCGCCGGCCGCGCTGGCGTGCACGGTCGCCGGGGTCGCGCTCACGGTGGCGGGCCACCGTTGGGTCTCTCGTCAGGTGGCGACGGCCCAGCGCGAGACGGTCGTCTCGTGAGCCCCTCGGCGCTGGGGTCCGCCGTCGGCCTGCTCGTGGCCCTGGCCGTCCTCCTCCTGCCCCACCGCCGGGGCGAGGAGCCCGACCCGCGGCGGACGGAGGTGGGCACGTCCATGCCCGCGGCATCCAGTGGACCCGCGTCGGCAGGGTCGAGCGCACTCACCACTGCTGGGTCGAGCCCCCTCACGTCGGTCGAGGGAGATCGACCGACGTCGGCAGACGCAAGCCGGCCCATGCTGGTCGGCCAGGTCGCCGAGAGCGCAGACCTCCTGGCGGTGGCACTCTCGGGCGGGTGCGGCCTGCTGGCCGCTCTCGACGTCGTGGCGTCCGTCGTCGGCGGGCGGGCCGGGCACGAGCTGCGGGTGGTGGCGGCGGCGGTCCGCTGGGGAGTGCCCCCGTCCGAGGCCTGGCGGCTCGTGTCGCCCGGCTGGCGCGACGTGGCGGCGGCCTTCGTGGTGGCCGAGCGTGCGGGTGTGCCTCCCTCGGGCCTGCTCGGAGAGGCGGCTCGGGCGATGCGTCATGCGGAGGCTCAGGCGGCCGGCGAGCGGGCCGGGGTGCTCTCGGCGCGGCTCGCGCTGCCGCTGGGCCTGACCTTCCTGCCGGGCTTCGTGCTGACGACGATCGTGCCGGTCGTCCTCGGGATGGCCTCCACCCTCACGCGCTGAGCTCAGCGGTCCGAAGGCAGCCGGTTGACCCGCCGCGCGGCCTTGTCCACCGCGGCCGAGTGGTCGGCGCGACGTACGGCGTCCTCCACGGACCCTCCCGGCGGGCACACCGCCACGCCCAACGAGGCCGACACCGGGTGGCCGACGCGGAGCGTGGCGCGCTCCATCAGGGCGCGTGCTGTCACCGCGAAGTCCGGCAGGAGATAGCCCGTCGACACGGTGAACAGCACCCCGAACTCGTCGCCGCCCAGCCGCGCCACCATCGCGTCGCTCGGCGCGATGTCGGTGAGGACGTGCCCGATCTCCTGGATCAGCACGTCCCCGGCGTCGTGCCCGAGCGTGTCGTTGGTGAGCTTGAGGTGGTCCACGTCGGCGACGATGACGATCGCGGACCGGCGCTCGGGACGGGACACGTCCACCGCGGCGATGGTGACCGCCTCGTCCCAGGCCCGGCGGTTGTGCAGCCCGGTCAGGGGGTCGAGCTGCGCCTGCTCCCGCACCTCGGTGTAGGCCGTCCGGATCTGCTCGGCCTGCTTGCGGTGGGCCTCCCGGTCGGCCTGCATCAGCCGGATCAGGACGATCGGCGTGGCGAGGAGGAGGTAGGCCCAGGGTCGGTCCTGCGCCGTCGCCACGATGCAGAAACCGATGGGGGCCAGGAGGGCGTCCACGGAGAAGGTCCACAGCAGCGGTCTGGCCATCTGGCGGGGAGGGACGCCCTGCACCGCTCCACGGACCAGCGCAGTGCCCCCATCGACGACGATCTGCGCGACGAGCGCGAGCACGAGGATCGCGAGTGGAGCGGTCGTGTCGTTCCGCGTTCCGAAGAACGTCAGGACGGCCACCGGGCCGAGACAATGGATGGCATTACCGATCCGGAGGAGGTACGAGTGAATCGGGAAGCGGAGATCCTCGCTCGTGTGGCTACCGATCAGGACTCCGATCAGCACGATGCTCGGAGCCCATCCCCACGGCAGGGCAAAGACCATCGCGACCATCACGGGCTCGGTGGCCACGAACGCGCCGGTGGCTGCTGGGAACTCGGTCCTGAATCCCAGGACGTACACCGCCACGAGGAAGGCGGCAAGGGCGTACGAGTGCCAGGAGGCGGAACCTGCCAGGGTCAGGAAGTAGCAGCAGCCGCCGACCACGACGAGCGACAGACCCCAGGCGCTCGCCCGGTCCCAGCGGGAGGGCGCGGACACGAGCAGCTCCGCTCGGAGCTCGTCCGCCCCGGGGGAGTCCAGGACGCTCGCCCCAGGGACGTCATCGTCCTTGCGATCCCTCCCGTTGGTGGTCACGAGTCACATCACGGGGTGTTGTACCGCCACGGGTCGACCATCACGTCGTCGACCTGGAAGGTGCCTCCCGAGGCCCGCAGCGTGATCGAGGTCTGCTGCACGCCGGTCCAGTCGGTCCAGTCCGGCACGACCATCGTGGGGGAGAGCTTCCACCCGGGGGTGGACCCGTCGAGCCGGTAGGTCGTCGTGTACGAGCTGCGGAGCCAGAGGTTGCTGGTCGAGGTGATGCGCACCACGAGGGTCGACCCGGGGACGCCGGGCGACCGGTAGAACAGCCGAGCCCGGTCGTGGTCGCTCGCCGTGCAGAAACGGGCCGAGGTGGCCGAGCCGTAGGACCCGAGGGCCAGGGACCCGCCGCCGGCGGACATCACGTCCTGCGGGCTCGAGGAGTTCACGACGGTCACGGGCCCGCTGGTCGACCAGGCGTTGGTGCCCTCGGTGAAGCTGCCGTTCTGGACGAGGTAGTACCACCCGGCGTCCCCGACGTCGACCAGCGGCTGCTGGACGGGCTGCTGGGGGCAGGACTGCGTGCCGAAGAAGGACGACGAGCTCTGGGTGGGGGTGTCCGAGTCGGCAGCAGGGGCGGCCGCGTGAGCTGCGGGGACGGCGCCTGCGGCGATGCCGAGGGACAACGCGGCAGGGGTCAACCAACGACGCATCGTGCACTCCAAGGTGAAGGCGGGTTCTGCGTTGATGCGTGCCCGCGACGTCTCCGGTTGTGACACTTTGTGGCGATTTGCGCACGCCGTGGCGCTATTCACCCGCATTCAGCGGACGAAGACCCTGATTCCGCTGGGAGAACCCTGACCCCGGACACCCGGGGCGCCGGGTGGGAAGTCCAGTCCCACGGACCCGCGCTCCGAACGGCGCGCCTCCTTGTCCAGCCGGGACGCCTCGTCCGCCTCGATCAGGGTCTGACCGACAAGCCCTCCGGGACCGCAGCTGGCCTGGCCCAACGAGGCGGAGAGCCGCACGGGGAGGTCCGAGCGGTGGGCCAGCATGGCCTCGCGCACCTGCCCCACCAGGTCGACCTGGCCGCGTCGAGCCGGAGAGAGGACCAGGACCGCGAACTCGTCACCGCCCAGTCGCGCGACGGTGGCGTCGGACGGGACGCACTCGCGCAGGACCTGCGCGAAGTCGCGGATGAGCGCGTCGCCCAGCTCGTGGCCGTAGATGTCGTTGGCGACCTTGAGCCGGTCGAGGTCGGCGCACAGGACGGTGGCGACGAGGGGCCTGGCGGTGTCGGTCAGCCGTGCCTGGGCATCGGTGACGGCGTGCGTCCAGCCGCGTCGGTTGGCGACGCCGGTGAGGATGTCCCGGCGTGCTGCCGCGCTGGCTGCGGCATACGCGTCGTGCATCGCGATCGACTGGGCCAGGTAGGTCTCCCGGTCGCTGGCGAGGAAGCGCACGAGCAGGATCGGCACCGCCACGAGCGCGAGTGCGATCGGGTGGTACGGCTGCACGGCCATGACCAGGGCCCACCCGAGGACGGCCAGGGGGACGTCGACCTTCCACGTCCACAGCAGCGGCCTGACCATCTCCCGCAGGGGGGTGCCGTGCCACCGGTCCGCGAGGTAGGCCGACAGCCCGTCCAGCAGCAGCTGGGCCAGGACCGCCGCCACGAGGACGACGGGCGTGGGGTCGACCATCCCCTGGGCGTCGCGGGTGCCCCACAGGACCGCCACGGGCGCCAGGACGTGCAGCGCGTTGCCGGCCTCGAGGAGCAGGGCCCGCGGGCGCCGTCGGCCGTCGAGCCAGCCACCGAGGAGCACCGCCACCAGGACGGTCAGGGCGACCCCGGGCAGCGGCGCGGCGAGCAGCAGGCCCATGAGCACCGGCTGCGTGGGCACCGAGCCGCCCACCGAGGACTCGAACGGTGACCGGAAGGCGAACAGGTAGAGGACGCCGAGGCCGAGGCCCACCAGGACGCAGCGAAGGCTCGGCGGCGTGTAGCCGATCGTCGCCACGAGCACCGCCGCGACGATCGCCAGCACGCCGGGCAGGGCCGACAGGACGCGGGCTCCCCAGGGCGTGCTCCGCCACCGGTCGTCGTAGCAGCTCTGGTCGTGGTGGCCGGCTGGCAGGTCCATCACCTGCGGCGGGTGCGACGACGTCCCCGCCACGTCGTCGTGCCGGGGATCGAGCTGCCTGCTGGTCAGCCGCTCCGAGATCGCCATGGGTCGATGAGGACGTCGTCGACGAGGACGGTCCGCACGGAGTCGAAGGGAGTGGTGTTGACGAACGCGATGGAGATCTGCTGCACCTTGGTGGTGGCGTGGTTGGGCACGCTCACGACGGGGGACAGCTGCCAGCCGGCGCGGGACGTGTCGAGGGTGGTGCCGTAGGTATAGGTCCCGGTGTCCGCGCGGACCGTGGTCCGCACCAGCAGCCGGCTGCCCAGCTGTCCCGTGCCCTTGTAGAAGAAGCGGAAGGAGTCCTCGCCCTCGCCCACGCACAGCTCGGCGGTGCGTGCCGAGTCGCCGGGCCAGAGCCGCAGGGAGCCGGTCAGGGCCGCGCGGTTGACGTACCACGGCTCGTTCTCCAGAGCCAGGCTGAACATGCCGTTCCACCCTGCGCCCCACCGGTTGAAGCCACCGTTGGGGACGGGGAAGTACTCGTTGGGGTCGCCGAAGCGCGACAGCATGGGTGAGGTGGTGCGCGCCGGGCAGCCCGCGACGGCATACGTGCTGTCGGTCTCGGACGCCTGGGCGGAGGAGGCGCCCGCGAGCCCACCCGCGATGGCGGCGAGCACCGCGATGAACCTGTGCACGAGCACTCCTGAAGGACGGTACGCAGCGGAATCGACACGCTGCGTGATGGCTTGCCCCTATCTCAGCAGCCAGGCGCGGTTCGAGACCCCCCTTGGCGGCGGAGGCAACCCCAATGGAGAGCGGAAATACCCCGGAGGGGCCAAGTAGTCCACAGGCACGTGTGCGGACAGTGACCGGTCGCGACCAAAGGTCAGCGACGCCGTCACGGTGCGCGATGTGCGCGCTGCCTGTGCGCGAGCCGACGGTCGTGCGGCGGCGGTGTCGGGGAGGATGGAGACGCCCCAGCAGGCCACCGCACCGGAGGAACTCACCGTGAGCGTCCAGCCCCCGCACGTCCTCGTCCTGCCCACCGAGGGCGTCGCCGACCACGTGGCGACCCAGCTGCGCGAGGAGGGCTTCGACCCGGTGGAGGTCGGCGGCGGCCCCGACGGCTGGACCGTCCGCATCACCGACTCACGGCTCCCGGACGCCGACGGCGGTGGCGCCGTCGAGGGTCTGAAGACGCGGTTCCGGGCTCTCGCCGAGCAGCACCAGGGCACCTACATCGAGTCCTAGGCGGCCGATCCGGTCGGCGTCGGGTGGCCCCGGCGCCCCGGAACCCGCCTCTGAAGCCCTTCTGTCCACAGGTCGTCGCGTCCCGGGCTCGGCCGTCCACAGTCACGCCGACAGACCAGCGCGGCGGACCTCCTTCTCCTGACGATGGACACGTCCACGCAGCGAGAGCAGGAGGAGAGCAGCCATGGTCAGGTCCTTGGTGAGGTGCACGGGTCAGGTCCGGGGATGGTTCCGCGGACGCTGGCAGCAGGTCAGGACGGACGGTCGCCACGAGGCGGGCATGACGACGGCGGAGTATGCCGTGGGCACGATCGCGGCTGCGGCCTTCGCGGCGGTCCTGATCGCGATCGTCCGCTCCGACGCGGTGCGGTCGGCGCTGACGTCGATCATCACCACCGCACTGTCGACGACCGGCTGACCCGTGGTCACGACGGAGCTCGCCGTCGGGACCCTCTCGGTGGCCCTGTGCCTGGCGATCGGTCTGCACGCGGTGGCGCTGGGCATCGACGAGGTGCGGTGTGTCGACGCGGCGCACGTGGCGGCGCGGTCCGCGGCCCGGGGTGACGGTGACGAGGTGGTCCTGGGTCTGGCCCGGCGACTGGCCCCGCCCGGGAGCTCCGTGGGATCCGCTGTCGGGGCAGGGCTTGTGACGGTGCGGGTCAGGGCCCCTGGGCGTGGTCTGGCGCGCCTGCTGCCCGGTGTCCCGGCCCCGTCGGCCGAGGCGACCGTGCCGGTCGAGGTGGGTGCCGGGGAGGAGGGTGCCGGAGCGCATGGCGGCGCCGACGTCGGTCGGTGACGTGGCGCGGCGGCGGTGAGGACCGCGGTGCGAGGGAGGTGGCACGGTGCGGCGGTGGTGAGGACCACGGTGTGAGGGCGGTGACGAGAGCGGCGGTGGTGAGGCTGGGGCTGACGGCGGTGGTGCTCCGTCGTGAGGGTCGGTCCTCCGAGCGCGGGTCCGGCTCGGTGCTCGTGCTGGCGGTGTGCCTGGTGGTCCTGCTGGTCGCGATGGGCGCCCTGTCGGTGTCGGGCGTGGTGCTGGCCGGCCATCGTGCGCGCGCCGCGGCGGACCTCGCGGCGTTGACCGGTGCGGCCCGGGTGCGCGACGGCCTGCCTAGTGAGGCATGCGCCGCGGCCGGGCAGGTGGCCCGGGCCAACGGGGCCACGCTGGACGGCTGCCGGGTGGCCGGTGAGGTGGTGGAGCTGCGGGCTCGGGTGGCCGTGCCGGGCCGGCTCGGCGCGGCGAGGGCCGACGCCCGGGCCGGGCCGGGACAGCACGAGGCCCCGCCCTAGGTGGGCGGGGCCTCGCGCGCCGGCGCGTGCTGGTCGCGGGGTGAGCCGCGCGGCCGGCTCAGCGGCGGGTGTCGTCCCAGCTGGTCGCGCCGTCGGCCCGGTCGTTGCGGGCGGCGCCGCCGTCACGGAGGTCCCGCGTGTCGCGGACGGTGTCGGTGCCACGGGCGTCGCGGACGTCGTCGTGACGGGCCGTGCCGGTGCGCGGGTCCGCGCTCGTGTCGCGGCGGGTCTCGTCGCGGCGCCCGCGATCGGCCTGACCGATGCGCTCGCTCTGGCGCTGCTCGCGACGCAGCTCCTTGAGCTCACGGCGCTTGCGGGCGCTGCGCTTGGCGCCGAGGGACATGAGCCACAGGCCCAGGGCCAGGGCGATGGCGGACAGGACGCCGATGAAGAAGATCAGCGTGGGGGACAGGCTGACGGAGTTGCCGAGCAGGTCCCAGCTGATCTTGGCGCCCGACGTGGGCAGTCCGTAGACCGCGAGGACCCCCGCCGCGAGGGCGGCGAGGACGAGAAGGAGACCGAGGACGACCATGGTGATGCTCCTGACGATGGGGGGCCGGGGCGGGTGGTGCCAGGCCGGAGGTCTGGACCGTTGGTGGTGCACGGCGAGGATTCGTGCAGCAGGCTACGCGACCTCGGGTGCCGTGCGGGAGTATTCAGGTCAGCTCTGTCGACGTCCGGTGGTGGCTCAGCGTCGTCACGACCCCCGACAGCAGACGCCTGGCGGCGCCCTTGTCGAGCGGTTCGTTGCCGTTGCCGCACTTGGGGGACTGCACGCACGACGGGCAGCCCGCCGGGCAGGCGCACGCCGTGATGGCGTCGAGCGTCGCCGAGAGCCAGGCCTCGGCGCGGTCGTAGCCCCGCTCGGCGAACCCGGCCCCGCCGGGGTGCCCGTCGTAGACCAGGATCGTCGGCAGCCCGGTGTCAGGGTGCAGCGCGGTCGAGACGCCACCCACGTCCCAGCGGTCCGCGGTGGCGACGAGGGGCAGCATGCCGATCGCGGCGTGCTCTGCGGCGTGCGTCGCCCCGGGGATCATCAGCGCCTCGACCCCCAGCCCGGCGAGCCACTCCTCCGTCATCGTCCACCACACCCCGCGGGTGCGCAGCACGGACTCGGGCAGGTCCAGCGGGTGCTCGCCGAGCACCTCCCCGGAGGGCAGCCGCCGCAGGAAGGACGTGACCCGGGAGCGCACCGCGACGCTGCCGAAGCACAGCCGCAGGTCGTCGCCCAGGTCGACGTGGCGGTCCTCGGAGAGCAGGTCGAAGGCCGAGTCGGACCGCGCCGTGGTGGTCCAGCCGGGATCGCCCTGGACGACCAGGGCGCAGGACTGGTCCAGGTCCAGCTCGGTCACCACGTGGGGGCGGCCCTGGTGGAGGTAGACCGCGCCCGCGTGCACCTGGCGCTGGGCGGCGGAGTGGTCCACCGTCCCGAGGACGGCTCCCGAGCGGCGCTCGACGATCGAGACGACGGGCTCGCCGGAGCCGCGCAGAGACACGTGGTCGTGAGCGCGGTCGGGCCTGGCCCAGTACCACCCGCCGTTGGGACGGCGGCGCAGGACACCGCGCCGCGTGAGGGTGTCGAGCAGCCCGGGCATCGTGGGCCCGAAGGTCGCGACGTCGTCCAGGGTGATCGGCAGCTCGGCCGCGGCCGCCGCCAGGTGGGGGGCGAGGACGTAGGGGTTGTCCGGGTCCACCACGGTCGCCTCGAGGGACCGGTCGAAGATCGCCTCGGGATGCGTGACCAGGTAGGTGTCGAGGGGGTCGTCGTCGGCGACGTAGACCGCCAGCGCCTCGCGCCCCGAGCGCCCAGCCCGCCCGGCCTGCTGCCACAGCGACGCGAACGTCCCGGGCCACCCGCACAGCAGCACGGCGTCCAGGCCGGAGACGTCGATGCCCAGCTCGAGGGCGTTCGTGGCGGCGAGCCCCATGATGCTGCGGTCCCGCAGGGCGCGCTCGAGCTCACGTCGCTCCTCGGGCAGGTAGCCGCCGCGGTAGGCCGCGACCCGCCCGTCGCGCCCGTGGCGCATCGACCGGGTCGCCTCGGCGAGGACCTCCACCCCCTTGCGAGAGCGGGCGAACGCGACGGTCTGGGTGCCGTCGTCCACCAGCCGAGCCAGCAGGTCCGCGCTCTCGGACAAGGCCGAGCGTCGCGAGACCGCCGACCCGTCGCTCGGGCCCTCCGGGGGCACCGCGGCGCCGTGCTCGTCCAGCAGCGGCGGCTCCCACAACGCGAAGGACATCGGCGCGCGCGGCGAGCCGTCCTCGGTGACGGCGACGCAGGGCAGGCCGGTGAGGCGGCCCGCGTGCGCGGCCGGGTCCGCGACCGTGGCGGAGGCCAGCACGAACGTGGGGTCGGCGCCATACCGGGCCGCCACGCGCCGCAACCGGCGCAGGACCGCGGACAGGTGGGCCCCGAACACCCCGCGGTAGATGTGGCACTCGTCCACCACGACGTAGCGCAGCGCGCGCAGGAAGGGCGCCCAGCGCTCGTGCCTGGGCAGCAGGGAGTGGTGCAGCAGGTCGGGATTGGTGAGGACGTAGGCCGCGTGCTCGCGGATCCAGCGTCGCTCGTCGGCCGGGGTGTCCCCGTCATAGGTCGCGGCCCGCAGCCCCGGGAGACCCAGCGCGGTCAGGCGGGCGAGCTGGTCGGCGGCCAGCGCCTTGGTGGGCGACAGGTAGAGGGCGGTCGCCCCGCGCCCCGACGGCGCCTCGGTGCCGTCCAGCACGGCGGTGAGCGCGGGCAGCAGGTATCCCAGCGACTTGCCGGACGCCGTCCCCGTCGCGAGGACGGTGTGCTGCCCGACGCGGGCGTGCTCGGCCGCCTCGGCCTGGTGGCTCCACAGGCGGTCGACCCCGGCCCCCTGCCAGGCTGCGGCCACGGCCGGGTGGACCCAGGAGGGCCAGTCCGCGGTGCGCGCCGCCCGCTCCGGCAGCACCTCGACGTGGCGCAGCCGCTCGACCCGGCCGGCCCGCGTCAGGCGGTCGAGGCTGGTGCGCGGGTCGAAGCCGCGCGGCGGAGCGCTGGGCGCGCTGGTGGCGGAGGAGGGCATCGGCACAACGGTACGCGGGGGAGGACGTCCGAATGACGAACATCGTCACGCGCCGCGTATCAACGGTCGCGCCCCGGGTATGCCGCGGGCAACGAGGACGTGCGGCCAGCGCCGCGTCGTCTGCGGTCGAAGCCACGGCCGCCTCCGGCCCCCGCTCCGGCGGGCGACATTCCCCCGGGCCCCTGGCCTGGTCAAGGAGGACCGATGACCGTTCACCTCACCCCCACCGTGGTTCGCGACCGGGTCACCATCCGCATCACCGGCGAGCTCGACCTCGTGCAGGCCCCCCGGCTGCACGAGGCCATCGACACGGTCGTCACCGCCGGCGCGCGTCAGGTCGTCCTGGACCTGACCGATCTCGCCTTCATCGACTCCAGCGCCGTCGACACGATCGTGACCTGCCTGCGCCTCATGCGCCCCCTCGGCTGCGACCTCGGGGTCGTCGCCACCCGCGACGCCATCGTGCGGCCGTTCACCACCACCGGCACCGACCAGGTCGTCCGGCTGGTCGCCAGTGCAGCCGAGCTCGGCGAGGTCTGCGAGCTCGCCGCCGCCCGCGACCGGCGCCGCGCCGGGGCCCGCACGGCCGCAGCGCCGCGCACCAAGGCGTCCTGAGCCGGCACCACCGCGCGACTCCATCCCCGGCCCCCGGTCATCGCTGCACCCACGCCGTCGGGACCGCCATAGGGTGGCGGCCATGACGGACCTCCGACCCGAGCCGGCGCTGGTGGCCGCCCTGCGCGCGGACCTGCAGGACCTCGACTACTCCGTCGACCGCGTGGGCGTGGCCCTCGGTCCGGTCGCGTCGGCGGCCCTGCACCGGGAGCAGCCGCTCCCCGCCCTGCGCGTCACCGCGGCCGACGACGACCCCGTGGCACTGCTCGTCCGCGCCTTCACCCTCGGCCGGCCGGTGCCCGCGGCCCGCCTGGACCAGGCGCTGCCCCGCACGCGGGTCGAGGGGCTCCTCGAGCTCGGTCTGGCACACCGGGCGGGGGACCAGGTGCAGGCCACCGTCGACCTGCGGCCCTACGGCGACGAGAGCCACACCTGGTGGGTGGTCTCCGACCTCGGCGAGCTCGCCCTCGGGCACGCCCTGCCCACCGACCACGTCCTCGGGATCGGCGGCGCCTCGACCACCCTCGCCTCGTGGACGCCTCGCCGCCCGGCGGCCCGCGCCCTCGACCTCGGCACCGGGTGTGGGATCCAGGCGCTGCACCTCGCCGACCACTGCGGCGAGGTCGTGGCGACCGACCTCGCCGAGCGCGCCCTCGTGGTCGCCCGCTTCAACGCGGCCCTCAACGACCAGGAGTGGGACGTGCGCGGCGGCGACCTGCTCGAGCCGGTGGCGGGCGAGACCTTCGACCTCGTCGTCTCCAACCCGCCGTTCGTCATCACCCCGCGGGTCGCCGGCGTCCCGACCTACGAGTATCGCGACGCGGGGGCCGAGGGCGACCAGGTCGTCGAGCGGCTGGTCCGCGGCCTGCACGACCACCTCAACCCAGGGGGTCTCGCGGTGTTCCTCGGCAACTGGGAGATCCCCGTCCGCGCGACCTGGCGCGACCGCTGGGGCGGCTGGCTGGACGGCACCGGTCTGGACGCCTGGGTCGTGCAGCGCGAGGTCCAGGACCCCGCCGAGTACGCCGAGCTGTGGGTGCGCGACGGGGGCACCAGCGGCGGGCCCGAGTTCGAGCACCTCTACGCCGCCTGGCTCGACGACTTCGCGTCACGGGACGTCAGGCAGATCGGCTTCGGCGTCGTCGTGCTGCAGCGTCCGGTCTCTGACCGGCCGGCCTTCCGCGACCTGGTCGAGGTGCCGGGCCCGGTCTCCTCGCCCATGGGCCCGGTGATCGACGCGGGTATGGCGGCGCGCACCTGGCTCGCCGAGCACGACGACGCCGCGGTGCTGGGCACGGCCTGGCGGCTGGCCGACGACGTGACGGAGGAGAGGTTCGGCCGGCCCGGCGATGTCGACCCGGCGATCATCCGGGTCCGTCAGGGTGGCGGGCTCGGGGTGATGCGCACGGCCGGCACGGCGCTCGCGGCATACCTCTCCGTCGCCGACGGCACCCTCACGGCCTGCCAGGCGCTCGTCGCGATCGCGGCCCTGCTCGAGCGCGAGGTCGACGAGGTCGTCGCGGAGACGCTGCCTGTGGTGCGCGACCTGGTCAAGGACGGCCTGCTCGTGCAGACCCGCCGGGACGAGCCGGTATGCCGTCCGCCCGCCGCCTCCGCTACGGTGACCCGGACGGCGCCCCGACCTGCTAGCGACGACGAATCCGTCGCACGGGGCCGGTCAGACAGGTAGGGAAGAGACACGTGGCAACCAGCACCGGGCGCAAGCTCGTCATCGTCGAGTCCCCCGGAAAGGTCAAGTCCATCCAGGGCTACCTCGGGGACGACTACGTCGTGGAGGCCTCCATCGGCCACATCCGCGACCTGCCCAACCCCCGTGAGCTCCCCGCCGACCTCAAGAAGGGCCCCTTCGGCAAGTTCGCCGTCGACGTCGACAACGGCTTCGAGGCCTACTACGTCGTCGACGCGGACAAGAAGAAGAAGGTCACCGAGCTGCGGCGCCTGCTCAAGGACGCCCCCGAGCTCTACCTCGCCACGGACGAGGACCGCGAGGGCGAGGCCATCGCGTGGCACCTGCACGAGGTGCTGAAGCCCAAGGTCCCGGTCAAGCGGATGGTCTTTAACGAGATCACCAAGGAGGCGATCCAGCGGGCCGTCTCCACCACCCGCGACATCGACCAGGACCTGGTCGACGCGCAGGAGACGCGACGGATCCTCGACCGGCTCTACGGCTACGAGGTGTCGCCGGTGCTGTGGCGCAAGGTCCGTCAGGGCCTGTCCGCCGGGCGCGTGCAGTCCGTCGCGACGCGCATGGTCGTCGAGCGGGAGCGGCTGCGGATGGCCTTCCGCAGGGCGAGCTTCTGGGACGTCGAGGGTGACTTCGCTCCCGAGGGCGGCGGTCAGGCGTTCACCGCCCGCCTGACCGAGGTGGCGGGCCGGCGCGTGGCCCAGGGTCGCGACTTCGCCGACGACGGCACCCTCACCGCCAAGAACGTCGTGCGCCTCGACGAGGAGACCGCCCGCACCATCGCGACCTCGGTCATGGCGATCGACGTCATGGTCACCGACGTCGCCGAGAAGCCCTACACCCGGCGCCCGTCGGCCCCCTTCATCACCTCCACCCTCCAGCAGGAGGCGAGCCGCAAGCTGCGCATGAGCAGCAAGAACGCCATGCGCGTGGCCCAGCGCCTCTACGAGGGCGGCTACATCACCTACATGCGCACCGACTCGACGACGCTGTCGGAGCAGGCGCTGACCGCGGCCCGCCAGCAGGCCCGTGACCTCTACGGCGCGGAGTACGTCCCCGACAGCCCCCGCCGCTACGAGAAGAAGTCCAAGAACGCCCAGGAGGCCCACGAGGCGATCCGCCCCGCCGGCGACCGCTTCCGCACGCCCGCGCAGGTCGCCGGGCAGCTGCGAGGCGAGGAGTTCGCGCTCTACGAGCTGATCTGGAAGCGCACGGTCGCCTCGCAGATGGCCGACGCGCGGGGCTCCACCGCCACCGTCCAGCTGGGCGGCGAGCTCGCCGACGGACGCCGCGTGACCTTCGCCGCCAGCGGCACGGTGATCACGTTCCGGGGCTTCCTCGCGGCATACGAGGAGGGCCGGGACGAGGAGGAGGCCGCCGCCCGCGCGGCCGCCGACGAGGAGCGTCGCCTGCCCAAGCTGTCGGTGGGCGTCGCCCTGGACACGCTGCGCTCGGAGGCCGAGGGGCACGAGACCAAGCCGCCGGCGCGCTACACCGAGGCGACGCTGGTCAAGGCCCTCGAGGAGAAGGGCATCGGTCGTCCGTCGACCTATGCCGCGACCGTCGGCACCATCCAGGACCGCGGCTACGTCCGCACCCGCGGGTCGGCGCTGATCCCGACCTGGCTGGCGTTCGCGGTGACGCGCCTGCTCGAGGAGCACTTCACCGAGCTCGTCGACTACGACTTCACCGCCGACATGGAGGAGAGCCTCGACCAGATCTCCCGCGGCGACCTGGGCCGGGTCCAGTGGCTGCGCCGCTTCTACTTCGGCGACGAGACGCGCGACATCGAGGGCCTGTCCGAGCTCGTCGAGGACCTCGGCGAGATCGACGCCCGCGCGATCTCGACCATCCCCCTCGGCGACGGGATGGTCGTCCGCGTGGGTCGATACGGGCCGTATGTCGAGGAGGTCCTCCCCTCCGGCGTCGACCCGGTCACCGGCGAGGTGGTCGACGGTGCCGAGGTCCCTGCCACACCCCGGCGAGCCACCATCACCGACGACCTCGCCCCGGACGAGATGACCCCCGACAAGGCGCGCGAGCTGCTCGAGCTGGCCTCCGACGACGGGCGCGAGCTGGGGCAGGACCCCGAGTCGGGGCGCGCGATCGTGGCCCGGTCGGGGCGCTACGGCCCCTATGTCACCGAGGTGCTCTCCGACGAGGAGGCCGAGCTCAAGGGCAAGGCCAAGATCAAGCCGCGGACCGCCTCGCTGTTCAAGGACATGGACCTCGGCACGATCGAGCTCGACGCCGCCCTGCGGCTGCTGTCCCTGCCCCGCGTGGTCGGCACCGACGCGGAGGGCGTCGAGATCACCGCGCAGAACGGCCGCTACGGTCCGTACCTCAAGAAGGGCACCGACTCACGCTCGCTCGAGACCGAGCAGCAGCTCTTCGACATCACCCTGGACGAGGCGCTCGCGATCTATGCCCAGCCCAAGCAGCGCGGCCGTGGCGCGGCCAAGCCACCGCTGAAGGAGCTCGGCGAGGACCCCGTGTCCGGCAAGGCCGTGGTCGTCAAGGACGGTCGCTTCGGCGCCTACGTCACCGACGGCGAGACCAACGCGACCCTGCGCAAGGACGACGACATCGAGACCCTCACGCCTGAGCGGGGGTTCGAGCTGTTGGCCGAGAAGCGCGCCAAGGGCCCGACGACCCGCAAGCGCGCCGCCAAGAAGGCACCGGCCAAGAAGCCGGCGAAGAAGGCACCCGCCAAGAAGGCGGCCGCGAAGTCCACCACGGCCAAGAAGGCGGCGCCGCGGGCCGAGTGACCGCGCCGGACGTCCGCGGGGCGATGACCGCCCCCGGACGTCCGCGCGTCGGGCGACCGTCCGAGGCGACCGTCCGAGGCGACCGTCCGCGGCGCCGGTCCGCGATGTCCCGGGCTGCCCCGTGACCTAGGGTTGCTCGGATGAAGCCCCGAGCCCCCCTCGGCCCCCTCGCCGTCGCGGCGACCCTCGCCCTGAGCCTCGCCGCATGCGGTGGCGGGACCACGACGTCAGCGACCTCCACGACCTTGGCCGGCACGTCCACGACCACCCAGGGCGTGACCCCTACCTCCGACCCGTCCTCCCCGACGTCCAGCGCCGCCACCAGCTCGGCGTCGGCCGCGACGAGCACCCCGACCGCCCCCACGTCGGCAGGTTCGTCCACCGCGACCTCCACCCGGGCCACCACCAGCGGCGGCGGGATCGCGCCCGCCCCCACCGCGACGGTCGGGACGACGGAGTTCTGCTCGACGCTGCGGAGCGCCGACTACCGGCCCACCGACCTGACCACGCTGCCGACGGGCTCGGTGCAGGACACCGTGGGTGAGGTGGTGGAGCGTCAGGAGCGGCTGGCCTCCGTGCTGACCCCTGCCGAGCTGACGGCCGACTGGCAGACGACCACGGGGGCGTTCGACGCCATCGCCCAGCGCGTCAGCGACTCCGGCAAGGACGCCGCGGTCGCGGGCATCGTCGAGACCGAGCTGGCGAGGGTGGCCCCCGCCCGCGAGCGCGTGCTCGAGGCCGCTGCCGCCTGCCGCTGATCGGTCGGGCCGCCCGAGACCGGTGCAGGTCCGGTGTCAGATCTGACCAGCAACCTGCACCGATCCCGGCCCTGATCCCGGCCCTGATCCCAGCGCCGCGTCCAGGTCGGCGACCAGGTCGCGCACGTCCTCCAGCCCCACCGACAGGCGCAGCACGTCCGCGTGCGGCCGGGCCTCGGCGGCGACCGGCCGGTGCGTGAGCGACGCCGGGTGCTGGATCAGGCTGTCGACCCCGCCGAGCGAGACGGCGTGGGTGATGAGGCGGGTGCGCGAGACGGCGGCCGCAGCGGCGTCATACCCACCGCGCACGGCGAACGCGACCATCGCCCCTGGCCCGGCCAGCTGCCGACCGAGCAGCCCCAGCGGGTCCTGGCCCGGCAGCCCGGGGTAGTGCACGCGTTCCACGGCCGGGTGCCCGGCCAGGTGCTCGGCGATGACCTGCGCGGACTCCTGCTGAGCACGCACCCGCACCGGCAGGGTCTGCAGCCCGCGATGGAGCAGGTATGCCGACAGCGGGTGCACCAGGCCCCCCGTGAGCGCGCGCACCGAGCGCAGGCGGCGGGCCCAGTCCGGCGTCGTCGCGACCATGCCGGCGATGACGTCGCCGTGGCCGCCGAGGTACTTCGTGGCGGAGTGCATGACGAGGGTCGCTCCGTGGCGGCGGGGCTGCTGCAGCACGGGGGTGGCGAAGGTGTTGTCGACGAGCACGGGCACCCCGCCCGCCTGGCGCACGACGTCCTCGAGGTCCAGGAGCTCGAGGGTGGGGTTGGCGGGGGTCTCGACGAGGACGAGTCCGGTCTCGGAGGTGATGGCGTCGCCGATCGTGCCGGCGTCGGCCCAGGTGACGGTCGTGCCGAGCAGCCCGTGGTCGAGCAGGTGGTCGGTCCCGCCGTAGAGCGGGCGGACGGCCACGACGTGCGGCGTCCCCGCGCTGACCGCGGCGAGCAGGCAGGCGGCCAGGGCGGCCATGCCGCTCGCGAACGCCACGGCCTCCTCGCACCCCTCGAGCGCGGCGACGGCCTCCTCGGCACGGGCGACCGTGGGGTTCCACAGCCGTTGGTAGACGAGGGTGTCGCCCGGCCCGGGACGCCCGCCGGTCGCGAGGTTCTCGTAGCTCGCGCCACCGGCGTCGACGTCGGGGACCGGGTTGGTCGTCGAGAGGTCGATCGGGGGCACGTGCACCCCCAACCCGGTCAGGTCCTCCCGGCCTCCGTGGACCGCGAGGGTGTCGGGTCGGCCGGCTCGGTCGGCTGGGTCAGCATCGGGTCGGGTGTGCGGGGTGGGCATGGTGGTCCTCCTGGACTGCGTCGTTGCAGCGGGCCCGTTCGTGGCGGGCCGCTCCTCCAGGGTATGCCGGGCCGCACGCTCACCGGCGCTGGGGCGTCCGAGGCGGCGATCCTCCGGTCATCGGCTCCATCCGCAGGAGATCGATCAGCCACGGCCGGGTGTCGAGCACCGGTGCCACTGCCAGGCCAGGGTGAGGAGGGGCAGCAGCAGGCCTGCCGGCCCGGCCACCAGCGCCGGCCCCAGCATCGCCAGCAGCGCGGTCTCGTAGCCCCGCGCGACGCCCAGCGCACCGGCCGGCGCGAGCCCGAACGGCGTCGGGATCATCACCGACATCAGCTCGAGGTCGACCGGCCGCGAGCCGGCGAGCAGCGAGGCCGTCGCCGACAGCACCAGGGCCGGAGCCGTCCACCAGGACAGGCCCACGGCCGGGACGGCGAGCACGCTCCACGCGGAGGCGACCAGGACCGGACCGGCCAGGTGGGCCAGGCGGACGGCGTCGTCGGGCAGCGGCAGGTCGCGGCGCAGGCCGCTGGACTGCGCCCAGGCGACCAGCCCCTCGCCGACGGAGCGCGTGAGCACGGCGGCACCCAGGCCCAGGGCGGGGAGGGCGACGGCCGGTGGGGCGAGCGCCGCCACCAGGACGCCGGCGACGAGCAGAGGTATGCCGAGGAGCAGCCGATCGCCTTGTCGCCGCACGCGCTCCAGGTCCCGCAGCAGGAGGGCGGCCACGCCGGTGCCCCTGCCTCGACGTGACGGGAACGACCCACGAGCCCCGAGGCGCGCCCGCGCTGACCGGTTCATCGCGGCGCTCGCGTCCATCATCAGCACGGAATGGTGTGCGGCCGAGGCGCTCTCGCCGGCGCGACGCAGCTCGACCCCGTCGACGCGGTCGATGCGGCGGTCGGCGAGGACGAGCAGCGCGAGGGCGATGAGCAGGCAGAGGACGAGGAGCCCGACCGCCAGGATCGGTGCGGTGATCGATGCTCCGACTGTCGCAGCCCCGCCCGGGCCGAGCATCGTTGCCAGCCGGGCGATCCCGGCGCAGAGCACGCCGATGAGCCCGAGGGCCAGGGGGACTCGCGCGGCCCACCGGCGCGTTCGCGGATCCGACTGCGCGGCAGCGACGGTCGCGACCACGAGCAGCGCGGCCAACGCGCCGACCGGGATTCCCCAGGTCACTGCGGACGGCAGGACCGGGAGGCCCGCCGTCGCGAGCACCGTTGAGCCGCAGAGGGATCCGAGCGCAGCAGCCCCGATCGCCGTGGCCCACAGTCGTCCTCGCAGGACGGGGCGGCGAGGCGCGGGCCCCGACAACAGCCAGGTCAGCTGCGCCGCACCGGCGCCGACGGGCCCGAATCCGACGGCCAGCCGGGCGATCCCGGCCAGGGCCAGCAGGCCGAGGGCCACGGCCGCGACCGCCCCGCCGCCGTGCACGCAGGCGGCCCCGGTGCACGTGCCGCGTGCCATGAGGTCGCTCCACCCGCTGGTCGTCATCACGGCGAGCATCGCGAGTGCCAGCGCCCACATGTAGATCTCGGTGAAGGCCCCGCCCGGCTCGCCGTGCGCCCGCCGCGCGCGAGCGAGGTAGGCAGCCGCCTCAGACGTCACCGTGCAGCTCCACCACGCGGGCTCCGGACCGGGAGACGAGGCCAGCGTCGTGCGAGGCCATCAGGATGCTGCGGCCCGAGGCTGCCTGCGCCGCAAGGTGGTCCGCCAGCCATGACCGCCCGTCCGCGTCCAGGCGTTGCTCCGGCTCGTCCAGGACGAGCAGCGACCAGGGGCGCACCAGCGCCACGGCGAGGGAGAGCCGCCTGCGCTGCCCGCTCGACAGGGTCCAGGGCACCTGGTCGGCGACGTGCTCGATGCGGAGCTCGGCCAGCGCGGCGTCCACCAGCTCGTCCGGGTCGGGCACGCCGTGGGCCCGGGCCAGCACGTCCAGGTGCTCCAGGACGGTCACGTCGGGATAGAAGCCGGCGTCGTCGAGGATCGCACACACCGCGCGCCGCACCGCGGGGTCCTGGTCGCGCAGCGGAGCCCCGTCGAGCGTCACGGTCCCCGCGTCGGAGGACTCGGTGCCGAGCAGGCACTTCAGCAGGGTGGTCTTGCCGACGCCGTTGGGGCCGACCAGCGCCACGACCTCACCGGCGCCCACCTCCAGCGACAGGTCCGTGACGACGGGGCGTCCGGCATACGACTTGCGCAGTCCTTGGACGTGGACCCGGGCCGGCCCGCCGTCCGGCAGCCGCACCGGATCGTGATCGCTCATGCCCTGTGCGACTCGCTCCGGCCGGCCCGGGTTCCGGCGTCCTGCGGATCGGCGTACGGTCATCCCCGCAACGGGCTTGACCCTCACGCGACGTGAGGCGCCACGGTGGAGCCATGACCGCGACGACAATGGGACTCATGCAGTCCCTCACCGTGGGCCAGGTGGCCGAGACCTATGGCGTGACGGTGCGAACCCTGCACCACTACGACCAGATCGGCCTGCTGAGCCCGAGCGAGCGCAGCCACGCGGGGTACCGCCTCTACACGGCGGAGGACCTCGAGCGGCTGCAGCACGTCGTCGTCTACCGGCGGCTCGGCTTCTCCCTCGAGGAGGTCGCCGAGCTGCTGGCCGACGTCGAGGCTCGCGGTGGCGAGGGGGCTGCGGAGCACCTGCGTCGTCAACGCGCAGCGGTCATGTCCCGGCTCGACGAGATGCGCGATCTCGTGCGTGCCATCGACAACGCACTGGAGAGAACCATGACCAAGAAGCCAGCCACGAGCGAGGACCTCAAGGAGATCTTCGGCGAGGGATACAACGAGGAGTACCAGGCCGAGGCCGAGCAGCGCTGGGGGGACACCCCGCAGTGGCAGCAGAGCCGGGAGCGCCAGTCGTCCATGACCGCGGAGGACTGGGCGCGCGTCAAGGCCGAGACCGAGACCCTGGAGCGCGATCTCGCGGGTGCGGTGGCGGCGGGGGAGCCCTCCGACGGCGACGTCGCGGCGGCCCTGGCCGAGCGCCACCGGGCGAGCATCGAGCAGCACTACGACTGCCCACACGCGTTCCAGGTGAAGCTGGCGGAGATGTACCTCGCCGACCCGCGCTTCACCCAGCACTACGAGGACCTGCAGCCGGGCCTCGCGCAGTGGCTCCACGACGCGATCGTGGCCAACGCCGCGCGGCACGGCGCCTGATCACCGTCTCGTCGTGCCCACGGGCGGGCCGTTCCCTGCGGGAGCGGCCCGCCTCGCGTCGTCCCGGGTGGCACCTCGTGGTGGATCCCGTATGTCGTGACGCGGTGACCTCTCGCGGGGAGCCGCACAGATCTGCCCCGTTTGGTGTGATATCGGCCGAAACGTCCGTATCGTTGATGCCGTCCGCCGGCTGCCGAACTCTCCCCACTCGTCCCGCGGGCTCACACGGAAGGGCACCACGTGCACCACGACCAGACGTCTCGCGCCCGTCGCCGACGCGCGCTCACCCTCGGTCTCGCCGTCGGGATCACGTCCCTCGGCGCCGTCTCCCCAGCCGTGGCGGGTGCAGCTCCATCCCTGTCCGCCGCCGACGTTCAGGTCGAGCCGGCCAGGCCCGACCCGTCGAGGACGCCCAAGCCGCCCAAGCCCCCGAAGACCAAGGAGCCGAAGCCCCCGAAGCCGCCCAAAACCAAGGAGCCGAAGCCTCCCAAGCCCCCGAAGACCAAGGAGCCGAAGCCTCCCAAGCCGACGAGGACGCCGCGGCCGCCGAGGGCGACCCCGACGATCCCGCCCGCGCCGCCGTCGACCCAACCGTCCCCGACCCAGCCGGCGCCGTCGAGCACCACCACGCCGCGACCGCAGCCGACCAGCTCGTCGCCGCGGCCGACCACCACCCAGCCTCGTCCCACGACGCCGGCCCCGCCGAGCACCACCTCGGCACCGCGCCCGCCGGCCCCGCCGAGCACCACCTCGGCACCGCGCCCGCCTGCCCCGCCGAGCACCACCTCGGCCCCGCGGCCACCGGCACCCTCAAGCACCATCCCCGCGCCGCAGCGTCCGAGCGTCCCCGTTCCCGCACCCGGGACCACGTCACCCACCGCGCTGCCGCCCGCCGTCCCGGTGGCCCCGGGCACTCCGGGCGCCCCCGTCACGAGCCTCGCCATCAACCCGGCGAGCCCGATCGCGGCGGCCGCTGCGGCCGCGGCCGTCGCCGCGAACGGGACGACCAGCGCGACCGGCGAAGCCGGCGAGGCCGGCACCGCGACAGCCACCGCCTCCGTCGGCGCAGCCTCGACCACGCCCGGTCAGCCGAGCCCGAACGCCGAGTCCACCACGGCGACCGCCGCACCGGGCGGCTCCGGGGGCAGCTCCGGTGGCTCGCGGGGCCTGGCGGCCGGCGTGTTCCAGGACCCGAGCGACAACGTCGGCCGGGTCGGCGCCTTCTGGGCCGCGCTGGTGGCCGTGATCTCCAGCTGCGTCATCTATCTCCGCCGCCGCAACGAGCGTCTCCAGCCTCTCACCTGACCTGACCTGACCTGACCTGACCAGGCCCTCGCCTGTCCGCCCCCGCCCATCGCCTCACCGTCTGGACGCCGGTCGACCCCCAAGGACCTCACGCATGGCTCTCCTCCGCCCCGGGCTGCCCCGCCGCGCCTCGGCCCGCTCCTCCTCCCGCTCCGTCAGTCGGCCGGGCCGCCGTTCCTCAGCCAGCTCCGCTCAGCGGCCCGCGGCCGGTCGACCCGTCGGCATGGTTCCGGTGGTGCTGCTCGGCACCGCCGGGCTCCTCTCCGTGGGCGCGCTGGCCGGGGCCGGCACGTCTCCGACGCCGGAGACCCAGGAGCGCGCATCCCGGGTCGTGAGCGCCGACCTCGCCGCGCACACCCCCGCGGCGCCTACCCCGGAGGCCGCCGTCCCCGCCGGTGCTGCCACCCCCAGCCCGGCCCTCGAGCTCGGGACGGACTCGCTCGCCGTGCCCACCGGCGCGGCGGCCGGGGTCGCTCCGACCGCGTCGGCCCCCGCCACCACCGTTCCGGCCCCGACCGCGTCGGCCCCCGCGAGCGTCCCGGCTCCGGCAGCGGCGCGGGTCTCCCGGCCGGGCGCAGCCAGGGCCACCGCACCCGCGGGGTCCGGGGTCACCCCGAGCGTGCGGGCCCTCGACCCGGTGGACCCGGTGGAGGCCTGGCGGGATCCGGGGGAGAGCATGGAGCGGACGTCGCTGACCTTCCTCGCGATGGCCGCTGCCCTGGGGCTGTTCGTGCTCTGGCTCCGGCGGCAGCACCACACCTGACCCGAGCTGAGCTCCCGGCTCGGGTCGTGTGGTATGGGGGCCGTCTGGCGCGTCGCAGGCGACCCGAAGTGAGCTGCGGGCTCGCGTCGTGTCGTCTGGGGGCCGTCTGGCGCGTCGCAGGCGACCTGAACTGAGCTGCGGGCTCGGGTCGTGTCGTCTGGGGACCCCATGGGGCGTCGCAGGCGACCCGAACTGAGCTGCGGGCTCGCGTCGTGTCGTCTGGGGACCCCGTGGGGGGTCGTGGGCGACCTGAAGTGAGCTGCGGGCTCGCGTCGTGTCGTCTGGGGGCCGTCTGGCGCGTCGCAGGCGACCCGAAGTGAGCTGCGGGCTCGAGTCGTGTCGTTCCGGGCGGTTCGGCGGGGCGTCATACGGCCCCACAAGCAAGATCGTGAGTGTCTGGTCCAAGAATCTTGGACCAAGCACTCACGATCTTCGTCAGAGAGGGGAGGCGCGGGTCAGTCGCGCCGGCCCTCGCGGCGCAGGTCGGACGCCTCGAGCTTGAGCTCGTCGAGGGTCTTCTCCTGCTTCTTGATCCCCTTGTCGTCGCGTGGCGGCAGGAGCACCTGGTCCTCGGCGGGCATGCCCGCGGCGAGCTGCCGGGAGCGCTCGACCTCGGAGTCGAACTCCGCACCGAAGAGCAGCGCCAGGTTGGTGATCCACAGCCACAGGAGGAAGACGACCACACCCGCGATCGAGCCGTAGGTCTTGTTGTAGGACCCGAAGTTGGACACGTAGAAGCCGAAGGCGACGGACGCCAGGATCCAGGTGACGAAGGCCAGGGCCGCGCCGGGGCTGAACCACTTGAACTTCGGCTGCTTGACGTTGGGGGTCGCGTAGTAGAGCAGCGCGATGACCAGGATGACGATCAGGCCGATGACGGGCCACTTCGCGATGTTCCACACCGTCACGGCGGTGTCGCCGAGGCCGATGAGTCCGCCGACCCACTGCGCGATGCCGCCGCTGACGACCAGCATGATGCCGGCGAGGGCGACCAGGGTCAGCGTGATCAGGGTGATGAGCAGCTGCAGCGGTCGCAGCTTGAGGAAGGGGCGCCCTTCCTGCACGTCGTAGATGCGGTTCATCGCGCGGCCGAAGGCGCCGATGTAGCCGGAGGCCGACCACAGCGCGGTGAGCAGACCGACGACCAGGGCGACGCCGGACGCCTGGGAGCCGGAGATCTCCTTGATGATCGGGCCGACGGTGTCGACGGCCTGCGGCGAGAGCTGGCGGACGCCGTCCAGCATCTTGTCGACGGTGCCCGGATCCTGGCCGAAGAGGCCGAGCAGGGAGATCAGCGCCAGGACGGCCGGGAACAGCGACAGCACGGCGTAGTAGGTCAGGGCGGCCGCGAGGTCGGTGCACTGGTCCCGGGTGAACTCCTTGGTCGTGCGCTTGAAGGCGTACTTCCAGTTGGCGCCGGGCAGGTCGTCCATCTCGTCGGGCTTGCCGTGCCCGTCGGGGTCGTCGTGCGTGCGGGCGCCGACCGGGCGCTCCTCGTCGGTCGTGCGGGACTCGTCCGAGTCGGAGGGGTGACGTGTGGCCATGGGGGAGGCTCCTGTGGGGCAAGGGGGAAGGTGGGGGGTTTGTCCACAAGACAACCACATGCGCCCCCGCCGGCGGGGGTCAATCGCCGTGCCACCTGGCCGATCTCGCCTGGCGGTCGGCCGCCTGCCTCAGGCCGCCTGCCTCAGACCGCCGGCCAGGGGAGGGGCTGGCCGAAGTAGTAGCCCTGCACGGCGTGCGCCCCCAGCTCGACGACGGCGGACAGCTGCTCGGCGGTCTCCACCCCCTCGGCGACGGACCGTATGCCGAGCGCGTCGGCCACCTCGACGGCCGAGCGCAGCATCGCGTGGTCGACGGTGCTGGTGAGGCACCCGCGCACGAGCACGCCGTCGATCTTGAGGACGTCGATGGGCAGGACGCGCAGGTTGCCATAGCTGGTCGTGCCCGCCCCGAAGTCGTCGAGGGCGAAGCGCACGCCGGCGTCGCCGAGGTGGACCATGCCGGACCGCACCTCCTCGACCGTGCCGATGGGCAGCCGCTCGGTCAGCTCGAGCACCAGACGGCGGCCCTGGCCGCTGCCGCGGATCAGGTCGTCGGCCCAGTCGACGAAGGTGGGGTCGAGCAGGCTGTGCGGGCTGACGTTGCAGGAGACGCGACGCTGCGGGGCCCCGTCGGCGAGGGTCTCGACCACGCGGGACAGGACGGCGCGGTCGAGGGCGTTGACGACGTCATATTGCTCGGCCAGGGCCACGAAGTCGTCGGGCAGCAGGGTGCGTCCGGCCTCGTCGGCCAGCCGGACGAGGACCTCGGCGTCCATGGGGGCCTCGACGCCCTGCACGACGCTGCGGATGGGCTGGGCCACCATCGACAGACGCCCGGTGAGCACCGCGGAACGCACCTCGTCCATCTGCAGCCGCTCGTGGTGGGTGTCGGCGCGTCCCGGGTCGCCGGGCACGTGGACGAGGACCCGTCCGCGACCGCTGCGCTTGGCCTCGTGGGCCGCGGACTCGGCGCGGGAGACGATCTCCTCGATGCCCTGGTCGTGACCGGAGATGGCATAGACGCCGGCGGAGAACGCGACGGGCACCTCGCGCCCGTCGATGCGCAGCGGGTCGCGGGCCAGGTCGACGGACAGCTCCTCGAGCGCGGCTCGCAGCTCCTGGACCGTGCCCCGGCTCAGCGCCCCGAACTCGTCCCCGCCGACGCGGAAGACGGCGACCGGCGTCGGCCCGCTCAGCCGGAGCAGACGGTCGGCCACCCCGCGGAGCACCTCGTCGCCGGACCCGTGGCCGAGCCGGTCGTTGGTCATCTTGAGATGGTCGACGTCGATGTAGGCGAAGGCGCCGTCCGCCGGCTCGCCCGCGCGGGCCCGGCCGATCGCCTCGAAGGCGGCCGCGCGGTTGGGCAGCCGGGTCAGGGCGTCGGTGCGCTGGAGGGTCTGGTTGGTCGATCGCAGGTCGGCCAGCTGCGCCTCGAGCGTGAGCAGGGAGTCCGGGGCCGCCAGGCCCGAGAGCTGGGTGCCCCGGGCGGAGAGGACGGCCGCCACCAGTGTGGCTGCCTGGATCGTCTCGGGTCGTATGGCGGAAGCGCTGGTCACCGCCAGCACGCCGATCGTGGCTGTGCCGGCGTGCACGGCGAGGACCAGACGCTGGCGCAGCCTCGCCTCGACGAGTGGCTGCAGCTCGGGGTCGTCCGCCTCCCGCAGGTCGGGGATCAGCTGGGTCCGCGACCGCAGGACGCGGACGAAGCAGCCGGTGGTCACGGGGCGCTGGTGGACGGTTGGCTCGCCCGGCAGGGTGCCGGCGAAGACGTGGCACTCGACGTGGCCGTCGGACCCGGTGACCAGCCCCAGCTCGATCCGCTCAGCGCCGATGACGCGGGGCAGGTGATGTCGGAGCGCCTGCACGAGCTGCTCGCGCCGGGCGTCGGCGGGCAGGGCCTCGGCGAGGCGGGCGACCGCAGCCAGCGTGTCGGCCTCGGCGCGCCCGCCCCTCGTCTGCCCCTGGTCCCCCTGCGTCACGGGTCCAGGGTATGGCCGGGAGACGACCGTTGTTGCCCCGTGACCGGGAAGCGACGCCGGAGGGGGCGGACCGTGTCCGCGAGGTGCCGCTCGGGCACGCAGCGTCACCGAGCCGGGCGCCGGGCAGACCCCCTGTCGGCGCCCTGCTCTAGGCTCGAGCACGTGACGATGGGACAGGGTGGGCGCGGGGTGTTCGTGGCCCTCGAGGGCGGCGACGGTGCGGGCAAGTCGACGCAGGCTCGGCTGCTGCAGGAGTGGCTGGAGGCCCAGGGGCGCACGGTCCTGCTGACGCGCGAGCCCGGGGGCTCCGAGCTCGGCGCCGAGATCCGGCGGCTGCTCCTCCACGGGGACGACGTGTCGCCGCGGGCCGAGGCGCTGCTCTTCGCCGCCGACCGGGCCCACCACGTGCACGCGGTGGTGCGGCCCGCCCTCGCCCGCGGCGAGGTCGTGGTGACCGACCGCTACCTCGACTCGTCGGTGGCCTACCAGGGCGCGGGGCGCGACCTGGCGGGCGAGGAGGTGCGGCAGCTGTCGCTGTGGGCGGTCGAGGGGCTGCTGCCCGACCTCACCGTGCTGCTCGACGTCGAGGCGGGCACCGGTCGCGAGCGGCGGGGCGACGAGCACGACCGGCTCGAGTCCGAGCCCGACGACTTCCACCACCGGGTGCGGTCCGGGTTCCTGGACCTCGCCGCCGCGGAGCCCGGGCGCTACCTCGTCGTGGACGCCACCCTGGCACCCGCCGAGATCCACGCCCTCGTGCGCGGTCGCCTGGCGGAGGTGCTCTCGTGACCGCCCCCGGCGTCTGGGAGCAGACCGTCGGGCAGCCCGAGGCGGTGACCACCCTCAGCCGGGCGGTGGCCGACCCCGACGCCATGACCCACGCCTGGCTGCTCACCGGCCCGCCCGGGTCGGGCCGCTCGGTGGCCGCCCGCAGCTTCGCCGCTGCCCTGCAGTGCCCCGAGGGCGGCTGCGGGTCCTGCCTGGAGTGCCGCACCGCCATGGACGGCACCCACGCCGACGTCTCCCTGGTCGCGACCTCGGGACTGTCCATCGGCGTCGAGCAGGCGCGCGAGCTGGTGCGGCTCGGGTCGACCCGCCCCTCCGTCGGCCGCTACCGCGTCATCGTGATCGAGGACGCCGACCGCCTGACCGAGCAGGCCGCCAACGCGCTGCTCAAGGTCATCGAGGAGCCGGTGTCGCGCACCGTCTGGCTGCTGTGCGCGCCGTCGCTCGACGACGTGATCATCACGGTGCGCTCGCGATCGCGGCACGTGCGCCTGCGGACCCCTCCCGTCGATGCCGTGGCGGAGCTGCTCGTGCGCCGCGACGGCATCGACCCGGCCATGGCCGCGTATGCCGCCCGCGCGGCCCAGAGCCACATCGGGATCGCCAAGCGGCTCGCCACCGACGACGGCGCCCGCGAGCGCCGGCACACGACCGTCTCCATCGCGGGGCGGATCCGCCGGGTGGGTAACGCCATCGATGCGGCGGCGGACCTCGCCTCGATCGCGGACGAGGAGTCGGGGGCCTCCAGCGCCGACCGCGACGCCGCCGAGCGCCGCCAGCTGCTCGAGCGGCTCGGGGCCGACCCCGCCTCGCGCACCCAGCCCCCGCACGTGCGCTCCGCGGTGGCCGCCCTCGAGCGCGAGCAGAAGCAGCGGGCCACCCGCTTCGCCCGCGACGTCGTGGACCGCTCGCTCGTCGACCTGATGAGCGTCTATCGCGACGCGCTGGTGCTGCGGCTCGGCACGCCAGTCCCCCTGGTCAACACCGAGCTGGGGCCGTTGGTCTCGCAGGTGGCGCAGGCCTTCACACCCGAAGGCCTCCTGCACGCGATCGACGCGATCGGCACAGCGAGGGAACGGATCGACCGCAGCGTGGCGCCGCTGCTCGCGCTCGAGGCGATGTGTCTGTCCTTGAGACTGCCGCGCTGACAGTTCCGTCCCTCCCAGGCGAGACGGTTACCGTGGGGGAGAGACAGGGGGCCTCGACGACGCCGGCCCTCTCCCGGCATACGTCCTCGTCCCCGAAAGGCCCCGCATGACCTCGCTGCGCCGGTCGCGCACCGCACGCTCCGCCACGTCCCTCGCGGCGGCCTCCTTGCTGCTCGGGGCCTGCGCCATCCCGGGGACCGGGGGCACGAGCGCCACCACCAGCCCGAGCAGCGCGAGCCCGAGCGGTCCCTCCGCGACCGGGGCGAGCGGGCCGGGCGCCACGAGCACGGCCACCGCCTCGCACGCCCCTGACCTCGCGAAGTACTACGGCCAGCAGCTGGCGTGGGAGCGGTGCGGCCGGTTCGAGTGCAGCTGGCTGACGGTGCCCGTGGACTACGACAAGCCGGACGGCGCGACGCTCAAGCTCGCGCTGAAGCGGCAGAAGTCCTCGTCGAGCTTGCGCACCGGGTCCCTCGTGCTCAACCCCGGCGGACCTGGCGCCTCGGGGGTCGACATGGTCGACTGGTTCGCCCCGACCCTGGCCGGCAACGTCCAGCGGCGCTTCGACGTCGTCGGCTTCGACCCGCGCGGCGTCGCCAAGTCGCAGCCGGTGACGTGCCTGGACGCCAAGCAGATGGACGACCTGCTGGGCGGCGACCCGACCCCGGACACCCCCACCGAGCAGGGCCAGCTCATGGCCGCCAACAAGGCCTTCGGCGAGGCCTGCAAGCAGCGCACGGGCGATCTGCTCGCCCACGTGTCCACCGTCGAGGCGGCCAAGGACATGGACGTGCTGCGGGCCACCCTCGGCGACCAGCGGCTCAACTACTTCGGGGCGTCCTACGGGACCTTCCTCGGCGCCACGTATGCCGGGCTGTTCCCCAAGCACGTCGGCCAGATGGTGCTCGACGGCGTCATCGACCCCGCCCAGGACGGCAAGGCCTCGGCGCTGGGGCAGGCGACCGGCTTCGAGCGCGCCACCCGGGCCTACGCCCAGCACTGCGTCGAGACCGGTAGCTGCCCCGTCGGTAGCAGCGTGGACGAGGTCATGACCGGTCTCGCCGACCTGCTCAAGCAGATCGACGCCAAGCCGCTGCCCGCCCCGGGCGTCGGGACCGGGACGCTCACCGAGGGGTGGGCCTCGATGGGCCTGGCCCTCCCGATGTACTCCGAGCAGCTGTGGCCCGAGCTCGACTCGGCGCTGCGGTCCGCCAAGGGCGGCGACGGCTCCGGCCTCATGCGCCTGGCGACGCAGTACGCCGACCGGCAGGACGACGGCAGCTACAAGGGCAACATGCTGCAGGCCATCAACGCCGTCAACTGCCTGGACCGCCCCGTGACCGGCGACGCCGCGAAGTACGCCGCGGACGAGAAGGACTTCGTCAAGGTCGCGCCGACCTGGGGTCGCTTCATGGCCTGGGGCGACTCGGTGTGCGGCGCCTGGCCCGTCCAGGCGACCGGCAAGGCCGCCCCCATCAGCGCCACCGGCTCGGGCCCGATCCTGGTCCTCGGGACCACCCGCGACCCCGCCACCCCCTACGAGAACTCCGTGGCGCTCGCCAAGCAGCTCGACCAGGGCGTTCTGGTGACCCGCGACGGCGACGGCCACACGGCATACCAGCAGGGCAACAACTGCGTCGACCGGCTCGTCGACGACTACCTCGTCAAGGGCAAGGTGCCGGTCGACGGCGCGAAGTGCTGAGCTGGCTCGACGGATTCGGTCGGCGCCTGCCCGGCCTGTATAGTGGGGCGCCGAGCGTCGGCCCGCTGACGTTCCTGCCGCTTTAGCTCAGTCGGCCAGAGCGATTCACTCGTAATGAATAGGTCGTCGGTTCGATTCCGACAAGCGGCTCAGACGAGGCCCCCGACTCCGGTCGGGGGCCTCGCTGTTGTGCGGCACCTCACCGCACTGACCGCTTCTTTGCTGTGAATCACCTCAGCGTGCCTGCGCGATCACGGTGGGCTACCTAGGATGAGCGGCATGCGCGAGCCCATGGCCGGCAACCCGCCAGGGCCCACCACTGACGGCGACCCCGAGTCCCGGTCGTTCCGACAGGACGACCGGGTCCTCGTCGTCCTCGGATCTCTGTTCGTGCTGCTGCAGCTCGTGTACTGGACCTCCGACGAAAGGGCCGCGAGCGTGGCCTTCATCGTCATGCGGGTCGCCGCGGTCGTGACCTTCGCCTGGGGCGTCGCCCGTGCCCGTCCGGGATTCCGGCGGGACTGGGGGCTGATGCTGGCCGGCATGGTCGTCTGGGCCCTGGCCGAGGTGGCCGTGGCCGTGCGCATCGCCGTCCTCGGTGAGTATGGCGACTGGACGCCCGCCGGGGTCTTCGACATGGCTGGTTTCGTGCTCGTGTGCGCCGGCGTGGTGCGCCTCGCCTGCAAGGACGGCTTCGTGCGGGGGTCGGCGCTGTGGCTGGACTCGATGGCGTGCGTGGTGAGCCTGGCGATCTGCTGGTGGCTGCTCGTCGGCCAAGAGCTCTTCTCACACCCCGACCAGGCCCGCTCGACGACCCTGCTCGCCGCCGCCTATCCGCTCGGGGACAGCCTGATCGTGGCGGCGGCCGCGGTGCTGCTCAGCTCCCGCTCGGCCCATGCCATCTCCTATCGGCTGCTCGTGCTGGGGATGCTGGTGGGGGCCGTCTCGGACGTCGGCTTCGGCCTCTACGTCAGCGGCGAGATGCCCAGCAACCGCTCGGTGTACGCGCTGTGGATGGTGCAGAGCACCCTGCTCGCGACGGCGTCGGTCCTCGGTCGGCGACCAGGCCGGGAGCTGGCCTCGCGGGTCTCGGTCGCTGGGGTGCTGCTCGTCGTGTCGGCCCTCGTCGGCCCCGCCACCGTGCTGGCCGTCCTGTCCGCGCTCGGGCGGCACACGCATGCCTCGGCCGTGCTCGCGACCCTCGCGGGGACCCTGCTGCTACTGCTCATCGCCGCCACCCGGGTGCTGGTGCTCGTGCGCAGGATCGAGAAACAGTCCGACCAGCTGGCCCGGACCGCCCGCACCGACGAGCTGACGGGCCTGGCCAACCGGCGGGCCGGACTGCGCCTGATGGACGAGGCGATCGCCGCCGCCATGACCGGGGTGGGCGCCCGCCTCACCGTGGGGATGCTCGACCTGGACAATTTCAAGAGCTTCAACGATGCCCATGGCCACCTGCAGGGTGACCGCATCCTGCGGGCGTCCGCCCGCGCCTGGATCCAGGTGCTGGACGACGACGGGTCGATCTATCGCTATGGCGGCGAGGAGTTCGTCGTGATCCTGCCCAACCGGTCCGTCGCCGACGCCGAAAAGATCCTCGCCCGGATGCGCGCGGCGACCCCGGACGACCAGACCTTCTCCGCGGGGCTGGCCGCCTGGTCCGACGGCGACTCGTCCGAGACGCTTCTCGCGCGCGCCGACGTCTCGCTCTACGCCGCCAAGGAGGCGGGCCGCGCCCGCACGATGGTGATCGCGTGAGCGCCCGCGTCGAGGTCGGCCCCAGCTCCTACGAGCGCGCCGGGAGCCTGCGCCGGCGACGGCAGGACGCGCTCGCCCTGGGCCTGCTGGCCCTCGTGCTCGTCGTCGCGCAGGGGATCTACTGGGTCGTCGGGACCCCGGAGGCCCAGGGGGCCGCCTACGTCGGTTCGCGGGTGCTGTCCACGGCCGTGTTCGCCTACGGGGTCGCGCGCACCCGACCGGCATTCCGGGGCGAGCGGCGACTGCTGCTCGCGGCGATGCTGCTGTGGCTGGTGGGCGACGTCGTGGTCGCCGTCCAGGCCGTCCGGTCCGTCAGCCTGGACAGCTGGTCCTCCACCTCGCTCGTCGGGATCCTGTCCTACCTGTGCCTGTTCGCCGCCCTCGTGGGCATGGCGCGCCGGGAGGGAATCGTCGCCGGAGCGGCGGTCGTCCTCGACGTGGTGCTGTGCGCCGTGAGCCTGTCGGTCGTGTGGTGGCTGCTCATCGGCCAGCAGATCCTGCTCGCCCCGGGGGGCAGCGACCTGCGATCCCTGCTGGTGAGCTCCTACCCGCTGTGCGACGTGCTCGCGATCGCCGGCGCCGTG
The DNA here is from genome assembly GCF_002479615.1 of Arsenicicoccus sp. UBA7492. NCBI lineage: Bacteria > Bacillati > Actinomycetota > Actinomycetes > Micrococcales > Intrasporangiaceae > Arsenicicoccus > Arsenicicoccus sp. UBA7492. The sequence continues at coordinate 30,959 of NZ_DLOE01000039.1, read as the reverse complement.
GCGGTGCTGAGCGCCCGGTCCGCGCACGAGTGGTGCACGCGCGCGCTGGCGCTGTCGGCCATGGTCGACGTCGTCGCCGACATCTGGTTCGGCTACTTCGTGGTGGGCCTCACGGACACGTGGTACTGGCCCCCGGCGCTGTGGATGGTGCAGTCCGTGCTCCTCGCCGCCGCCGCCGTCCTGTCCGGCCGCCCGGTGCGCGAGCCCAGCTCGCGGGTGTCGCGCTCCGGGGTGCTGATGATGGTGGGGGCCGTGGTGGCGCCGATGATGACCATCGCGGTGCAGACCATGGTCGGCCGCGCCCCGGCGACGCCCTCGTCGGTCGTGCTGTCGCTCGTGGGCACCGCGATGATGGTCGTCCTCGTCTGCGTACGCGTCCTGATCCTCGTGCGCCGCCTCGAGAAGCAGGCCAACGAGCTCGAGCAGACCGCGCGCACCGACGAGCTCACCCAGCTCCCCAACCGGCGGGCGGGGATGCGGCTGCTGCACGACAGCATCGGGCAGGTGGAGCAGGGGCGACTGGCCGGCCTGACCGTGGCCCTGCTCGACCTGGACCACTTCAAGAGCTTCAACGACACCCACGGGCACCTCCAGGGCGACCGCCTGCTCCGGGCCGCCGGCCTGTCCTGGGCGTCGGTGATCGGCCCGGGGGACATGCTCTTCCGCTATGGCGGTGAGGAGTTCGTCGTCATCATGCCCGAGGGCACCGTGGCCGAGACCCGCGCGGTCCTGCAGCGGATGCGCCGCGCGACGCCGCGCGGCCAGACCTTCTCGGCGGGGATCACGAGCCTGCGGGCCGGGGACACCGCCGAGGACGTCATCGGGCGCGCCGACGCCTCCCTGTATGCCGCCAAGGCCGCCGGACGCGATAGGAGCTGCATCAGCGCCTGACGCGGTGCGCATATCGAACGGGCGTGCATCCTGCGAACACGCCGTAGGCTGGTGCCACCCCGACCACCAGGAGCCCCGCCGTGAGCGTGCCCGTCGCCGTCGTCCCGCTGTCCTCGTCCGGTGCCGCCGGGCAGCCCAAGCCCCTGCTCGTCCTCGGCTCCTCCCTCGGCGTGGCCGTCGAGCGGCTGTGGGCCCCCGTCCTTCCCTTGCTGGGTGACCGCTACCACGTCCTCGGGTGGGACCTGCCCGGTCACGGCCGGACGCACCACGACGGCTCTGCCGGGTCGTTCAGCGTCGCCGACCTCGCGAGCGCCGTGGTCGAGCTGGCCGCCCGTCGCGGCACCCCCGGCCTGCCGGCGTACTACGCGGGCGTGAGCCTCGGCGGGGCGACCGGCCTGCAGGCCGCCGCCGACCACCCGGGCGCGTTCGCCGCCGTCGCCCTGGTGTGCTCCGCCGCGGCGCTCGGCACCCCCGAGGCGTGGACGCAGCGAGCCGTCACGGTCCGCGCCCAGGGGACGCCGGCGCTCGTCGAGGGCTCGGCGGCGCGGTGGTTCGCGCCCGGCTTCGCCGATCGTGAGCCGCAGGTCGCGGGGGGCCTGCTGCACGACCTCGCGCACGAGGTCGACGACGAGGGCTATGCGGCGTGCTGCGAGGCGCTCGCGGCATACGACCTGAGCGACCGGCTGGGCGAGGTGACCGACCCGGTGCTGGTGCTCAACGGGGCCGCCGACCAGGTCGTTCCGCCCGCGGCCGCGGAGCAGGTCGCCTCCGGGGTGGCCGACGGCCGCGCCGTGATCCTGCCCGAGGTCGGGCACCAGGCCCCGGTGGAGGACCCGACCGGCACCGCCGAGGCCCTTCTCGCCTTCTGCCGCTGACACCGACGACGTTCGAAGGAGAACGATCATGACCACCGACACCTATCTCTACGACGCCGTCCGGACGCCCTTCGGGCGGTTCGGCGGGGCCCTGGCCGGCACCCGGCCCGACGACCTCGCGGCCCACGTCGTGCGCGCCCTGGTCGACCGCTCGCCCGGGCTCGACCCCGAGCGCATCGACGCCGTGACCTTCGGCAACGCCAACGGCGCCGGCGAGGAGAACCGCAACGTCGCCCGCATGGCCACGCTGCTCGCCGGCCTGCCCGTCTCGATCCCCGGCAGCACGGTCAACCGGCTCTGCGGGTCGTCGCTCGACGCCGCCATGGTCGCCTCGCGGCAGGTGATGGCGGGCGACGCCGACCTGGTCCTCGTCGGCGGCGTGGAGTCGATGAGCCGCGACCCATGGGTGCTGCCCAAGACCAGCAAGCCCTACCCCGCCCACAACCTCACCGCCGAGAGCACCGCTCTCGGGTGGCGCCTGGTCAACCCCCGCATGCCTGGCCGGTGGACCGTCAGCCTCGGGGAGGCGACGGAGCAGCTCGCCGAGCTCCACGGGGTCTCGCGCGAGCGGCAGGACGCCTTCGCTGCCGAGCCGCACCGGCTCGCCGCTGCGGCCTGGGACGAGGGCCGGTATGCCGACCACGTGGTCACCGTGCCCGGGACGGACCTCGAGCGGGACGAGGGCATCCGCCCGGGCTCGACCCCCGAGACCCTGGCCGGGCTCAAGACCGTCTTTTGCACGGAGGGCGGCACGGTCACCGCGGGCAACGCCTCGCCCCTCAACGACGGGGCGTCCGCCGCGTTCGTGGGCTCCGAACGGGCGGCCGAGCTGCTGGGGCGCGACCCCCTGGCGCAGATCGTCTCCCGCGGCGAGGCCGCGAACGAGCCGCAGTACTTCGGCTACGCGCCCGTCGCGGCGGCGGAGCAGGCGCTGCGCCGCGCGGGCCTGACCTGGAGCGACATCGACGCGGTCGAGCTCAACGAGGCCTTCGCCGCCCAGTCCCTGGCCTGCCTGGACGCATGGGAGCGCGACGGCCTCGACGTGGGCGTCGTCAACCGCTGGGGCGGGGCGATCGCCATCGGCCACCCCCTCGGCGCATCGGGGTTGCGCGTGCTCGGCACGGTGGCTCGTCGCCTGGCCGCGACCGGTGGGCGCTACGGCCTGGCCGGGATCTGCATCGGCGTCGGCCAGGGGCTCGCCGTCGTCGTCGAGAACGTCGCCAGCGCCGGCACCACCGGCACCACCGGCACGAGGGAGGGAGCACGATGAGCGGGCTGCACGTGGCCGCGGACGTCGACGAGGCGGTCAGCATCGTCGAGGACGGTGACACCGTGCTGATCGGGGGCTTCGGCATCGCCGGGCAGCCGGTCGAGCTGATCGAGGCGCTGATCCGCAGCGGGGCCAGCGGCCTCACCGTCGTCAACAACAACGCCGGCAATGGCGACGAGGGCCTGGCCGCCCTGATCAAGAACGGCCAGGTCGCCAAGATGATCTGCTCGTTCCCGCGCCAGAGCGACTCGTGGCACTTCGACGAGGCCTATCGCGCCGGGCGGCTCGAGCTCGAGGTCGTGCCGCAGGGCACCCTCGCGGAGCGGATCCGCGCGGGGGGCGCCGGGATCGGTGGCTTCTTCACGCCCACGGCATACGGCACCCTGCTCGCCGAGGGCAAGGAGACGCGGGTGATCGACGGCCGCGGGTATGTCCTCGAGGCGCCGATCACCGGCGACGTGGCGCTGGTCAAGGCGCTGCGCAGCGACGCGATGGGCAACCTCGTCTATCGCAAGACCGCCCGCAACTTCGGGCCGGCCATGTGCACCGCGGTCACCCGCAGCGTGGTGCAGGTCGAGCAGCTCGTCCCCACAGGGGAGATCGACCCGGAGGTCGTCGTGACCCCCGGCATCTTCGTCGACACCGTCGTCGAGGTGCGCACCGCCAGCAGCGACAAGGAGGGCCTGCGATGACCGAGCCGACGACGGAGCCGACGCGCACGACTGCGAGCACGAGCGCGAGCACGGATGCCGAGCTGAGCAAGCAGGAGCTCGCCGCGCTGGCCGCCCACGACATCGAGCCGGGGTCCTTCGTCAACCTCGGGATCGGGCAGCCGACGCTGATCAGCGACTACCTGCGCGCGGAGCAGCAGATCACCCTGCACACCGAGAACGGCATGCTCGGGATGGGTCCGCAGGCGCACGGCGAGGACGTCGACGTGGACCTCATCAACGCCGGCAAGATCGCCGTCACCGAGCTGCCTGGGGCGTCCTACTTCCACCACGCCGACAGCTTCGCGATGATGCGTGGCGGTCACCTGGACGTCTGCGTCATGGGTGCCTTCCAGGTCTCGGCCGGGGGCGACCTCGCCAACTGGCACACGGGCGCACCCGACGCCATCCCCGCCGTCGGCGGCGCGATGGACCTCGCCATCGGCGCCAAGCAGACCTGGGTCATGATGTCGCTCTTCGCCAAGGACGGCTCGGCCAAGATCGTCCCCGAGCTGACCTATCCCGCGACGGGGCTGGCGTGCGTCCGGCGCGTCTACACCAGCCAGGCGGTGTTCCTGCTCGAGGAGCGTGGCGTGGTCGTGCGCGAGACCCACGGCATCGCCTTCGCCGAGCTGGCCGAGCGCCTCGACGTCCCCCTGATCGACGGGAGCACCGAGTCGGGCGACAGCGAGGAGTCCCGCGCCTGAGCCGCGCGCGAGGGTCATCGGGGACACCAGGGCCGCCGAGGGCCATCGGGGGTGCCGACAGGCATCGATCGGCAGCGAGGGGACGCAGATGTCCACGACACGCCGTCAGGCGCGACATTCGCGTCCCCTCGCGCCTCGCGCCTCGCGCCTCGCGCCTCGCGCCTCGCGTGTCGGGCGCGTGCGTGCGACCGGCTGGCAACGACCGCCCACCACGGGCGAGCCGCCTAGCCTGGAGCGGTGATCGACGAGACCGCCCTGCGTGCCGCCCTCGACCGCGAGTGGGCCTGGTGCGGCCTGCCCCGCGCCCCCGAGTGGGTGAGCCTGCTGGGGGAGGGAGAGTCGTATGCCGCCTGGCACGTCGCCACCCGGGGCGCCGACGTCGTGGTGCGGGTCGTGCGTCGCCCCACCGAGGATCTGCCGCGCGCCATGCGTGACGAGTTCACGGTGCTGCAGCTCCTGCCGGACGGGGTGGGCCCCGAGCCGGTGGCCCTGGACGAGAGCGGTGACCGGCTCGGCATACCGGCCATGGTCGTCGGGCTGGTGCCCGGCGAGGTGCTCACCGACACCGACGACTGGGACGACGAGCTGCTGACCAGGCTCGCGCAGGCCATCGCGCGCCTGCACGACCGGGCCTACCCGCGCTGCGGACCGGTCGGTGACCCGCAGCGCAGCACCGTCAGCATCGTCGGCGCCTTCGAGGCCGGGCTGGGGTGGTGGCTCGAGCACCAGCCGCAGGTGGTCGCCGACCCCGAGGTGCTGGCGCTGCTGCCGGGGGTGCGCGCCTACCTGGCGGAGCGCGAGCCGTGGTTCGAGCCGGTCCGCCGGTTCGCGCTGGTGCACGGCGACCTCGTCGCGGCCAACGTCCTCGTCGAGGCCGGCGAGCCGCGGCTGGTCGACTGGGAGTGGGCCGAGATCGACGACCCCGCCCGCGACCTCGGCTACCTCGGGGGGCGGCTCGCGAGCGAGGGCGTGCAGGTGCGGCTGGGGCGGGACCAGGTCGAGCAGCTCGTCCGGGCCTATCTCGACGCGGCCCCCGCCGACCTCCGGGCCACCGAGACCGTCGAGTCGCTGCTCGCCCGCCGCGACGCGTGGGAGGTGTGCGAGAGCCTGCTCGGCTCGCTGCATGACCGTCGGCTGCTCGCGGAGGGACGGCACGAGCCCGGGCTGACCGAGCGCCGGATCGCGGCGGCGACCTCCGGCCTGCGCGAGGTGGCACCAGACCCGGCCACGCTCGCCTGAGAGCGACCTGTTCGGGTGAACGGGGCGGTCACCCGATCGATGGTCAACCTCCGGGCCGTGGTCGGCGTCTACGGTGCGTAGCAGACAAGAAGGAGGCGGGACATGGGTCCGACGTCGCGGCTTGTCATCGCGGCCGCGATCGGCCTGGCGTTGGCAGTCCCACTGGTGGTGGCGGTGCTGGTGTACCGCCGCTCGGCAGGGCGGGGGACGGGGCGCCGCGTGGCGGTCTCGGCCGGGGTGGCGGTGTCGATCGTCCTGTCCCAGGTGCTCGCCATCGGGGGGCTCGTCCTGGTCGTCAACCGGGACTTCGGCTTCTTCCCACCTGGTCCTCGCTCGCCGCGGCGTCCGAGGACGACAACCCGTTCGCCGCCGTCGCGCAGCCTGCCTCGGGCGGGGCCATGACCACGGACGAGCTGAAGCAGATCCGGGTGCGCGGCTGGGCTCCCCGCAAGGTCCAGCCGCCCAAGGGCGACGGGCTCTACCGCGACTACGTCGTGTCCGGCGTGCAGTCCGGGACGACCGCCAAGGTCGTCGTGTGGATGCCCCCGGGCCACGAGCACGCCGCCAACGCCAAGGGCCTGCCGGTCGTGTTCGTGCTGGGCGGCGCCTACGGCCCCGTCGACAACGTGGCGACCTCCCTGCAGTTCGCCCAGAAGGCCGCCCCGCTGATCCGCTCCAAGCAGATCCCGCCGTTCGTGGCGGTCATGCCGGAGGTCAACATCAAGCTCCCGCAGGACACGGAGTGCACGGACTACCCGGGGGGTCCGCAGGCCTACACCTGGCTCGCCCGGGACGTGCCCGCCTGGGCGCAGCACACGCTCGGCGTCGTCCAGCCCGGTCCCCGCTGGTCGGTGCTGGGGTGGTCGCTCGGTGGCTACTGCGCGGCCAAGCTCCACGCCGCCGAGCCGCAGACGTTCGGCTCCGGGGCGTCGCTGCAGGGATACTTCGCTCCGTCGGTGGACGGCTCGACCGGCACCCTCGCGAGCGTCCTCCAGCGCGACCCCGCGCTGCTGCAGCGCTCGGACGTGGCGTGGCTGCTGCGCAACCGCCCGCCGGCCCGCACCCGGCTGCTGGCGATGTCCTCGCCGGCCGACGCCCAGAGCTGGCAGCTGACGCAGCAGTTCTTCGGCGCCACCAAGGGCCTGCCCGGGATCACCCCGATGGTCGTGGACAACGCCGGGCACACCTACACGTCCTGGCGCGAGGCCCTGCCGAGGACCCTCACCTTCCTGCTCAAGGACGCCGGGGCCAAGGGCTGAGCCTCACATCCGGTCGGTCGGCTCCAGCGGCTCGGGACGCCGGGTCGTGCGCAGCCCGCGCCCGGCCCGGGGCCGGGTGGCCAGCAGGTGCAGGCCCAGCACCCCGGTGCCCAGCACGATCAGCAGCAGGCTGGTCAGGGCGAGGCTCAGCAGCGACGCGGTGGCGACCGGCACGACCACGCCGGCCAGGGCGGCGTTGAACGCCAGCTGCACGAACGACGATGCGGACGCCGCCGTGCCCCGGGCGTCCGGGTGGAGGTCCAGCACGGCGAGCTGCAGCACCGGGAAGGCCATCGCCACGCCCAGCGCCATCAGCGAGGGGCCGACCACGGGCCAGGGGAGACGGGCCGGGTCTGGCGTCGCCGCCAGGACCACGGTGAGCACGCCCGAGGCCAGGGCGATCGTCATACCGACCATGACCTGGGTCCGTCCGGTGATCCGACCCGCGAGGCGTCCGCTGACGAAGGCGCCGGTCACCATGCACCCGATCATCGGGACGAAGAAGAGCCAGAAGTCCCCGCTACCCAGCCCGAGCAGGTCCACCACGAAGATCGGCGCGCCGGCGATGTAGAGGAACTGGCCGGCGAAGGTCAGGGTGCAGGCCAGCGCGATCCGCCAGAAGGCCGCCCCGCGGGCGATCCGCACCAGGCTGCCGACGGCCGCGCCGAGGCGCAGGGGAGTACGGGCCTTGGGCGGGTGGGTCTCGGGCAGCACCAGCAGCACCGCGCCGGCCATGAGCAGGCCGAAGGCGGCGAGGAACCAGAAGACCAGCGGCCACCGGCCGAGGCCGAGCAGCGCGCCGCCGATGATCGGGGCGATCGCCGGGGCGACGCCGAAGATCATCGCCACGTGGCTCATCAGCCGCTGGGCCTCGGGCCCGTCGAACAGGTCCCGGACCACCGCCCGGCTCACGATCTGGCCCGCTCCGGCCGAGAACCCCTGCAGGGCGCGGCAGACCAGCAGGACGGGGAGGCTGGTGGACAGGGCGCACCCGACGGACGCCAGCACGAAGACGGCGATGCCCGCGACCATGACCGGGCGACGGCCCACGGCGTCCGACAGCGGGCCGTGCACCAGGCTCATGATCGCGAAGGCCAGCAGGTAGACGCTGACCACCTGCTGCATGGCCGTGCTGCCCACCTCGAGCTCGGCCCCCATCTGCTGGAACGCCGGGAACGCGGTGTCGATGCTGAACGGGCCGAACATCGACAGCCCGGCGAGCACGAGGGTGAGCCCCATCCCCGCACGTCGGGGGGTGGGGTGGGCCGGGGTCACCCGACCATCCTGGCACGGTGCTCATCCGTCACTCTGAGTTGCGATGGGTGCGGATCATTGGGGTATGTCGTGCCGGGGCTTCACCCGTTCGGTCCTGTCCGTTATCGTTTCGTTATGTCGCTGCGAGGCATCCCGTTATCTCGCTGTGACCTGCGGAAACACGGTCCTGTCATTCCCCGGCATCACCTGATGTTCACTCCTGCGTCCCTTGTCACACAGCGTGAGGCCACCCCGATGTCGAGGACCGCGTACCGCTACGGTCTCTCGCTCCGTACTCTTGACCCATAGGGTCGACGCGCCAGCCGCGGTCGACCCCTCTCCATCGCGTCGCCCGGGGGCGTCGCGCACGATCGGTCACAGCTCCAGAGGGGACATCAGTGCAGTCCACGCCACGCGTCCGTCGCGGCCCAGGGGCCGGCGCGCGCGCCGCGTCCGTCAGCGTGACGGTCGCCCTGCTCACCCTCGGCCTCGTCGCGCCCGCCTCGGCCGACCCGGCTCCGTCCCCCACCGGCAGCACGCAGTCGCTGCCGTCCGAGCAGGACGTGGCCGCGGCCAACCGGGCCGCCGCCGACCAGGAGGCCCAGGTCGCCACCCCCCAGGCGCAGTATGCCGCCGCGGCCGACCGCCTCGAGCTGGCCCGGCGCGAGGCCGCGCTGGCCGCCGAGCAGTACAACGGCGCCAAGGTGCGCCTGGACGCGTCCACCAAGGCCTTCGCGGACGCGGACGCCAAGGCGCGCGCCGCCGAGCGTGCCCTCGCCACGGCCAAGGTCAACCTCGGTCGCGTGGCGGCGGAGACCTACGAGTCGGGCCACGACCTGCACGGTCTCGAGGCGCTCGTGAGCCCCGGCGGCCCGCAGGCCGTCCTCGACCGTGCCTCCGGCCTCGCCACGCTCGGCGAGCTGCAGACCGGCGTCGTGCGCCAGGCCACGGGCGACCTCACGCGGGCGACCGAGCTGCGTCGTGCCGCCCAGCGGGCCCAGGACCAGCGCAAGGCCGACGAGACGGCGGCGCTCGCCGCCCGCACCCGCGCCGGGGCGACCGAGCAGGCGGCCGTCGCCGCCGCCCAGGCCACCCAGGCCGCCCAGGACCAGGCGCTCGCGACGCTCGCCCGGCTCAACCAGACCTCCGTCGACCTGGAGCGCCGCCGCCAGGAGGGCCTGCGCCTCGAGGCGGACCAGCGCGCCGCCGCCGCCCGCGAGGCCGCTGCCCTCGCCGAGGCCGCGCAGCGCGACTCCGAGAGCCTGTCCGCCGACGCGGAGGCGGCCGAGGCCGCCGCCGCGACCGCCGCCAAGGAGCGTGCGGCGGCCCTGCGTGCCGCTGCCGACCGCAGCACGGCGGAGCAGACCCGCGACACGACCCAGGCCGCCGCCGACCGTGCGGCCCGCGAGGCCGACGCCCAAGAGGCCGCCGCCGACCGCACCGCCGCCGGGACCGGCGCCGGCGCCACCGATCACGCCGCCACGGTCGCCGCCAGCCGCCGCAAGGCTCGCGCGGCCCGGGCTCGCGCCCAGGAGCTGGCGGCCGAGGCGAGCCGGGCCCGCAAGGCCGCCGACCGGGCCCGCGCCGCAGCCGAGGCGGCGGAGCGCTCCGCGACCCGTGCCTCCCGCCGCGTGCCGGGCTACGTCCCCGGCAGCGCCGTCTCCGTCGGGGCGCCCAACCCGCGCGCCAAGAAGGCCATCGACTTCGCCATGTCGCAGGTGGGCGACTGGTACCTCTGGGGTGGGGCCGGCCCGGACCGCTGGGACTGCTCCGGCCTCGTGCAGGGCGCCTGGGGTGCGGCCGGCTCGCGCCTGGACCACTACTCCGGCTCGCAGTGGGCGCAGACCCAGCGGCTGCCGCTGTCCCAGCTCCAGCCCGGCGACCTCGTGTTCTTCGGCAAGGACGCGGCCTCGATCCACCACGTGGGCATGTACATCGGCAACGGCAAGATGGTCAACGCTCCGCACACCGGGGCCCAGGTCCGGGTCGAGTCGATGTACTGGTCCGACCTGCTGCCCTACGGCGGGCGCGTGCGCTGACGCGCGGCACGAACTGAGCTCTGGGCTCGAGTTGGGTCGTCTGGACCCCGCCCTGCGACCCGTGGGCCGCACGAAGTGAGCTCCGAGCTCAGGTTGGGTCGCCTGGACCTGGTTCTGGGGCGCGTGGACGGCACGAAGTGAGCTGCGGGCTCGAGTTGGGTCGTCTGGACCTGGTTCTGGGGCGCGTGGGCGGCACGAAGTGAGCTGCGGGCTCGGGTCGGGTCGTGTGGGCCGACGGGTGCCCCCACGCACGAGAGCGGCGGCTCCTCCGGGTGGAGGGGCCGCCGCTCTCGGCATACGGGGTCCGACCGAGTGGGCCGGACGAGCCGTCAGTGCGACTGGTGCGGGGCGGGCCAGCGCAGGGTCGTGACGTTGTTGTCCTTGGCGCGCTGGATGGCCTCGACGACGATCTCCTCGGCGCGCTCGCGACCGGCCCAGAAGGCGCCCTCGACGGACTTGCCGGGCTCGAGGTCCTTGTAGGTCTCGAAGAAGTGCTGGATCTCCAGGCGGTCGAAGTCGGAGATGTGGTCGAGCTCGGTGATGTGCTCCTGGCGCGGGTCGCCGGCCGGGATGCACAGCAGCTTGTCGTCGCCGCCGGCCTCGTCGCGCATGTGGAACAGGCCGATGGGGCGGGCCCGGACCAGGCAGCCGGGGAAGGTCGGCTCGTCGAGCAGCACCAGCGCGTCGAGCGGGTCGCCGTCCTCGCCGAGGCTGTCCTCGACGTAGCCGTAGTCGGCGGGGTAGCGGGTGGACGTGAACAGCATGCGGTCCAGGCGGATCCGGCCGGACTCGTGGTCGACCTCGTACTTGTTGCGGTGACCCGACGGGATCTCGATGGTGACGTCCAGCTCCACTGGTGGCCCCTTTGCGTGGCTATCGGTGCAGCCCGGCGCCCTGGCCTAGGCTGCGAAACGGTCGATCGAATCGTTGGCCACCAACCTACCCACAGTCAGGGGGCGGCCGTGCGTCGGATGACCGTAATCGCGTGCGTCGCCACGCTCGGTGTGGCCGTTGCCACATATGGCGTCCTGGACGCGCACGACAAGGTCCCCGGCATCCTCACGATCGACCGCGACCCCTCGCCCCTGGCGTCACCTGCCCCCGGCGTCCCCTCGACGACGGCGACCGACGGCAGCCAGGCGTCCCGCGTGGTCGTGCCGACTCCCATCCCCCCGGTGGCCAGGTCCGCGGCCTCGTCGGGCGCGCCGCAGCCTGCCGCCGCGGCGCTGCGCTCGGCGCTCGCCCCGGCGCTCGCGGACCCCCGGCTGGGACGGTCCGTCGGACTGACGGTCCGGGACGGTATGACGGGCGCGCACCTGCTCGACGTGGCCGCCGACCAGCCGCGCACCCCCGCCTCGACGACCAAGCTCCTGACGGCGGCCGCCGTCGTGCCCTCCCTCGGCCCGGAGACCCGGCTGCGGACGACGACCGTCCTCGCGCCGGACGGGCGGGTGGTGCTGCGCGCGGGCGGCGACATGATGCTGGCGCGCGGCCCGTCGCGCCCCGGCGAGGTCGAGGGGCACGCCGGGGTGGGGACGCTCGCGGCGCAGACCGCGGCGGCGCTGCGCTCGGCCGGACGCACGACCGTCACGCTGGGCCTCGACACGACCTATGCCGACGGGGAGGACTACGCGCCGACCTGGGACCGCGCGTACTACCCGGAGGCGATCGTCGGCAAGGTGGCGATGCTCGGCCTCGCGGACGGCCTCGTGGCTCCCGGTGGCCCTGGTCCGGCCGACCCCGCGGGCGAGGTGGCCGAGGTCCTTCGCTCCGAGCTGGGCCGGGCCGGCATCAGCGTGCGCGGTGACCTGGTCCGCGCCGCGGCCCCCGGCGGCAGCCGCCCGCTGGCGGCCGTGTCGTCGGCGCCCGTCGCGGACGTGATGGCCGTCGCGCTGGCCCGCAGCGACAACGCCGTCACCGAGTCGCTGGCCCGTCAGGCGGCGGTGCGAGCCGGCGCGGGTGGCGGGTTCGCCGAGGTGGCGCGGTGGGTGCAGGCCGAGCTCGCGCGCCGCGGGCACGACGTGACCGGCGTCCGCCTGGTCGACACCAGCGGCTTGTCCAAGGGCACGGAGGTGCCCGCCCGCCTCGTGGGGGACGTGATCGTGGCCGGCACCTCGGGGCGTGACCCGGGCATGGCCCGCGTGGTCGAGGACCTGCCGGTGGCCGGGCTGTCCGGCACGCTGGCGGGGCGCTACGTCTCGGGGCCGGCGGCGTCAGGTGCCGGCCTCGTGCGGGCCAAGACCGGCACGCTCACCGGCATCAGCTCGCTCGGCGGCACGGTCGTGGACGCGGACGGCCGGCTGCTCGCCTTCGCCGTGCTGGCCGACGGCATCCCCTCCTCGTCCGGCACCGAGGGGGCGCGCGCGGCGCTCGATGCGCTGGTCGCACGCCTGGCGAGCTGTGGGTGCCGGTGACCGCGCGCTCCCCGTCTGCGCTGCCGTCCTCCGTCTCGGCCCTCCGCGCCCGTCTCGGGTTGCAGCACGAGACGGGCGCGGCGACGTGAGACGGAGGACGCCACACGAGACGGGCGCGGCGACGCGAGACGGGGGACGCCACGCGAGGCGGGGGACGCCGCACGAGACGGGGGCGCCGAGCCGGGACGGCGGGCGCCGAGCCGGGACGGCGGGCGCCGAGGCGGGCGGTCCGGCATACCGGCTCGTCCTCCGACGGGAACGGATCGCGACCCCGAGAGGTTGACCACGTCATGAGCCAGGACACCAGGCACGACCAGCGTCCCGACACCACCGAGCTCGTCGACTGGGACTTCGCCGCCGCCACCGGCCGCCGCCTCGTGCCGCGCGGCCCCCAGGTGACGCCGGCCGAGGCCGCCGAGGCGGTGCGTGCCCTGCGCGACGCCGCCGTGCGCTCGGCCCAGCACGTCGCCGACACCGCCCGCATGCACGCCCCCGCCAGCGCCGAGCCCGCCCGCGTGGTGGATCGTGGCGGATGGATCGACGCCAACGTCCGCTCGATGCGCGGGATGATCGCCCCCGTCCAGGACAAGCTCCTCGCCTCGCGCACCAGCCCGGTCGGTCCCGCCGCCGCGGCCGTCGGCGGCAAGGTGACGGGCGGCGAGACCGGCGCGCTGATGGCCTTCCTCGCGAGCAAGGTCCTCGGGCAGTACGACCTGGCCCCCGGCGGCACCCCCCAGCTGCTGCTCGTGGCCCCCAACGTCGTCGAGGTGGAGCGCGAGCTCGACCTCGACCCGGCCGACTTCCGCCAGTGGGTGTGCCTGCACGAGGAGACCCACCGGGTGCAGTTCACCGCCGTGCCGTGGCTGCGCGAGCACATGCTCGAGCGCACGCGGGCGCTGAGCGTCGACCTGGTGCCCGACCCCGACCAGCTGGCCTCGCGCCTGTCGATGGTCGTGCGCAACCTGCCCGACGCGGTGCGCGAGGGCGGCAACGGGCTGTCCGACCTGGTCACGACCCCCCAGCAGCGTGAGGAGATCGCCCGCCTGACGGCCATCATGAGCCTGCTCGAGGGGCACGCCGACGTGATCATGGACGACGTGGGCCCGGCCGTCATCCCCACCGTCGACGTCATCCGTGCGCGGTTCGACGAGCGTCGCGGCGGTCGTTCCTCGCTCGACCGGATCATCCGGCGGCTGCTCGGCCTCGAGGCCAAGATGCGGCAGTACTCCGACGGCGCCGTCTTCGTCCACGGCGTCGTCGACGAGGTCGGCATGGACGGCTTCAACGCCGTGTGGGAGTCGCCCGAGACGCTGCCGTCCCCGGCCGAGATCGGCGACCACCGCCTGTGGCTCGCCCGCGTCCACGGCTGAGCCCACCACCAAGCCCACCACCGAGCCCCCCACTGAGCTTTCCACGCAGCCGTATGTCGTCCCCGCCCGCCGCCGTCGCCGCCTGCCGTCTCGCGGCGCGGCGGCTGCTGGACGAGCTCCCCGACGGGCCGGTGCTCGTGGGGTGCAGCGGCGGGACCGACTCCCTGGCGCTGGCGAGCGTGGTGGCGTTCGAGGTCGACAAGACCGGCCGTCCCGCGGGCGCCGTCGTCGTCGACCACGGGGTGCAGGCAGGGTCCGCCGACGTGGCGGCCCGCGCCGCCGACCAGTGTCGCGGGCTGGGTCTGGACCCCGTCGTGGTCCGCCGCGTCACGGTCGACCCGCGCCACCCCGGCGGGCCCGAGGACGCGGCGCGCGACGCCCGCCACACCGCGCTGCGCGCCGAGGCCGAGCGCCTCGGCGCGGTGGCCGTGCTGCTCGCGCACACCCGCGACGACCAGGCGGAGCAGGTGCTCCTCGGGCTCGCCCGCGGGTCCGGGGCCCGCTCCCTCGCCGGTATGCCGGCGCGCCGTGGCCTGCTCGCCCGCCCCTTCCTCGCGGTGACCCGCGCGGACACGGCGGCCGTCTGCGCGCACGACCACCTCGAGCCCTGGCACGACCCGCACAACACCGACCCGGCCTACGCCCGTGTGCGGGCCCGCGGCGCGATGACGGTGCTGGAGGAGGCGCTGGGCCCCGGCATACGAGCCGCTCTGGCCCGGTCGGCCGACCGGCTGCGGGCCGACGCCGACGCGCTGGACGCCCTGGCCGCGGACTGGCTGGCCGAGCACCCCGAGCACACCGCGCCGCCCACGACCCTCGACCGACCCGAGCCGCCTGCGCACGTGGAGTCCGCGACGGACCCCGGCCATCCGCAACCCCCTCCCGCCCTCACGGGCCTGCCGGCCCACGACCTCGCGACCCTGCCGGCGGCCGTCCGCACCCGTGTGCTGCGCCTGGCCGCGCTCGCTGCGGGAGCGCCCTCCGGTGCGCTCACGGCCGCGCACGTCCTCGCGACGGACCGGCTCCTGACACACTGGCGGGGGCAGGGCCCGGTGTCCTTGCCGGGGCACCTGGCCGCGACCAGGACCCCTGGCCGGGCCGGTCGGATCGTGATCGGGCCCCTCGATCGGGTTGAATGAACGTCGTCAGGGCCGCGAGGACGACCAGACGGACACACCACGCGCACCGAGCCGGACCGAGGAGACGCAGTGCAAGCGAGCGACATGGGCGACGACCTCGCCGAGGTGCTCTACACCGAGGAGCAGATCCAGGAGCGGCTGGCCGAGATCGCCGCGGAGATCTGGCGGGACTACCAGGGCAAGGACGTCCTGCTCGTCGGGGTCCTCAAGGGCGCCGTGATGGTCATGGCCGACCTCATGCGTCACCTGCCGGGCAGCGTCGAGATGGACTGGATGGCCATCTCGTCCTACGGCTCGGGCACCAAGAGCTCCGGCGTCGTGCGGATCCTCAAGGACCTCGACACCGACATCACCGACCGGCACGTCCTCATCGTCGAGGACATCATCGACTCGGGGCTCACCCTGTCGTGGACCCGCTCCAACCTGGAGTCCCGCAAGCCGGCGTCGCTGGAGATCATGACGCTGCTGCGCAAGCCCGACGTGGTCAAGGTCCCGATCGACGTCCGCTACGTCGGCTTCGACATCCCCGACGAGTTCGTCGTCGGCTACGGCCTCGACTACGACCAGCAGTACCGCAACCTGCGCGAGATCGGGCTGCTGGCCCCGCACGTCTACAGCTGACGGGCGCCGGCGCCGACCGTATGCCGCGCGCCGGGCCCACCGCAGGCCCTCGCAGGCGCTCGGACCGGCCGGAACACGTCAGCCCGCTCGCTCGTTGTCCCCCTCGGTGCCGGCAACGGTCTCTCAACTCCTCGGCCTCGGCCGAACCGCTTGATCAGGAAGGGACGGGGTCGCACCCCGCACGTACATGAACGCGAAGCGCATCGCACGAAGCCCCTGGATGTGGGCGGTCGTCGTCAGCCTGCTGCTGGCAGCCTGGCTGTCGGTCGGGCAGCAGTCCGACTTCCGCGAGGTCGACACGTCGGCCGCGGTCCAGCTGATCCAGCAGGACAAGGTGGAGTCGGCCAAGCTGGTCGACGGCAACCGCATCGACCTGACCCTCAAGGACGGCAGCGAGTACACCGGCGGCAAGGTCAAGGACGCCAAGCACGTCCGGGCCCACTACATCGAGCCGCGCGGCCCCGAGCTGGTCAAGCTCCTCGACGCGCACAAGCCCTCGGCGGGCTACGACGAGGAGCCGCCGACGGACTCGCCGTTCCTGGCGCTGCTCGGCTACCTGCTGCCCCTGCTGCTCTTCGGCGCCTTCGCGTGGTTCATCATGAGCTCGATGCAGGGCGGCGGCTCCAAGGTCATGCAGTTCGGCAAGTCCAAGGCCAAGCTGGCCACCAAGGACATGCCGCAGGTGACCTTCAACGACGTCGCCGGCGCGGACGAGGCGGTCGAGGAGCTCGAGGAGATCAAGGAGTTCCTGGTCGAGCCCGAGAAGTTCGCGGCCGTCGGGGCCAAGATCCCCAAGGGCGTCCTGCTCTACGGCCAGCCCGGCACGGGCAAGACCCTGCTGGCCCGCGCCGTCGCGGGCGAGGCGGGCGTCCCGTTCTTCTCGATCTCCGGCTCGGACTTCGTCGAGATGTTCGTCGGCGTCGGTGCCTCCCGCGTGCGTGACCTGTTCGAGCAGGCCAAGGCCAGCGCGCCGGCCATCATCTTCGTCGACGAGATCGACGCCGTGGGTCGCCACCGCGGCGCGGGGCTCGGCGGCGGCCACGACGAGCGCGAGCAGACGCTCAACCAGCTGCTCGTCGAGATGGACGGCTTCGACGTCAAGACCAATGTCATCCTCATCGCGGCGACCAACCGCCCCGACATCCTCGACCCGGCGCTGCTGCGCCCGGGCCGCTTCGACCGGCAGATCGCCGTCGAGGCCCCGGACATGCTCGGCCGCCACCACATCCTGCAGGTGCACGCCAAGTCCAAGCCGCTGGCCGACGACGTCGACCTGATGGCCGTGGCCCGCCGCACCCCTGGTATGACGGGCGCCGACCTCGCGAACGTGCTCAACGAGGCGGCGCTGCTGACGGCCCGCTCCAACCTCCTGCAGATCACCAACGCCATCGTCGACGAGGCGATCGACCGCGTGATCGCCGGCCCGCAGAAGCGCACCCGCATCATGTCGGCCAAGGAGAAGAAGATCACGGCCTACCACGAGGGCGGTCACGCGCTCGTGGCGGCGTCGATGCGGCACACCGACCCGGTCAGCAAGATCACGATCCTGCCGCGCGGCCGGGCCCTCGGCTACACGATGGTCCTGCCCAACGACGACAAGTACTCCACGACCCGCAACGAGATCCTCGACCAGCTGGCCTACGCCCTGGGCGGTCGCGTCGCGGAGGAGATGATCTTCCACGACCCCACCACGGGTGCCTCCAACGACATCGAGAAGGCCACGAGCATGGCCCGCAAGATGGTCACGCAGTTCGGCATGTCCGAGCGGGTCGGCGCGATCAAGCTCGGCCAGGAGCAGGGCGAGGTCTTCCTCGGCCGCGACTACGGTCACCAGCGCGACTACTCCGAGAAGGTCGCGGGCATCGTCGACGAGGAGGTCCGCCGCCTCATCGAGTACGCCCACGACGAGGCCTGGCACGCGCTCGGCGAGAACCGCGACGTGCTCGACCGCCTGGTCCTGGAGCTCCTCGAGAAGGAGACGCTCGGCCGCGAGGAGCTGGCCGTGATCTTCGCCGACGTCGTCAAGCGCCCCGAGCGCCCGGTCTGGCTGTCCAGCGAGGACCGGCACGTCAGCGACCGTCCGCCGGTGCTCACGCCGGCCGAGGAGATGGCGCTGCAGTCCGGCGAGCCGCGCGCCGTCGAGGCGGTCGAGGCCCAGGTCGAGCAGCAGGTCGGGGACAACCCCGACCCCGGGCGCGAGTACCCGCCCACCCAGGTGATCGAGCTCCCCGGCGACGACCGGGTCGACCCCGGGCACTGACATGTCCATCGACCGGGAGCGGGCCGAGGCGGCCGTGCGCGAGCTCCTCCTCGCCATCGGCGAGGACCCGGAGCGGGACGGTCTGCGCGACACCCCGGCGCGGGTGGCGCGGGCCTACGACGAGATGTTCGCCGGCCTGCACCAGGACCCGGGCTCGGTCCTCGACGCCGTCTTCGAGATCGGCCACAGCGAGCTGATCATGGTCCGCGACATCGAGGTCTACTCGACCTGCGAGCACCACCTCGTGCCGTTCCACGGCGTCGCGCACGTCGGCTACATCCCCGGCAAGGACGGGCGGGTCACCGGGCTGTCCAAGCTCGCGCGCCTCGTCGACGTCTATGCCCGCCGCCCGCAGGTGCAGGAGCGTCTCACCACGCAGGTGGCGGACGCGCTGGTCGAGCACCTGCGGCCGGGCGGCGTGATCGTCGTGATCGAGTGCGAGCACCTGTGCATGTCCATGCGGGGCGTCCGCAAGCCGGGCTCCCGCACCATCACCTCGGCCGTGCGTGGGCAGCTGCACGACCCGGCCACCCGGGCCGAGGCCATGCAGCTCGCGCTCGGTGGCCGCGGGTGATCGACCTGCCCCATGAGCACGGCCCCGGCCGGCCGGTGCTGATGGGCGTCCTCAACGTCACGCCCGACTCGTTCAGCGACGGCGGGCGGTGGTTCGACACCCGGCGCGCCGTGGAGCACGGCCTGGAGCTGGCCCGCCAGGGCGCCGGCATCGTCGACGTGGGTGGCGAGTCCACCCGACCGGGTGCGACGCGGCCGCTCGTGACCGAGGAGCTCGGCCGGGTCGTGCCCGTCGTCCGTGACCTGGTGGCCCACGGCGTCACGGTGTCGATCGACACGATGCGCGCGGAGGTCGCCGAGGCGGCGGTCGAGGCGGGCGCGGCGATCGTCAACGACGTCAGCGGCGGGCTCGGGGACCCCGCCATCCGGGAGGTCGTGGCCCGCACCGGCGTCACGATGGTCGTGCAGCACTGGCGGGCCCACGGCTCGGCCATGCAGCAGCGGGACCATCTCGCCTACGAGGACGTGGTGACGGACGTGCGCGACGAGCTGGGGGAGCGGCTGGCCGAGCTCCGCGAGGCGGGCGTCCGCGACGAGCAGGTCGTCCTCGACCCGGGCATCGGCTTCTCCAAGACCGCATCCCACAACTGGACCCTGCTGCGCCGGCTCGACGAGCTCATGGTGCTCGGCCGCCCGATCCTCGTCGGCACCTCGCGCAAGGCCTTCCTGGGGTCCCTGCTCGCGCAGCCTGCCGACCCGATCAGCGCCGGCGACCCGTGCGGCCCGATCGGCGCTGGCGGTTCGCTCGGCGAATCCCGCCAGCCCGCACAGGATCTCGTGCCCCGTCCGCCCCTCGAGCGCGACGCCGCGACCGCCGCCACCACCCTGCTGTGCGCCCAGGCCGGCGTGTGGGGCGTCCGCGTCCATGACGTGCGTGCCAGCGCCGACGCCCTGCGGGTCCTCGCCGCCTGGCAGGCCGGTATGCCGCCCGCCCCCGCCTCGGCGGACGCCGCGTCGCGGCGCCCCACCTCCATGCCGGCCCCCGGCCCGTCCTCGACCTCGACATCCTTGTCCGCACGCCCGCCCGGAGGCCCCGCATGACCGACCGCATCACGCTCACCGGCGTGCGCGCCCGGGGCAGGCACGGCGTCCTGCCCGAGGAGCGCGTCCTCGGCCAGGAGTTCGTCGTCGACCTCGTCCTGCACCTCGACCTCGGACGCGCCGCGGCCACGGACGACCTGGCGGCGACCGTGAGCTATGCCGAGGTCGCCGAGACCGTGCACGAGCTCGTGACGGGGGAGCCGCACGACCTGGTCGAGACCCTGGCGGGGCGCATCGGCGCCCGCCTGCTCGAGGACCACCTGCTCCTGGAGTCCGTCGACGTGACGGTGCACAAGCCCAGCGCGCCCATCGCGGTGCCCTTCGGCGACGTCGCCGTGACGGTGACCTCCCGACGGGACGTCGCGGTGGTCATCGCCCTCGGCGCCAACCTCCAGGACCCCGCGGCCACCCTGGCCTCCGCCGTCGACCGCCTGACCCGCACCCGCGGCCTGCGCGTCACCGGACGGTCCGCCCTCGTCGAGACCGACCCGGTCGGTGGCCCCGACCAGCCGGCCTACCTCAACGCCGTCGTCGTGGGGCGCAGCCGCCTCTCGGCCCGCGCCCTCCTCGAGCGCCTGCACCGCATCGAGGCCGAGCACGGCCGCACCCGGGACGTCCGCTGGGGCGCCCGCACCCTGGACCTCGACCTGATCGCCTACGGCGACGCCCGCAGCGACGACCCCGAGCTCACGCTCCCGCACCCCCGCGCCCACGAGCGCGGGTTCGTGCTGGTGCCGTGGGCCGACGTCGACCCCGACGCCCAGCTGACCCTGCCTGACGGCGGCCGCCGCCTCGTGCGCGAGCTCGCGGACGAGCACCGGGCGGACGGCATACGGCCGGGGCCCGAGTGGCCGACCGGTCGACGGCAGCACCGTGGCGGCCCCGAGGAGCCGTCGTGCTGAGGGGCGGCCGCGGGCTGAGCGCCGGCGTCTGCGCCCTGGCCGCGGTCCTGGTGCTCGCCCTCGGCTACGCCGCACTGTCGTGGTGGAGCGAGGGCGGTCGCGCGCTGCCTCCCGTCGGCTACCTCGCGACGCTGCCGCTGCTGCTCGTCGCCGCCCTGGTCCTGGCCGGAGCCTGGTCGGTCCGCCGCACCGTGCGCGGGCGCCGGGCCTCCGGACCGCACGACGGGCTCCGGGGATTCCGGGTGCTGGTGCTCTGCCAGGCCGCCGCGCTCACCGGGGCTGTCGTGGCCGGGTGGAGCGTCGCGCACGCCCTCGTCGGACGCGCCGCGCTGGCGCTGCAGGGCCTCGGCTCCGACGCCGCGGCGGCCCTCGCCGTGGCGGCCTGCGGGATCCTGCTCGTGGTCGCCGGCCTCGTCGGCCAGTCCTGGTGCCGGCTCGACGAGGACCCGCCCGGACC
This sequence comes from Arsenicicoccus sp. UBA7492, assembly GCF_002479615.1. Taxonomy (NCBI): domain Bacteria; kingdom Bacillati; phylum Actinomycetota; class Actinomycetes; order Micrococcales; family Intrasporangiaceae; genus Arsenicicoccus; species Arsenicicoccus sp. UBA7492. Next base: position 9,938 of record NZ_DLOE01000039.1, on the reverse strand, counting down.
GTCCGAGGCCTCGGCCTAGGCTCAGCCGCAGACGGGGTCGCTCTCGACCTTCGTGGCCCAGCCCTGGTCGTCCAGCGTGAGCTTGACGATGGCCTGGTCGCCGGGCAGCTCCGAGAGCGCCTGGACGGTGCTCGGCGCCGACTGCGCGGGGGCGCCTTCGCTGGTGCAGGTCAGGCGGACGACGGTCGCCGCCGGGTCGACGGGGATGCGGAACGAGATGGCGTTGCGGTTGCTGTACAACGAGCCGGAGTGCGGCGTCAGGTCCACGCCCTGACGACCGACCGAGCCGTCGGACCGGCCGCGCACCGTCCAGCGGTCGAAGGTCAGCACCGGTGTCTGGCCGTTCATCGCGACCGCGGTGATCTTGCCCAGGTCGAAGGCGCGACCGCGGACCTGGCTGGTCACCCCGGCCGCGCGGGTCGCCGTCGCACTGGGGGTCGGCGTCGCCGCGGGCTTGGGCGACGCAGCGCCGGTCACCGTCACCGTCGGCGTCACCGTCACGGTGACCGGGGGCGCGTAGCCGCTGGACAGGGCCGTGCAGCCGGACAGCAGCACGCCGACGCCGGCAGTCAGGGGGAGGACGACGGTGCGCGGGCGACGGGTGGCGGGGCGAGACGGCATACGGGGGTCCTTTCGTCCCGGACAGTGTCCCCGGTGACCGCCCCCGGACCCAAGGCGGCGCGCAGGACGACGGACAGGGAGTCCCGGCCCGCGCGACTACGCTGGGGGCATGAGTTCCGCGCCCGAGCAGCCGCCCCACCAGCCCGACGCCGCCGCCCCCGAGAGCGACGTGCCCGAGCAGATGCGGGTCCGCCGCGACAAGCGCGAGCGGCTGCTGGAGCGGGGCATGGCGCCATACGCCGTCACCGTGCCGCGCACCCACTCCCTGGCCGAGGCCGCCGCCCTCGGCGAGCCCCTCGAGGCCGGCGACGAGCCGACCGGCGAGGAGTTCGTCGTCTCGGTGACGGGACGCATCGTCTTCCAGCGCAACACCGGCAAGCTCTGCTTCGCGACCCTCCAGGAGGGCCAGGGCACCCGGCTGCAGGTCATGCTCAGCCTCGCGGAGGTCGGCCAGGACCAGCTCGACGCGTGGAAGGCCGACGTCGACCTTGGCGACCACGTCAGCGTCACGGGCCACGTGGTGCGCAGCCGTCGCGGCGAGGTCTCGGTCATGGCGACCACCTGGGTCATGGCCTCCAAGGCGCTGCGGCCCCTGCCGACCCTGCACAAGGACCTGTCCGAGGAGACCCGGGTCCGGCAGCGGTATGCCGACCTGATCGTCCGTCAGGAGGCGCGCGACATGGTGCGCCTGCGCGCGACGGTGCTTCGCTCGATCCGCAGCACCCTGGACGGTTTCGGATTCGTCGAGGTCGAGACCCCGATCCTCAACCTCAGTCACGGTGGTGCGGCTTCTCCGTTCACCACCCACCTCAATGCGTTCGACATCGATATGAATCTGCGCGCCTACACCGAGCTGTGGCTCAAGCGCGCCGTCGTCGGGGGCGTCGACCGCGTCTACGAGATCGGCAAGGTCTTTCGCAACGAAGGGGTCGACTCGACCCACTCCCCGGAGTTCACCGAGCTCGAGTTCTACGAGGCCTATGGCGACCAGTTCACCGCCGCCGACCGCACCCGCACGATCATCCTGGACGCCGCCGAGGCGACCGGCCGCGGCACCTCGCTGACGGACTATCGCGGCCGCGAGATCGACCTGTCCGGCGAGTGGCACTGGCTGCCGATCTGCGAGGGCGTCGGGCAGGCGCTGGGCGAGGAGATCCTCCCCGACGAGACGCCGGACAACGTCGAGCAGCTGCGCCGCCTGGCCGCCGCCCGCGACATCGCCCTCAAGCCCACCTGGGGGGCGGGCGAGATCATCCTCGAGCTGTTAGAGCAGCTCGTCGAGCACACGCTCCTGCAGCCGACGTTCGTGTGCGACTACCCCGAGTCGGTGCGGCCGCTGGCCCGGGCCCACCGCACCGAGCCCGGACTGGTCGAGGCCTGGGACCTCATCGTGGGCGGCGTCGAGCTCGCCCCGTCCTACTCCGAGCTGGTGGACCCGGTGGTGCAGCGCGAGCGGCTCACGGCCCAGGCCGCGCTGGCCGCGCGCGGGGACGACGAGGCGATGGAGCTCGACGAGGACTTCCTGCGGGCCCTGGAGTACGGCGCACCCCCGATGGGCGGCACCGGCATGGGCGTCGACCGGCTCATCATGCTCCTCACCGGCACGGGAATCCGCGAGACCATTCTCTTTCCGCACCTCAAGCCGCAGGCCTGAGCGACGCCGCACGACACCCTGATCGACGAGAGGTTTCTGATGGACATGCTCTGGAAGGTCTTCATCGCGCTGGCGCCCACCGTGGGGGTGCTCTTCATCTTCTGGCACGTGATGAAGAACATCCTTGAGGGTGACCGTCGAGAGCGAATTGCTCACGCTCAGTGGGAAAGGGAGCAGGAGATGTCGGCGCGCAATTCCGTGGAGGACCGCGACGGAAGGGCTTAGGGCGCGCGCGCCATTCATCGTCGCTTTTGACGGCGATCGGTAATCTCCTCTATCTTTATGGGCGGATCTATTTCTTATTCCCTCCCACGACGAAGGAGCTCCGACATGGCTCAGCGCATCCAGGTCATTCTCGAGGACGACATCGACGGCGGTGCCGCGGCCGAGACCGTGACCTTCGCCCTCGACGGCGTCACCTACGAGATCGACCTGTCCGAGGACAACGCCCGCAAGCTGCGCGACGACCTCGCCACCTGGGTCGGGCACGCCCGCCGCTCCGGCGGTCGCAAGACCACGGGTCGCAAGCCGTCCTCCGGTGGTGGCCGCAACAACCTCAACGACGTCCGCGAGTGGGGCCGCCAGAACGGCTTCCAGGTCTCCGACCGCGGCCGCGTCTCCTCCGAGCTGCAGAAGGCCTACGACGCCGCGCACTGACCGCAGCCGCGCAGCTCGCGACAGCGCTGACACCGATGGGCTATCCGCTGGCCGGCGGTGAGCTGGAGCTCGCCTGCGACCTCGTCTCGTCCCGCATCGCCTGGCTCGACCTCGTGTCCGGGCCGGGCGATGCGTCGTCCGGGCCCCAGGTCGACACGAGCGAGGTGGCGGCCGGCTCCGAGGCTGGGCTGCAGGCGCTGGACGCCTGGCGCGAGCGGGTGGACGGCGGCTGGGCGCGGGCGTACGGCCATCGGCAGCCGCCGCACGTCGCCGCCACGTTCGTCCTCGGGTGGTACCTCGACGCCCTCGCCTACCCCGCGGCCTACGCCGCCGCGATCGGTCCCTGGGTGCTCGACGTCTCCCCGGGAGCGGTGGTGATCGAGCCGCACCCGACGCAGGGCTATCCCGCTCGCGTCCGCCTCTCCGCGACGGCCGGGCACCAGACGGTGGCCTCGCAGCCGGTGCGCCTCCGGCGGGCCGAGGAGTCCTACCGGCGCCACGCCGAGCCCGTGGCCGGCTCGTACGCCGCGCCCGGCGTCAAGATGTCGAGCCGTCAGCGGCTGGGGATGGTCGACGACCTGTGGCACGTCGCGACGGAGCGTGCCGCCGCCGCTGCGGGCAGCCCGCTGCTCGCCCGCGCGGGCGACGGCCCCCGGGACTGGCTGCGAGCCTCCTGCTGCTTCATCTACGCTCTCCCGGGAGCGAGCACCTGCTCCACCTGTCCCCGTCGCGCCCGCGCGACCCGCTCGGCCCGGCGCCCCCTCGCGCCGTGAGGAGTTCCATGTCCGTCCCGACCCACCCCGACGGCCGAGCCGACGGTCAGGCCTCCGACCAGACTTCCGACCTCGAGCAGGTGGTCGAGCTCGAGATGAAGCTCCTGGACCCCAACATGCGCGGGGACGTCGACGGCGTCCAGCCGCTCCTGCACGACTACTACGCGGAGTACGCCGCCAGCGGCCAGGTCTACGACCGCCGCACCGCGCTCCAGGCCCCGGTCGAGGACTCGACGAGCTCGCTGACCGTCGACCGGCTCGAGGCGGAGCTGCTGGCGCCCGGGGTGGTCCTCGTGACCTACCGCGCGCACCGATCGTCCCGCGCGTCCTGGCGCTCCTCCGTGTGGCTGCAGACCGAGCACGGCTGGCAGCTGCGCCACCAGCAGGCCACCCCGATCCGCGACTGAGGGCGCGGCGCGCCCCGGCTCGATCCACCGCCCGCTAGGGTCGGTCCATGCTGCTGGCAGAGATCACCGGCCTCTTCACCGGGGTGCTGATGCTCCTCGCGGTCGGGCTCCTCGTGCTCCGGCGCGAGTCCGGCTGGTGGGCCCTCGGCCTGGTCGCCGTCGTCGCGCTGGTCCGGATCCTCGCCGGGCTCGGGTCCTCCTTCGACCTCGCCCGGGACGTGCGGCACACCTTGCCGCTCGCGCTCCTCACCCTCGGGCTGGGTGCCATCGCCGTGCACGGGACGCGTCAGTGGGGCGCCGACGCCCGGACGGCGTCCGGACGGGGTGTCCTGCCCGAGACGCCCGACCGACGGACCCGCACGCGTCTCGTCGCGGTCGCGGTCGTCGCCCTGGTCGTCCTCGTCGTGATGCCCGGCCTCGTCGAGACCGTCACCCTCGCTGCGGGGCCGGGCATGTTCCTGGCCGTCGTCTGCACGACCCTCACCTCCACGGCCACCCTCGTCGGGCTGGCCGCCCTCGCCGAGCGCTGGCGGGCGGGCTTCGCGCTGCTCGGAGCCGCCGGCGCCGTGCAGCTGGTGCTGGTCGTCGTTCTGGCGGTCGCCGCCACGCGCATCAGCGACGGCGGGGGCTACACCACCTCCGCCATCGCCTCCCAGGCCGCCCCCGGCGCGGTGCAGAGCCTGCTCATGGTCGCCCTGGCGGTGTGGGGCTGGCGCGCCTGGTCGCGGCTCCCCGGCCGTGAGGCCGGGCGTCCGGCATACGGCCAGGTCGCCCACGGCGCCGATCCCGTCCGCTGAGGGCGAACACACCGGCCCCTGAGCACGGAACACCACGCACGTCGGTGGCGTTGACACCGTCAAGTCCCGCGCCGTACGGCGGGACGTGCCCGGCGGTGCGTCCCATCACGCACGGTCTGCCGGGAGGCGCAGATAGCATCGAGGCATCTCGATAGCGAGGAGACAACCCAGATGTTCGAACGGTTCACCGACCGGGCCCGACGAGTCGTGGTGCTCGCGCAAGAAGAAGCGCGCATGCTCAACCACAACTACATCGGGACGGAGCACATCCTGCTCGGCCTGATCCACGAGGGCGAGGGCGTGGCCGCCAAGGCTCTCGAGAGCCTCGGCATCTCCCTCGAGGCCGTGCGCGAGCAGGTCCAGGACATCATCGGCCAGGGCCAGCAGGCCCCCACCGGCCACATCCCCTTCACGCCGCGCGCCAAGAAGGTCCTCGAGCTCTCCCTGCGCGAGGCGCTGCAGCTCGGCCACTCCTACATCGGCACCGAGCACATCCTGCTCGGGCTGATCCGCGAGGGCGAGGGCGTGGCGGCGCAGGTGCTGGTCAAGCTCGGCGCCGACCTCAACCGCGTGCGCCAGACCGTCATCCAGCTGCTGTCGGGCTACCAGGGCAAGGAGACCGCCGGCGCCGGCGTCGGCGGCTCGACCACCGGCGCCCAGGAGGGCACCCCGGCCGGCTCGCTGGTCCTCGACCAGTTCGGCCGCAACCTCACGCAGGCCGCCCGCGACGGCAAGCTCGACCCCGTCATCGGGCGCGCCAAGGAGATCGAGCGGGTCATGCAGGTGCTGTCCCGCCGCACCAAGAACAACCCCGTCCTCATCGGCGAGCCCGGCGTCGGCAAGACCGCCGTGGTCGAGGGCCTGGCCCAGGACATCGTGCGCGGCGACGTGCCCGAGACCCTCAAGGACAAGCAGGTCTACACCCTCGACCTCGGTGCCCTGGTCGCTGGTTCGCGCTACCGCGGTGACTTCGAGGAGCGCCTCAAGAAGGTCCTCAAGGAGATCCGCACCCGCGGCGACATCGTGCTGTTCATCGACGAGATCCACACCCTCGTCGGTGCCGGCGCGGCCGAGGGCGCGATCGACGCCGCCAGCATCCTCAAGCCCATGCTGGCGCGCGGGGAGCTGCAGGTCATCGGCGCGACCACCCTCGACGAGTACCGCAAGCACATCGAGAAGGACGCGGCCCTCGAGCGCCGCTTCCAGCCGATCCAGGTGGCCGAGCCGACGCTCGCGCACACCATCGAGATCCTCAAGGGCCTGCGCGACCGCTACGAGGCGCACCACCGCGTGTCCATCACGGACACCGCCCTCGCCGCGGCCGCCAACCTGGCCGACCGCTACATCAACGACCGGTTCCTGCCCGACAAGGCGATCGACCTGATCGACGAGGCGGGTGCGCGCCTGCGCATCAAGCGCATGACCGCCCCGCCGGAGCTGCGCGACTTCGACGACAAGATCGCCGACGTGCGCCGCGAGAAGGAGGCCGCCATCGACGGCCAGGACTTCGAGAAGGCCGCCGCCCTGCGCGACGACGAGCGCAAGCTCGTGGAGGCCAAGGCCGAGCGCGAGCAGCAGTGGAAGTCCGGTGACATGGACGTCGTTGCCGAGGTGACCGACGAGCTGATCGCCGAGGTCCTCGCGGCCTCGACCGGCATCCCGGTGTTCAAGCTCACCGAGGAGGAGTCCTCGCGGCTGCTCCACATGGAGGACGAGCTGCACAAGCGCATCGTCGGCATGGACGACGCCATCAAGGCGCTGTCCCAGGCGATCCGGCGCACCCGCGCCGGGCTCAAGGACCCCCGCCGTCCCGGTGGGTCGTTCATCTTCGCCGGCCCCACGGGCGTCGGCAAGACCGAGCTCGCCAAGGCGCTCGCCGAGTTCCTCTTCGGCGACGAGGACAGCCTCATCCAGCTCGACATGTCCGAGTTCGGCGAGAAGCACACGGCCTCGCGGCTGTTCGGCTCGCCCCCCGGCTACGTCGGCTACGAGGAGGGCGGCCAGCTCACCGAGAAGGTCCGCCGCAAGCCGTTCTCGGTCGTGCTGTTCGACGAGGTCGAGAAGGCCCACCCCGACATCTTCAACTCCCTGCTGCAGATCCTGGAGGACGGCCGCCTGACCGACTCCCAGGGCCGGGTCGTGGACTTCAAGAACACCGTCATCATCATGACCACCAACCTCGGCACCCGGGACATCTCCAAGGGCGTCTCGCTCGGCTTCACCGCCGGCAACGACAGCTCGACGAGCTATGACCGGATGAAGGCCAAGGTCTCCGAGGAGCTCAAGCAGCACTTCCGCCCCGAGTTCCTCAACCGCGTGGACGACGTCATCGTCTTCCCGCAGCTCACCAAGGACGAGATCGTCCAGATCGTCGACCTGTTCATCGCCCGCCTCGACACGCGGCTCAAGGACCGGGACATGGGCATCGAGCTCACGCCCGCGGCCAAGGAGCTGCTGGCCAAGCAGGGCTACGACCCGGTCATGGGCGCCCGCCCGCTGCGCCGCACCATCCAGCGCAACATCGAGGACGTCCTGTCGGAGAAGATCCTCTACGGCGAGATCGGAGCCGGCGAGATCATCCTCGTCGACACCGACGGCGCCGACAAGGACGCCCAGTTCACCTTCGAGGGCACCAAGGGCTCCGACGTCCCCGACCTGCCGCCGCTCGACGTGGCGCTCGACGGCGGTCACGACCGCGGCGAGAGCACCGGCACCGAGGGCTGACCGTCCCGGCACCGGGATCGCGCAGCGCCGCCTGCGTCCCGGGTCGAGGCAGCACACCGGCGAGGGCCGGCCACGCACCGAGGTGGCCGGCCCGCGGCATACCCGCGAGGTAGGCCGGAAGCGCCCGCCACCGCACCGAGCGGTCACGACGTCTCGCGACACGCCGTGCCTCACCGCATGCGCGTCCTCTCGGCCTTGCCGGCGGCGGGTCCGCGGCGCCCCCAAGCCCCGCGTCCCGGTCCAGAGGGTGACGAGCCACGGCGCCGAGCCGGCCGGAGGTCTAGGTTGGCTCGGATGAGCGAGGCAACGCAGCGGGGAGACGTCGTGGGGGCGCCGGACGCGAGCGAGGTGACCGTCGTGGTGCGCCGGGCGCGCACCAGCGACGTCGACGCCATCCGCCGCCTCGTCCAGGTCTACGCCGAGCGCCGCATCCTGCTCGCCAAGGACTCCGTCGCCTACTACGAGTCGGTGCAGCAGTTCCGGGTCGCCGAGATCGACGGCGTCGTCGTGGGCTGCGGTGCGCTGCACGTGTTCTGGGAGGACGTGGCCGAGGTCCGCACCCTCGCCGTCGCCGAGGAGGCGGCCGGGCACGGGATCGGCGGCCGCCTCGTCACGGCCCTGCTCACCGACGCCCGCGAGCTCGGGGTGTCGCGGGTGTTCTGCCTGACCTTCGAGGTCGACTTCTTCGCGCGGTACGGCTTCCGCGTCATCGAGGGCGCCCCCGTCACGCACGAGGTGTTCGCCGAGCTGGTGCGCTCCTACGACGCCGGCACCGCGGAGTTCCTCGACCTCGACCGGGTCAAGCCCAACACCCTCGGCAACATCCGGATGCTCGTCGACCTCTGAGCTCCGCCGACGGCGATCTTCGCGTCGGCAAGAAGTGACCCGTCGGGGCGCGTGGATGGGTCCAACCGCCCTGGTAAGGGCTCGAGCTGCCCTGGCGGGTCAGTTTCGGGTGCGTGCGGGCGGTGGTGGGGGCTTGGGCTGCCCTGACGGGTGGGCTGCCCGGTGTATCCCGGACTCGTTTGTTGTGATTTTTAGGTTGACGTGGCTTGCTTGTTGTTAAGGTCGAGGATTTCTTGGGGTGTTTGATAACCGATCCCCGAATGGAGTCTGCGGCGATTGTAGAACAGCTCGATGTACCGCGCAATTCTCTGCCGCGCCAGGTCGCGGGTGGGGAATTGTTCACGGTTGACCAGCTCGACCTTGAGTGCGCCGTTGGTGGATTCGGCGAGTGCATTGTCGAAACAGATGCCGGTACGGCCCACGGAGCGGAGCAGGCCGAGCTCGGCCAGCACGGCGCCGTACTCGTCGGAGGTGTAGTTGCTGCCACGGTCCGAGTGCAGGATCGCGCCGGCGGGAAGGGACAGGTTTCGGGCTGCCATGCGGGCTGCGGACTCGATCAGGGGTGTCTTGTAGTTGTCGTCCATGGCGTATCCGACGATGGCCCTCGAGCAGCAGTCGATGACCAGTGCCAGGTACAGCCAGCCTTCCCAGGTGCGCACGTAGGTGATGTCCGAGACGAGCTTGGCGCCGGGGGTGTCGGCGGTGAAGTCGCGGTCGATCAGGTCGGGGATCTGGGCCGTTCTGGCGGCTTGCCGCGTGGTGCCGGTCCGCGAGCGTCGTGGCTGGCAGGTGACCAGGCCCAGCTCGCGCATGAGATCACGCACCGTCTCCGGGTCGCACGGGTGCCCGCGTCGGATGAGTACCGCGTGCACGCGTCGGTACCCGTAGGTGCCGTCGTGCTCGTCGAACACGTGTCGGATCAGCGCGGCCAGCCGTTCGCGCCGCTGTGCTGTGGCCGAGGGTGGACGCGCGGACCAGTCGTGGAACCCAGACCGGGACACCGACAACCAGGTGCACATCTGCTTGAGCTGATAACGCGGCGTCCCGTCGGGGTCTGTCGTGGCCCTCTCCGTGGCGATGAACTCGTACTTCACGCTCACCGGTACCCCTTCGCGAAGAAGGCCGCCGCTTTTCCCAGGAATTCACGCTCGAGCTTCAATTCACGGTTCTCCCGCTCGAGCTCGGCCAGCCGTGCTCGTTCCGAGATCGACAGCGGGGCTTCCTCCTGCGGGTGCAGATCACGGTACTTCTTCACCCAGACCCGTAACGTCTCGGCGCCGACACCGTTTTCACGCGCGACTTGGGACAGGGCCTTACGGGACTCCTGCTCGAGGAACGTCTTGACCATCTGCTCTTTGAACTCTGGACTGAAATTTGCCCGCTTTCCAGACATGCACCTACCCTCTTTCCAGAAGAAATCCTATTGGACCTCAAGTCTGGGACCAACCGGGCACCCCAC
>NZ_DLOE01000026.1:0-12590 GCF_002479615.1 Arsenicicoccus sp. UBA7492 | reverse complement strand
CCCTCCGCCCGACCACCGACGCCCCCCCCCCCCCCCACGAGAGCGGGGGCCGCCCCCACCCACCCCCCGACCCACGCCGCACCCCACCAGGCCCCCACCACCGCCGCGCGGACCACCACGGCCCCCACCACGGCCGCCACCCACACCGACACCATGTCCCGCCAACCCACCGGTGCCTTCGCCCCACCCACCCACACACCCACCACCCCACCGCAGCACACCCCACGCGCCACCGACGACGGCACCCACCGCACCGTCTTCACCACCACCGGACTCAGCGCCCTCGCCGCCGCTGGCCTCATCGCAGCCCTACGACGACGCCGCGACGGCTACGGCCGCCACCGCCGCCCCGGCAAGCGCACCCCCACCCCCACCGGACCGGCAGCGCTCGCCGAGGCGCAGTTGCGCGCGGCTGCGGACCCGCTGTCGGCGGACCACCTCGACCGTGCGCTGCGGACCTTGGCGATGCACGCCCGTGAGGTCGGGGCCCCGATGCCGGGCCTGCGCGCTGCCCGCATCAGCGCCGACGCGCTCGAGCTGTACCTCACCGATGCCGACACGGCGCTGCCGACGCCCTTCAGCAGCGCCCCCGAGGATCCCGGCACGTGGACCCTGGACCGCCGACACCTCGATGTGCTGCTGTCCGCGCAGGACGCGGCCACGATCCCCGCGCCCTACCCGGCCCTGATCAGCCTCGGCGTCGACGAGGGCGACGCCCACCTGCTGCTGAACGTCGAGGAGCTCGGCTCCCTGGGCATCGCCGGTGACCCCACCGACTGCCACGAGGTCCTCACTGCTCTGGCGATCGAGCTGATCACGAGCACCTGGACCGACGACTCCCGCATCACCCTCGTCGGCATACTCCCCGAGCTCGCGCACGCGCTCGGCAGCGACCGCGCCTCCTATGTCGACACCGTCGCTGACATCCTCACCGCACTCACCTACTCCAGCGACATCACCCGCCAGGCCATGACCGATCGCGAGCTGCACGGCCCGACACAGGCCCGAGTCGCCGGCGACGTCGAGGACGTCTGGTCACCGCACGTGCTGCTCATCGGCACCCAGCTCGCCGCCCACGAGCGCGAGCAGCTCGAGGAGATCCTGGCCACCGTGCCCCGCGTGGCCGTGGCCACCATCACCACCGGCATGACGCCGCTCGGCGACTGGTGCGTGCACCTGACCCGCGACGGCGACGACGTCACCGGCGTGATCGACCCCGCCGACATCAGTGTCACCCTTCAGCACCTGCCGCTCGACGCCTACCGCGCCCACCTCGACCTGTTCGACCAGGCCGACGGCGAGCCGGTGCCCGGCCCCGCATGGACCGAGACCCTCACCGACACCCTCCCGGTCGAGGACCTGCCCACCCATAGCGAGCTCTACCCCCTCGAGGGCGACCCCGAGGACGACGACCTCACCGCCAAGGCCGTCGCCCAGGCCGCCTACCTGCCGACCTCTATCCCCGCGTGGCCCTCCACCGGGGTCCTCGACAGCGTGGTCAGCCTGGAGGACGACGACCGCGCCGAGACCCACACCCGCACGAAGCCCATGAAGGCGACCGATCCAGCTGCCCGGGAGCAGCAGGACACGAGCCAAGCCGGCGACCTGTCCCAGATCATCACCGAGCTCACCACCGCCCTGCACCGTCTCGAGCCCGACGACGCGCCCACGCACGACGCCGTGGACCTCACCGCCAGCCCGGCCAACACCGACGAGGACGCGGCCCCCGCTACCGACATCTCCGTCGACGAGCCCGCCTCGACGCTGCCCGCCAACATCGACCCCGCCCCCCAGATCACGGTCCCAGCCCTGCCCGACGACGCCCCCATCGTCAGGCTCCTGGGGCCCGTCGCGATCCTCAACGCGCCCGGCACCAAGCCACGCAGCCCCGCCCGCATCGCCGAGCTCGTCGCCTACCTCGCACTCCACCCCGGCCGCAGCGTGGAGGCCTTCAACGCCGCAATCTTCCCCGGAGAGCGCACCGACGGCGGCAAGCTCGGAGAAAAGCGCAATGGCTATATGCGCCAGGCCCGCACCTATCTCGGCGAGAACCCCGACGGCCGCCCCTACGTCGGCCTCGTCCCCGCCATCGGGTACGCCCTCGACCCGACCACCTGCGTCGACTGGTGGCTCGTGCGCGACATGATCGGCACCGACATCTCCACCACCGCGTCCGTGATGCTCGAAGCCGCATTGCGCCTCGTCGACGGCCAACCCCTGTCCGGCGTCGACCCCTCCCGCTACCTATGGGCCATGGCCGACCAGGCCGAGATGATCAACACCATCGCCGACATCGCCCACGAGCTCGCCACCCGCGCCCTCAACGCAGGCGACTCCCGCACCGCCGACTGGGCCGCCAGCAAAGGACTCGCCGTCGAGCCCGTCAGCGAAGCACTCTGGCGCGACAAGATCACCGCCGCCTACCAGTCCGGCAACCCCACCCGCCTCACCACCACCATCGACCAGATGCACCAGCATCTCGACGACGTCACCGGCGACCTCGAAGATGACACCCGCGACCTCATCGCCACCGTCCTCGCCAAGCAGCCCACCCACGTCCACGCATAGGAAGGCCCCATGACCACCACCACACGCGCCACCGCCGCCCTCGCAGGCCTCGCCCTGGCCGCGGGGTTCACCACCGGCTGCACCAACGGCGTCGCCGCCGAGAAGACGACCAGCACGACCGCCACGATCACCGCCACCACCACATCCACGCCCACCCCCGACCCCACCCAGCAGGCCTACGCCGGCGCCCGCAAATCCATCGACCAGTGGATCAAGATTCCGACCTCTGGACCCGTCTCCGGGAGCTTCATGACCCCGGACCACATCGCGAAGCAGAACAGCGACCGTAAAGCGCTCGCAGACGCCGGGATCCGCGTCGTGAACCCCGAGACCAAGACTGTCTCGATCACGCCCGTGGAGTACACGACTAGACCCTCTGTCGTCACCACCATGCGCGTCTGCTCGACAGGCGATCCTCGCCTGATCGACAAGAACGGCAAGGACGTCACGGCCGACGACAAGGGCAATCCGATCCCGAAGGGGCAGAAGCGCAAGGCGGTCCTCGTGCAGCTCACGAGCCCTGACGGTGAGAAGACCTGGCAGGTCAACTCCGTACAGAGCGATGGGCCATGCTGACCGGCCTAGCCGCCGCGAGCACCGTCGTGCTGGCGCTCTCACCTATCGCAGCTCCGCCGATCCGCGGACAGGGCAATTGCCACGAGATGGGGGGGCAGATGATCTGCACCGTCGTCGCGGAGATGCCCGTCAAGTCCGCGCCCCGAAGCGGGGGCCGCGCGGCCGCACCCCGCGTGACCGCGCCTCGAGGTGGCCCTGCCGCCAACCCGGCCCGCTTGAGCCCGCGCCCAGCATCGGGCGGCGTCCCGGCACTGACCCCCGGCCAGCTCATAGCGCCAGGGATCGCCTGGAACACGCAGGTCTCAAGCGTGGATCCATGCGCTGCGTTCTGGGCTGACCTGTCTGGGTGCGGACCGGCTGCTCCGGCTCGAGCGGCCGGTCCAGCTCCGGCGGCTGGCCCCGTCGTCCCCCAGATCTCTCCCGAGCAGCTGCGTCAAATGGCCATGGACGACCTGACCCTGACCGAGCCGCACATCCAGTCAGCGCCATGCTCCGGAGCGGACTGCAAGGGAGCCGTCGGCGTCCCCGCCTGGTTCTGGGTCCCCCAGGGGGACTGGACGCCTCAGTCCGCCACCGCAACAGCCGGCACCGACTCGGTCACCGCCACCGCCACACCGACCTCGGTGACGTGGGAGCTCGGCGACGGCACCAGCATCACCTGCAGCGGCCCCGGCACGCCATACGACCAGAGCAAGGGCTGGGCAGAGTCCCCGGACTGCGGCAGCAAGTGGCTCAAGGCCGGCTCCTACACCCTCACCTCCACCCTGCACTGGACCGTCACGTTCACCGGGTCGGTCACCGACACTCAGGACCTCACCACCACCAGCACGGCGCCCGTCGACATCGGGGAGTACCAGGTCTTGGTGAAGGGCCACTAGCTGGCCCTGACTGCATGGCCTCGAGGCACACGCCACGAGGCTATGCAGTGCTGCCATCTCAACATTCCCGCAGGTCAGGCCCCTGAAATTTCTTCACGAGGCGATGTCACACCTGGGCACGGCGACCGGCTTACTCCGGAGGTAGAGACCCTCAAGGAGGAAGTTGACCCATGAATCAAAAAATCCGCCGACACGCGGCGTCAGGTGTGCGCGTTAATCGCATTCACACTGCCAGGATCCCCGCATGGGTTATTCAGCAGCTCGCCGGCGCAGCCCTGGTAGGCCGCGCCTCAACCGCGACCTCCGTCAGTTCGTCACGCGCTTCGAGCCCGATCTGCTGGCCGCCTTGCAGCTCCAGGCTGATGCCGTCCACCTCTCACTGTCCAGCTACCTCGTGCTGCTGCTCGCCCAGGTGCACGACTACCACGGCCAGTACCTCGCCGAGGTGGAGGCACCTCTCCCCACTGCCGTCACTGTCGACGATCTGCGGCGCACGGTCCCCTATCTCCCAATGGACCCCCGACGCACCAGCGTGCGCGTTGGCGAGCAGCAGTACACCAAGACGCTGCGCGTCGACCGCCCCCTGGCAGACCAGATCGACCACCGCTGCCGGGAGCTCGACCTGGCCTACTCCGAGTACTTCCGGGGCCTCTTCCGTGAGGCCGCGGGCTTCCCGTCCCCTGAGGCTGCAGGGGAGCAGCAAGCCGCGACGATCAGCAAGGAGGGCGAACTGCGCCTGGCAGAGGCGTCCTAGACCTAGCAAAGGCCCCCTCCGCGCCAACGGAGAGGGCCTCTTGGGAGTCAGTGCCTATCTGACGCCGTACTGCTAGCCGAATACCAGACCCACCTGACTGCCTTCTTAGCCGGAGTGCCGATCAGGGTGACTCTTCGTATCCGAGGTCTCAATCATGAGAGTAGCACCTCGGGGTGGCTTCGCCTACCCTGAAACACCTGAAATTTCGATGAATCAAACCCCCTCTGACCTGGGGAAACGCGCCCTCCCACCGGGTGTGGGGGACACGCCGAGGACAGCAGCTCGTGGGGTCCGCGTGCCTCGGCGTGTGCGTGACGCGCCCCTGCCCGCGCTGGCGCTGGCACAGTACGCACTCGTGGCGCGGTGCTCGAACAATGGCATCGCGCGGGTCGGCCAGGCGGCGCTCATGACGGCACTGGGCCGGCCTGGACGTCGCCCCGACTGCCTCACGCGCGCCACCGCGGCACTGGTCAAGCTGGGGATCCTGGCGACCTCGAGGCCCTTCCCGAAGGCCAAGCTGGAGTATCGGCTCCGGGTCACCGCTACCGCGAGGTCGCAGGAGCGATTCGACGTCGTCCCGTACGAGCTGCTGGACGCGCTACGGGCGGGGGAGTGCTCACCCACCGTGCTGCGCACCTGGCTGCACCTGGACCAGGCTCTGGGATGGGCGGGGCGCACCCGAGACGCCTGCGCGGAGATCGCGGCCCGGATCGGGATCAGCGCCGACTCGGTCTGGAACCACGTCCGCCTCCTGGCGCAGCTGGGGTTCGTGACAGTGCACGGGACCCGCCGGGAGTGGCTGCTCCTACGCGGCCGGCCGACCCCGAAAGAACGGCCAGCCGCAGCCGGCCCAGGCCCCATCAATGACCCTGCCGGAATCACGGGCAGCGCACCCAGTGGTACCGCGGAGGCCGGGGTGGCTGGAGAAAATACGGGGTCAACCGGCGAGGAAATGCGGGCACAGACTCTTACCCCCGCTTCTCCTCTACCCCCCGAAACCCCATCCTTCGCGCGTAGCGCGTCACGTCACCTCAGTACCGCGCTACGCGCGACCGGCCGCACCCGGCCGAAGAAGGGTCGTGGTCAGCCTCGATCAGGAGCGATCGCCCGCGCCGACGTGAAAGCCGTCCTGTCCCAGCTCGACCCGCAGTGGACGCACTGGGAAGCCCGACGGTGGCGCAACGGCCTCGCCGGCGTGGTCGCCACGCACCTGGACGACGGTGTCCCCGAGCAGGTCCTGGTCCGCGCCATCACCGACTACGCCGATCTCGACGCCACAGGCGGGCGGCACATCCCCGCTGCGCGTGCTGCCATCACGATCGTGATTCGTGAGATCCGCCGCGGCCTGGCCTGCCGGGACTGCGGCTACGGCGACCTGCACGAGCTCCACGAGGGCCTGTGCATCCACTGCCACACCCGCCCGAAGCAGCACAACGCCGATCCCGGACTGGCGGATCCCGCAGCCTGCCTCGAGCCGGACGACCTGCAGATCCGCGCCACGATCTACCGCGGCCTCGGCATCCCCCTCGAGGAGATCGCCCTCACCGACCCAGCCACCCACGCGCTCATGACCACGAGTGCGGCATGAGCGCCAGGGGCCTGTCAGTGGTCGCGTCTACGGTGCAGACATCCGGCCGCGGCCCGTCGAGGAGGTGAGATGTCCATCACCGAGACGCTGCGCGCCCACAAGGTGGTCCTCGACCCCGCCGCTGAGCAGGCCCAGGCCTTCACGAAGCACGCGGGTGCAGCCCGGTGGGCCTACAACCACGCCCTGGCCGCGAAGGTGACCCCGCACCGGGTGTGGCAGCAGCTCGTGGCAGAGACCACGTACACCCCCGACGCACCAGTCGACCCTGACAAGGCGCTCGCGTGGGCCCGCAAGCAGGTGAAGGTGGCTGTCCCGTCCAAGCCGGTGATTCAGCGCGAGCTCAACCGGGTCAAAGGCCCCTACGGCACCGAGCTCGCCGACGAGCTACGCGCACTCGGGATGCACTGGGACCGCGAGCGCAGGGTGCGGTGGGCGTCGTCGTCGAAGGCGGGGCAGGTTGTCGAGCTGATCTTGGCGGATCGGGCTCGTCGGGCTGTTAGTGCGGCGGCTGCGGCTGAGCGTCGTGATCGTGAGGTCAGGGAGGCTGGGGAGCGGGCGGCCCAGGCGGTTCGGGAGCGCAGTGATGAGTTGGCGTCGTTGGCGCAGCAGCGGCCGATCTTCCGCAGGCTGCGTGGGGTGTGGCGGTTGGTGGGCGCGGGTCTGAGCGTGGGGCAGCGCGTCGACGTCGAGACTCGCAGCGGTGAGGTGCGGGCGGTGCGGGTGCTGAGCGTGTCGCCGATGGAGGGTGAGAGGGGTGGTTGTGACAGCTTGGTTTGGCCCCGTTGTGACGGCCTGATCTGGCCCCGCGTGCGACTTGCCGGGGTGTTGACGGTCTGAACTGGCCCCACCCCTTCACGCTGGTCCCCATCACTGGGAACCAGTCGCAAGGGCAAGGGAGCCAAGATGGGGTCACGAGTGCAGCTGTACGCCGACATCCGCCACGACGCGCGAGTCGATGGCCTGTCCATCCGCGAGCTCGCCCGCAAACACGGAGTCCACCGCCGCACCGTCCGCCAGGCACTCGCCGCAGCCGAACCCCCACCCCGCAAGAAACCGGTCCGCACAGCACCGCGCCTGGACCCGTACAAGCCGGCGATCGACGAGATGCTCACCTATGACCTGACCGCGCCGCGCAAGCAGCGCCATACCGCGACCAGGATCCTGGCCCGGCTGCGCGACGAGCACGGCGCCACCGACCTGTCCTACTCCCCGGTGCGGGACTACGTCCGGGTCCGGCGCGCGCAGATCGATCTGGAGGCCGGGCGCCGGGTGGAGGCGATGCTGCCGCAGGACCACGCCCCCGGCGCGGAGGCCGAGGTCGACTTCGGCGAGGTCTACGTCATCCTGGACGGCGTCAAGACCAAGTGCCACATGTTCGTCTACCGCCTGTCCCACTCCGGCAAGGCCATCCACCGCGTCTACCCGACCGGCGGACAGGAGGCCTTCCTCGAAGGACACATCGAGGCCTTCCACGCCCTGGGCGGCATCCCCACCCGCCACATCCGCTACGACAACCTCACCTCCGCCGTCGTCCAGGTCATCCACGGCGGCGACCGGCTACGCGACGAGAACGAACGATGGGTGCTGTTCCGCTCCCACTACGGCTTCGACGCGTTCTACTGCCAGCCAGGCATCGACGGCGCCCACGAGAAAGGCGGCGTCGAGGGCGAGGTCGGCTGGTTCCGCCGCAACCACCTCACCCCCATGCCCGAAGTCGCCACCCTGGACGAACTCAACGACAAGATCCGCGCCTGCGAGCACGACGACAACACCCGCCGCATCACCGGCCACGCCAACACGATCGGGCAGGACCACCACGCCGAACTCGACCACCTGGCACCGTTGCCGGCCGACGACTTCGACCCCGGCCTGATCCTCCACCCCCGCGTCGACCGCTCCGCCCTGATCACCGTCCGCATGGTCAAGTACTCCGTCCCCGCGCACCTCATCGGCCAACGCGTCCGCGTATCCCTTCGGGCCTCGTGCGTGGTCGTGTTCGAGGGCCGCACCGTCGTCGCCACCCACCCCCGCCTCGGCACCCGTGGCGTGACCCGGGTCGAACTGGACCACTACCTCGAGGTCCTGCGGCACAAGCCCGGCGCGTTCCCCGGCTCCACCGCCCTCGCGCAGGCCCGCGCCGCCGGAGCATTCACCGCAGCCCACGACGCGTTCTGGGCCGCCGCCCGCAAGACCAGCGGCGACGTGGCCGGGACCCAAGCGTTGATCGACGTGCTCCTGCTCCACCGATCCCTCCCGTCCGACGCGGTGATCGCCGGCATCACCTCGGCCCTGTCGGTGGGCGCGATCAGCCCCGACGTCGTCGCCGTCGAAGCCCGCCGCCACGCCACCAGCCACACACCCGCCCCAGCCAGCCAGACCAGGGGCGGGACGGTCGTGAACCTGCCACCCCGACGCCCCACCAACCCGCACCAGGTCATCGCCCAGCTCCCCGAAGACACCCGACCCCTGCCCACCGTCACCGCCTACGACGAACTCCTGCGCCGACGCCAACCCGACCCCGCCCCGGCCCCCGCCGAGACTCACCACCACACCCCGACAGGAACCCCATGACCACCACCAGCACCAGCCGCCCCGCGAGCCTTCGCCGGCGTCAGGGCCTGACCGAACAAGCCGCCCAAGCCGCGATCGACCAGGCCTGCCGCCGGCTGCGGCTGCCCACCATCCGCGCCGTCGTCGACGACGCCGTGACGGCCGCCACCAAGGAACAACTCACCTACCAAGGCTTCCTCGCCGAACTCCTCCTGGCCGAGGTCGACGACCGCGACCGCCGCTCCACCCTGCGTCGCATCAAGAGCGCCGGCTTCCCCCGCGAGAAATGGCTCGCCGACTTCGACTTGGGGTGGCTTGTGAAAAAGTGAATTATACGACGCTAAGGTTTTGCCTGGCGCCGTAGCGGCCTGTATTTGCCGGGTTTGATGTGGTTGGCGCGGGGCCAGGTGTAGTCACCGGTGAGGTTGATGTGTTCCCATCCCAGGGGTGATAATGACGCCCTGGTGCTGGCCATGTTCAGCCTGCGAAGGTGACTCCGCAGTAGGCGATCGTTGCGACGAGAACGGTGGAGAGTGCGGCTAGGGCGAAGGGCTTGAGGCCCACCTTGACGAGGTTCCGAACCTTGACGCCGCAGCCGAGTCCGAACATCGCTGCAGCCAGCAGTCCTGTCTGCAGCAGCCCACCGGCCATCAGCACGGTGCCCGGCAGAGGGATGAAGGAACGCACGAACACCATCGCGATGAACCCGATGATGAACAGCGGGACGACGGGCGGCAGCTTCGAATGCGACATCTGTTGACCGGGTTCGCCTGCCGTACGGCTGAGACGGCGCTGCCGGATGCTAAGGATGGCCACGACAGGGGCGAGCAGCAGCACTCGGGCGAGTTTGACGATGACCGCGACCGTGAGCGCTCCGCCACCGATGATGCCTCCAGCGGCGACGACTTGCGCGATTTCATGGATGGAACCCCCTGCCCACATCCCGGCCGTCTCGGAGCCCAGGCCAAGCAGGTCCGTGATCAGTGGGACGAGGGGAATCATCAGCGTTCCGAAGATCACCACGAGGGCGACCGCGGTGATGGTGTCTTCCTCGGCCTCGTCGTCCGGATCGGTGACCCCTGCCGCGCCCGCCACGGCTGCCGCGCCGCAGATGGAGAATCCGCAGGCGATTAGCAGCGAGAGCCCGGATGGAACCCGTAGCAGCTTCCCCAGGAGAACGGTGCCAAACAGTCCGCCGGCGACAATGCACACGATGACGACCAGCATCGGGGCTCCGAGTTCGAGGATGTCTGTCAGTACCAGTTGGAGTCCGAGGAAGACGATGCCGGCGCGCAGGAGCTTTTTCGCGGAGAAGTCTATGCCGTCGGAGGCTGCCGCTGGCAGCCGGACGACGTTGGCCAGGAGTACGCCAAGCACGATCGCGATAATGAGCGGGCTGACTCCCGGCAGCAGCAGGCTGACCCCGTACGATGCTCCGGCCGCGGCGAGGCAGAGGACAAGCCCGGGCAGCAGCGCGCGGACTCGGGCAAGCAGCGTGTGTTCCGGTCGGGCGGTCGCAACGTCCTGGGCATGGGTCATGCATCCATCATTTCCTCGGACCGCTCGTGCGAGTAGAGGCAGATACCGTCCGCCATACAAGTTATGCTTGTGCTTGGGAGGCGGAAGATGCGCAACGGGCCGGACTTGGAGGCACTGCGAGCCTTGGCGCTCGTCGTGAAGGAAAGCAGCATGTCGGCGGCAAGCACGCAGTTGGGCGTGAGTCAGCAGGCGGTGTCTCTGCGCATCCGGAAACTGGAAAAAGATTTGCGCGTGCGACTCCTGGTGCGTTCTGCACGGGGTTCGCGATTGACTCCGGCGGGCGAGCTGATTGTCGGCTGGGGAACAACGCTGCTGACGGCGGCCGATGAGTTCTCGGATGCTGTCGATTCGCTCCGCACGGATCGCGGGAAGATGATGCGCATCGCCGCGAGCCTCACGATCGCAGAACACCTCCTACCGGAATGGATCGCCCGGTGGCGCATCTCTCACGGCGATGACGGCCCGGTCGTTCAGCTCACAGCCGCCAACAGCAGCACGGTCGTCGAGGCCATACGCGAGGGAACCGCAGACCTCGGGCTCATCGAGACCCCTGTCGTTCCCGCCGGCCTCCGGTCAGTCACTGTTGCTTACGACACCATCGAAGTCGTTGTGCAGCACGGTCACCGGTGGGCGAAGACCCGCCAGGTGTCCGTTCGTGAACTGGCGGCCACTGGGTTGGTGCTCCGCGAGACCGGCAGCGGCACCCGACGAGCGCTCGAGAACGCCCTCGCCGTGGCGGGCTTTCCACTCGCAGCCGAGCCCGCAGCCGTGCTGACGACCACGCTCGGCGTTCGCAGCGCGATTATGGCCGGCATCGCCCCCGGCGCGCTGAGCTCCCTCGCAGTGTCCGAGGACACCCGTGCCGGCCGACTCGTCCGAGTTCGGATCAACAATCTCCAGATCACCCGCCCGCTCACCGCCATCTGGGCGGGGACGGCTCCGCCGCCTCATGTACGGGACTTCCTGGATGTCATCGCCCGAACTGACCGGTAACGATCGTTTGCGAGACACTCCCACTGACGTTCGAGGCTGCGCGAAAATCCGGGGTCTTATATGTAACGGTTCCCGTGTACGCGCCAATGTAACGGGAACCCGCCTTGGTGATACGTTTTGGTGATGCGAGTCGGATACGGACGGGTCTCCACCCGCGATCAGCACCCCGAAGCCCAGCACGACGCCCTGACTGCGGCCGGCTGCGAGCAGATCTTCCTCGACATGGCCTCAGGGAAACTGGCACGCAGGCCCGAACTGGACAAGGCCCTGCTCTCGGCCAACAGGGCAGGGGATCAGCTTGTCGTCACCAAGCTCGACCGGCTCGGCCGGTCGCTGGAGAACCTCATCGAGTTGTCCAAGACGCTGCAGGAACGCGGTGTGGATTTGGTCGTCCTGGACCAGGGCATCGATACCTCCACAGCGATCGGTCGGATGTTCTTCCAGATCCTGGGCTCGATCGCCGAGTTCGAACACGCTCTGATGTCCGAACGGACCCGTGACGGGCTGGCCGCGGCCCGTGCGCGGGGCCGGACCGGCGGGCAGAAACCAAAACTCGGCCCGCGCCAAGTCAGGCTGGCCCGCGAAATGTATGACGAGAAGGGCCCCGATGGGAAACGGACCCACACGGTAGAGCACATTGCCCAGGAATTCGGCGTCACCCGGCCCACCATCTACCGGCATCTGGCGAAACCATGAGCGGTGCCCGTGCGCTGCAGGTAAATCCGCTGCAGGTAGAGATGGTGTCCCCGTGGGGCGGCAACGTAGCGGCACAGGAAATCTGAGGTGGCCTTGCGTTCCCTGCTCACGGTGGCCGAGCGCGGCCAGATCCTGGCACTGCCCACCGGGACGGAGGACCTTGAAGCCCACTACACACCCAGCGATGGGGACATGTCGCTGATCCGGCAACGCCGCGGGGACGCGAACAGGTTGGGCTTTGCCATCCAGCTGTGCCTGCTGCGCCACCCGGGAATCGCGCTGGCCGAGGACACTGAGGTGGCTCCTGAGCTGATTTCATGGATGGCCTCCCGGCTGGCCGTTTCTATTGAGGCGTGGGACGAGTACGGAACACGTGAGGAAACGCGGCAGGAACACGGACGCGAGATCCGCGCGTATCTGGGCATATCCGGCTCTTCCGACTTGAGCG
>NZ_DLOE01000006.1:20724-162391 GCF_002479615.1 Arsenicicoccus sp. UBA7492 | reverse complement strand
TCATCCGACCCTGCCGGTGGGGTGATCGACGATGGGTGTCTTCCCCGACTTCGACGGGCTCGGCGGCATCGGCGACCTCCGCGCCGTGGTCGGTGCGCTCCTGACGTTCGTCCTCATCGTCGCCGTCCTCATGCTGAGTCTGTCCGCGATCGTGTGGGCCATCGCGACGGCTCACGGCAACTACGCGGCCGCCAGCAAGGGCCGAACGGGCGTCCTTGTCGCACTCGGTGCCGCAGCGCTCGCCGGAGGTGGCGTGGCCTGGATGAACTGGCTACTCACAGTTGGATCGAGCTTGTAGCTGCAAGGTTGGCGTCATTGGTCCGAATCCTCCACGTCGGCGCTCTCTGTCTCGCACCGATCAAGCAACCGCGCGAAGTAGCTATAAGCCCCGAGGCGCTCCATTGCCTCTTGCTCAGACAGCTCGGTGCGCGTGTGCGTCGTCACGTTGCGGACCGTGAGGTTCAGACCAGTGGCCAGCGCGTTGAGGGCCTTTCCAAGCGGTTCGAGGCCACCGCGCATGCTCTTCACCGTCTTGTCGTCCGACGCTCCCGGCCAGGTGAGCTTCGGCTTGCCCGGTTCGGGTGCACCTGGTGAGAGCGTCTGCTGCCAGAAGACCGTGTCATCGACATCGTTCCGTCCGAGCCGCTCCTTCCAGTGGACCGTGAGGCCTTCGGCCGCCTCGCGCACTGCCACTCGGTACTGATGCGTCGTCCAATGTGCGGACGCACCAGCCCAGACCTCCGGGTGAAACTGCGCGGGCGCGAAGGTCGGAAGGTCAGAGTCCGTGCGCGACTCTGCATCGACGATCATTGCGTCCAGCCTGCCCTTGACATTGGCGGTCGTCGTACGAATGTCCCGAGGCGCGATCGGAGCCTTGGGAGCAGCCATGAACGACCAGTTGGAGATCGGGTCGATCGCTCCGATACCCGCAATCGCAATATAGGCACCGGTTACCGACACTGCGCTCGCTGCCAAGCCGGCTGCCTCCGCGACACCGAGTTCGAGACGTTGGACCTCGTCCTGATCCTGGCCTTCCTTAGTCCACACAGTCGGAAAGAGGCCGCGCGCCGACATGTGATCTGACTCGACCTGAGTGCTCATCCAGGCGTTGAACGCTCCCTCGAACTTCTCGACGGCGGCGCGCAATCGCTGGAGGTAGTCCACCCCGTACTGACTCACGTTCCTGGCACCTCTCGATCCGGCAAACCCGTGCGGACGAGCGACGCGCACAGACACCTCAAGGCTACGGGCGACCACCGACGAGCCAGGAGACGAGCGCGCACCTGTCGCGTGTACCCGTCTGAGATTTCGCAGGCGGGCCGCCCGTCGCCAAGGAGACCCACCGTGTTCGATCTGCTCACCACCGCCCTGTCCGCACCGCTGCTCGTGCCGATGGACATCAACATCGACCCCAACACCAACGGCCTGCCGGGGATCAACCAGCTGCGCACCATCGTCGGCGCGGTGATGACCATCGGCCTGATCCTCAGCGTCCTAGCGCTGATCGTGTCCGCGATCGTGTGGGGCTTCGGCGCGAACTCGTCGAATCCGCACCTCGCCTCGCGCGGGAAGATCGGCGTCCTCGTCTCCTGCGGCGCGGCGGTGATCTGCGGCGCGAGCGTGACGCTCATCAACTTCTTCTGGAACGTCGGCCAGTCCGTCTGACCCCGACTGTCGTCGTCGAGAGCTGGTGTTCGTGATGGGCGTGTGCGACGTTCCCGTGATCTCCTCAGTCTGCGATGCCGTCGGCGAAGGAGCCGCCTCTCTGGTCGCGGCCCCGTTCGACTGGCTCGCCCAGGCGATGGGTGCCGCCGCCGGGTGGCTGTTCGAGGCCGTCTGGTCGGTCTTCGACACCACAACCCTGGTGGATGTCACCAAGCCCGGCTATATCGCCGTCTACAACCTGCTGTTCGGCATCGCGGTCTTCGTGATGCTGATCTTCTTCTGCCTCCAACTCATCACCGGCCTGATCCGCCGCGACCCGACCGCGCTCACCCGTGCCGCCCTCGGCCTGGCGAAGTCCGTGCTCGGGTCGTTCGTGGTCATCACGCTCACTGCGCTGCTGCTGGAAGTCGTCGACCAGCTGTGCATTGGGATCGTGCAGGCCGCCGGAGAGACCACCGAGTCGATGGGCGACAAGATCGCCCTCCTCGCCGCAGGGCTGGTCGGGATCAACATCGCCGCTCCCGGCGTGGGAGCGATCATCACGATCTTCATGGCCGGCCTCGCGATCACCGCCGCTGCGATCGTCTGGCTGTCCCTCCTCGTCAGGAAAGCGCTCCTGCTGGTCGCGGTCGTGTTCGCCCCGCTCGCCTTCTCTGGTGCCTCGTGGGATGCCTCGCGGGGGTGGATCGGGAAGTGGGCGATGTTCGTCGTCGCGCTGATCTGCTCAAAGCTCGTGCTCGTCGTGATGTTCCTCGTCGCGATCACCCAGGTCTCTGCACCGATCGACGCCGACCTCGCCTCGGTCAGCGATCCCATCGCGGGGATCGTGCTCATGGCGATGGCCGCGTTCGCCCCGTACCTGACGTACAAGTTCATCGCGTTCGTCGGGTTCGACATGTACCACGCGATCGGCTCCGAGCAGGATGCCAAGAGCGCACTCAACCGCCCGATCCCTGTCCCGACCAAGCCGCAGGGCGGCGGCGACCCGAAGAAGGTGCTCGACGGAACCAGCAGCGGCGGCGGGAACACGGGCGGAAGCTCCGGTGGAGGAAGCAGCGCCCCGCCACCGCCGAAGACCCCGGCACCGGCACTCGCCGCGAGCGGCGGAGGGGCGGCAGCAAGCGGAGGCAGTGCAGCCGCAGCTGGACCCGTGGCCGCCGGGATCGTGATCGGCGCGAGTGTCGCCAAGGGCGCCGCGACCGCCGGGCCGAAGGCCGGAACCGCGCTGGGAGCCCAGGGCGAGCACGCCGCCGACGCAGCCGCGCAGACACCGCCACCGCCCGCCGCTTCACCTGCGGCACCGCTGTCGAGTCCGGCACCACGACCGCCGAGCACCGACCCTTCACCGCCGCCGAAGCAGCCCCCGCCTCCCGCGCCACGCCCACCGAAGGAGTAGACGATGAGCAGCACGAACCACGACCGTCCCACCGCGGGCGAACTCGTGCCGGTGAAGTTCTCCCGCCTCACCCGCCGTGGCGTCCTCCTCGGCCTGTCGCTGACCCAGCTCATCACGCTCGCCATCGGCGGAGCCACACTCATCGGCGCGTTCTACGCCGGCGGCGGGATGCTGCTCGCCTATACCGCCCCCATCTGGGTACTCGCCGCCGCGCTGACCTGGATACCCATCGCGGGCCGGCCCATCGTGGAGTGGCTGCCCATCGCCTGCTGGTGGCTGTGGCGCACCACCGGCGGGCAACTGCTGTACCGGCGCAGGATCGTCGTCCCGCGCCCCGTCGGAACCCTCGCGCTGCCCGGCGACATGGCGCGACTACGCGCCTACACCGACCCCGAGACCGAAGCTGGGATGATCCACGACCCCCACGCAGCCACGTTGACCGTCGTGTGCGAGGTCACCCATCCCGCGTTCGTGCTCCTCGATCCCGGCGAGCAGGAACGCCGGGTCAGCTCCTGGGGCCGCGTTCTGGCCACGGTCTGCCGCTCGGGGCGGATCGCGACGCTGCAAGTCCTCGAACGCACCCTCCCTGACTCCGGCACCGGACTGGCCGAATGGTGGGCCACCCACGGCACCCCGGACGGCTCGTGGGCCGCCGACACATACGCCGAACTCATCGACCGCGCCGGACCCGCCGGCGAACGCCACGTCACCACACTCTCGCTGTCACTGGACATGAAGACCAGCGCTCGGCAGACCAGAACCGCCGGAGGAGGGATACGCGGTGCCGCCGCCGTCCTGCGGCAAGAGATGAACACCCTCGTCGCCGCGCTCCGCTCCGCCGACCTCTCGCCGTCGGGATGGCTGACACCGGGCCAGATCGCGGTGATGCTGCGCTCGGCCTACGATCCGGCCATCGCCGCCACCCTGGAGCGCCACGGCAGGCTCGGCCAGTCACTCGCGACTGCGGGGCCGGTCGCCGTCACCGAGACCTGGGGCAGGCTACGCACCGACTCCGCCCATCACGCGGTGCTCTGGGTCAGCGAGTGGCCCCGCTCGCTGGTCTATCCGGGGTTCCTGTCACCGGTGCTGCTGTCCACCGGCATCCAGCGGTCGTTCTCGCTGATCTGCACCCCGATGCGCTCCGACCAGGCCGCACGTGACATCCGCAAGAAGAAGGTCGAGCACATCTCCGACCACGCCCAGCGCGCGAAGATCGGCCAGATCGAAGACGCCTCACAGACCGCCGAGTACCACGACGTGCTCCAGCAAGAAGCCGACCTAACCGCCGGACACGGCATCCTCCGCTACACGGGCCTCATCGCTGTCTCCGCACCCACCATCGAGGAACTCGACGCCGCCGTCGCCGCCATCGAGCAAGCCGCGATCCAAGCCTCGTGCGAGACCCGGCTGCTCGTCGGCCAGCAAGCAGCCGCGTTCACCGCCGCCGCGCTCCCGCTGTGCCGGAGGGTGTGACTTCAGTCATTCAGGCGTCTCCGCCAGATGATCCCTTCGAGTCGCCGTTCTTGAGGACCGCCCCGACGACGAGGGTCCCGATGCCCAGGACACCCACAGCAACCTTCGGCCCAGCCTCTGCTGCGGCGTTTCGCAACTGCTGCGGATCGCGCACTGCGTCTCTCCAACGAGTGCTGGTCAGCGCTTCCCGGTCGGACTCGATCGCGAATGGCATATGGAAGTCATCAATGGAGTCGCTGACGGTGTTGATCGAGTTGATTACCTTGCGTGCGGCGCGGGCATGCAGCACGACATTTTCGCGCGCGACACCACCAGCCTGATCGAGGCGAGTCATGAGGTGCCCTGTCTTCAGGACGATCTTGCTGCGCCGCTGCTGGAGTGCAGCATCGAGACCGATCCGATGTCCATCCAGCGAAGCCGGCGCCGTGTCGAAGACATGATCCAACTCCAGCACCGCATACTCGTTCTGCAACTGGAAGCATCGTGCAAGCACAGCGAGCCAGACGCCGACCTCTGCTTCAATATCCTGGGTCGCCCTTGCGAGTGCGCCCACGCCTGACTGGTCGTTGGCCTTGTCGGCGAGTGCTTCCAAGGCACGTAGTGCGTCTGCTTGGATCTCGGCGATTGTGCCCACCTCGGTCTTGACTTTGTCCCAAGCGGTTTCGCGATCCCCTCCGTGTTCGCGTATCGCCATCGCTTCTTCGATGACGAAGCTGACTCGATCCATCTTGGCGAGGACTTCGTCTCTTTGCCTACGGCGTACGTCGTCGAGCTTCCCGTCGATGGCGACGAGGAGCTGTTTCAGCTCCTGTGCCTCTTGCTGCCGAGCAAGCTGAGCCATCACTCCGGCAGCACCGGAGAGGATCGCGGGGTTCATGAGAAGAGATGCCGGACCATCCTCGATCTGAATCCACTTGCTGATGGAGCCGGGGTCGCCCAGCATCGCGTGACTGATGCCTTTGGTCTTTGTAGGCATCAGGCCGAACTCCTTGACCTGCTCGGCCGACTCCTTGGTGAGTCTCACGTACCGGCCAGCGTTCTCCGCGATGTTGGACGCCGCTTCCGCGATCTTCGACCCCGTGTCGAGCGCTGATCCGAGCCTGTCGAGAGGAAGCTCACGGGAGAAGGGCAGCAGCCCCACTGAATTAAGGAAGCGCTCGACGGCCGACGGGTTGCCGATGACAGCCAGCCCCTCGCTGCCATGGATCAACTCGATCTCATCAGCCACCTGCCGCTCCTCCTCTGTCTGCTTCCTGCCTCAAGAGTATTCGTGACCGCCGACAGCCGGGTGGGAGTCCTGCGCACCTCCAAGACACACGACGCGCCAGGAGGTCCATGATGCCCACGTTCTTCGATTCGACTGCCGATGCCGCTGAGGCATCCGAGGCGTTGCGCGGGTTGGCGCACGCGAGCCGGGGGTTCGATCAGCCCGCCGAGATGTACGGGGTGATCGGTGATCTGTCTTCGGGGATGCGCTCGCTGCGGCAGGCGCTCGACCAGATCGCTGATGTTCACGAGCGCAAGGCCGCGCACGCCTTCAACGATGACGGGAGCCACGAGGCAGGAGTGCGGGACGCGCTCGCTGCCGCGGAGGAACTGCGTCAGGCCGCGAACCTCGTCGACCGGGCGTACGACCGGCTCGCGGAAGGGTTCATCGCCGCCGGGCGGATCGCCTGGCACCCCGAGCCGACTGTCGAAGAGGCCGCGCCGTCGCGCTGGGTCAGCGTGGTCTTCCTCCAAGGCGAGGAGGCCGACCGGCCGTTGCGCATTCTCGGTGAGCTGGGCCATGTCGATGCGGTGGACTTCCTCGCGCAGTGGGACTACGGCGACGAGACCACGCAGGCCGCGCTGGAGAACGGGTACGTCTACGACGAACCCGGCGAGGGCACCAACGACCATGTGGCGCTCTCGGGCGACTACGCGCTGGTCGTCAACCCGCACGTCGGTTACGTGTCGCTGCTGCGCCGCTACACCGAACCG
Organism: Arsenicicoccus sp. UBA7492; assembly: GCF_002479615.1. Lineage (NCBI taxonomy): Bacteria > Bacillati > Actinomycetota > Actinomycetes > Micrococcales > Intrasporangiaceae > Arsenicicoccus > Arsenicicoccus sp. UBA7492. The sequence goes on along the minus strand of NZ_DLOE01000006.1, from coordinate 155,877 downwards.
GAGGCAGAGCCCCAGGATGCCGAACAGGTCGCGTCCGCTCCGATGCAGGCTGGGCCGGAGCTGCTGGTCTCGTGCTCGTCGCCGGGCGCCCCAGAGCGGACCGATCTACCGACGGCGAAGCGGGACGGGTCGTGGTTCGAGCCGGCCAAGATCACGGCAGTCAAGCAGTCGCGGGGGCTGGTGCTGTGACCGAGGATCGAGCACGGCTGCACACCGCCGTTCTGGTGGCGCCGTCGAAGGAGCGGCGGAAGCTCCGCAAGCAGCGCCGCAAAGCCGAGGCCCGGCTCCACGCTGAGCAGCGAAGGACCGCGCTCGCCGCTGCGAAGGCGAAGGCTGAGGAGGAGCGTGCCGAGCGGCGCGCCACGATCTACCTACCGAAGGCCGGCGAGCCTGGCGCTGCGCAGTTGCGCACGCCGGGTCGGTTCCATCTGACGCGGCATCAGGACACGTCGGCGACGCTGGCGGGCGCGTACCCGTTTGTCGCCGAGGGCGGTCTCGGTGCCGATGGCGTGTTCGTCGGCCAAGACCTCTACTCGGGCGGCAGTTTCGTCTACGACCCGTGGGTGCTTTACGCGCGCGGCATCATCACCGCGCCCAACGTGGTGCTGGCCGGGATCGTCGGCTCCGGCAAGTCGTCGCTGGCCAAGTCGCTCTATACGCGGTCGTTGCCGTTCGGGCGGCGCGTGTACGTGCCTGGCGACCCGAAGGGCGAACACACTGCCGTCGCCAACGCGGTCGGCGGACGCGCCATCGTCCTTGGCCACGGCCTCAACACTCGCCTGAACCCACTCGATGAAGGTCACCGGCCCAGCGGCCTGTCGGATGAGCAGTGGGCCTCCACGGTTGCGGCGCGGCGGCGTGACCTGATCGGCGCACTGGCCGAGACGGTGCTCGCGCGCGGGTTGTCGCCGTTGGAGCACACCGCGATCGACATCGCCCTGACCCAGACGGTGCGGGAGAACGACGTGCCGATCCTGCCGATGGTCGTCGATCACAGTCTCGCCCCGAGCTCGGATGCCGACGGCCGGTTGGCCGAGGACGGCAGGCTCGTCGGTCACGCGCTGCGCCGTCTCGTCGCGGGCGACTTGGCCGGATTGTTCGATGGGCCTTCGACGGTCGCGTTTGATCCGTCGTTGCCGATGATCTCGCTCGATCTCTCGCGGGTCACCGAGAACTCGACCCTGATTTCGGTGTTGATGACGTGCTCGTCGGCGTGGATGGAGTCCGCGTTGCTCGATCCGAACGGTGGGCAGCGGTGGGTGATCTACGACGAGGCGTGGCGGCTCATGTCCCACCCGGCGCTGTTGCGGCGGATGGATGCGCACTGGCGACTCGCGCGGCATTACGGGATCGCGAACATGCTGATCTTCCACAAGCTCACCGATCTCGACAACGTGGGCGACCAGGGCTCCGCTATGCGTTCGCTGGCCAACTCGCTGCTGGCGAATGCAGAGACGAGGATCGTGTACCGGCAGGAGTCCGACCAGCTCGGGCCGACCGCGAAGGCTCTCGGGCTGACCGGGACCGAGCAGCAGCTCTTGCCGAACCTCGGCGTCGGACAAGGCCTGTGGCGGATCAAGGCCAGGAGCTTCGTCTGCCAACACCAACTCCACCCTGACGAACTCGCCCTATTCGACACCAGCAGCCGTGCAGCCGGGAGAAGCCCGCGAGTCTATGACATGTGAGCCGCTGGCTGCCGGTCGGCGACCCAGCTGCGCAGCATGTCTAGAGCGTCCGCGGACGGGGTGCCGGGCTCTGGCAGATAGGTCGTGATCGAAAGGCCTGGCGTGGATTGGATCGCGAGCACGTCATAGCCGATGGTCAACTCGCCGACGACAGGATGGTTCAGGCGTTTCGTGCCGCTGGTGTGCGTGCGGACGGTGTGCGCACCCCACCAGGTGCGGAACTGGTCGCTGTGCGTCGAGAGTTCCCCAACAAGGCTCATCAGGGCGCGGTCGGCGGGGTCGTGCCCGGCAAGCAGGCGCAAGGCCGAGACGGATTCGCGGGCGCTTTTCTCCCAGTCGGGGTAGAACTCCTGCGACCGCGGATCGAGGAACAGATACCTTGTGTGGTTCAACGGCGGAGCGTTCTCCGGGAACAGGTGCGGGAACAGGGCCCGACCCAGCGCGTTCGATGCGGCCGGGTCGCCGAGCCGGGTAAGGGAGATCGCGGGTACATCTCGCATCGCGTCCAGCATCCGCGCGATTCGCTCCGATACCCGTGGTGCAGGCTTGACGCGCCCTGGCCTGCGGGGGCCGGTCGCGGTGCGGGCGAGATCGAGCAGGTGCGTTGTCTCCACGTCGTCCAGGTGGAGGGCCCGGGCGAGGGCGTAGAGGACGGACTCGGAGACCCCGGCGAGGTTCCCACGCTCCATGCGCGTGTAGTACGCGGTGGAGACCCCAGCGAGTTGAGCGACCTCCTCGCGGCGCAGGCCCGGAACCCGGCGTTCTCCGCCGAAAATCGTCAGCCCGGCCTGCTCTGGGGTCAGGCGGGCACGCAACGCGGTGAGGAACTGCTGCACCTCCCGCTTATTGTCCATACCCTCAAGGTTACGACCGCACGCTGTGGGGCTGGGAGTCATGGCCGGTATCTCCCAGCCCCTGGTGGCGTGGGTGATAACAGCAGTGTCTCCCGCACCCGGCCGCCTGGTGCCTAGCGTGGACGTATGGCTACTCCCACGATCACTTTGAATAATCGCGTCATGTTGCCCGCGCTCGGGTTCGGGGTCTTTCAGACCCCGCCCGATGAGACCGCGACCGCGGTGACGGAGGCGCTGCGCGTCGGCTACCGGCACATCGACACGGCCGCCGCCTATGGCAACGAGAACGGTGTCGGCGATGCGCTTCGCGCGTCGGGCCTTGCCCGTGATGAGGTGTTCGTGGAGACGAAGCTGTGGATCAGCGACTACGGCTACGACGCAGCCTTGCACGGGTTCGAGAAGTCCGCCGCGAAGCTCGGCGTCGACCAGATCGACCTGCTCCTGCTTCACCAACCCCTGACCGAGAGCTTCGACCGCACCCTTGACGCCTACCGCGCGTTGGAGCAGCTCTACGCCGACGGCAAGGTGCGTGCGATCGGGGTCTCCAACTTCATGCCCGACAAGCTCACCCGCCTCCTGACGGAGACGGACGTGGTGCCTGCGGTGAACCAGATCGAGGTGCACCCCTACTTCCAACAGCACGAGCTGCAAGCCCTGCACGCCGAACACGGCATCCTCACCCAGGCATGGTCGCCGATCGGAGGTATCACGATCTACGGCGGCGGGCAGCAGAGCACCCTGGATAACGAAACCATCGGCGAGATCGCGCGGGTTCACGGGAAGTCCCCGGCACAGGTGATGCTGCGCTGGCATGCGCAGGAGAGCCGTTCGGCGATCCCGAAGTCGGTCAAGCCTCACCGGATCGCAGAGAACTTCGACATCTTCGACTTCGAGCTAAGCGCGGAAGAACTGGCGGCGATTGACGCCCTGGACACCGGGGTGCGCAGCGGCCCCGACCCGGACTCGATCACGATGGAGAACTACGGGATGCCCATCCCCGAAGCCTGATCCTTCGTCGGCGTTGGACTTGACGTTTGCAGGGTCGGGGTAGGCAGGCCAGAGACTGAGGCTCGGCCCCTGTTGTTTCGGCAGCGGTCTCGGAAAGCCAGCGCCGTCGGAGGTCCTGCGGCCTCTTAGGGCGCACCCCGTAGGGCGCGTGCACACCTGCCAGACATGAGCCTGCACCCAGACCATGACTCCAGCGACCTCACCCCACTCCGGGCTATCGGCCGATGAACCTCACCGGCCCGCGCCGATCCACCCCTACCGACGACGAGGCGACTGCTCCCGTCGAGCTGCCGCACGTCCTCGTCACCGTCGCCGAAGACGGCACACTCACCGCGATGGTAGATGGAGCACCGTTCCCGTCGCCGGACGGGACCGCGTGGACGCGGGCGACGTTCGGGCCGCTCATGGATGCGATCACCAAGGATCGCACCATCGCGGTCCGTGTCGAGGTGCGCGAGAGCGACGGTAGCGTCTTCACCGACATCCTCCGCACCCGCAAGCCTCGACGCGCAGTGGCACCGTCCGAGAACTCGGTGCCGGAAACTCGTCGGAGTCGTCACGCCCGACGGGTGCCGCGCTTGTCTGAGGTCACGGCTCACGGGTTCGTGCCTGGCGAGGATGTCGCCGTCGCGACGATCGTCTCCCATACCGACGCCACCGGAACCGGGGAGGCACGTGCGCTCATCGACCTCGACGACCTGCCCGCCGGAACATCGCACGAGGTGATCCTGTTCGGGCGTATCTCGGGCACGCTCGCGGTGCGGCGGCTGATATGAACCAGCGGCAGGCCGGGGGCATGGGCGACGAACTCACCAACGCCGCCCTCGTTGGCCTGGTCGGCATGTTCGGGATCGCTCTCGTCCTCCGTGCCGCTGGCAGCGTCGCCGCGTTCCTCACCGGCACACCGCAGCCCGACGTCGGCGCAGCGGCGGGGCTCGCCGTGCTGTTCAACCCCGGTGACCCTGCGACCGCGCTCGGTGCCGACGGGCTCAACCCAGTCGCTTACTGGCTCGTCAGCGCGGCACTGCTCGGCGGACTCGCTGCCGGGATCGTCTGGGTGTGGATCGTGCTGCGCCGCCACACGCGGAAGACAGAGACCGACCCGCACCGACTGGCGGGGATCGCGACCAGCCACGAGGTCAAGACCGCCGCATCCGCAAAGGCACTGCTTCACCGCGCGGCCACGCTGCGGCCCTCCTTGGACTCGCCAGCACCGCAGGATGTCGGCTACCTGCTGGGGGCGAGTCGTGGAACGAAGGTCTGGGCATCGGTCGAGGACTCGATCCTGCTGATCGGACCGCCCCGCTCCGGCAAGGGCCTGCACGTCGTCATCAACGCGATCCTCGACGCACCGGGTGCTGTGGTCACGACCAGCACGAGGCCCGACAACCTCACTGCGACCCTCCGGGCCCGACGCCGCAAGGGTGGGCCGGTCGCGGTGTTCGATCCCCAACACCTCGCCGAAGGCATCCCCGCCGGGCTGCGCTGGTCACCCATTCGCGGCTGCGATGATCCGCTGACCGCGATGATCCGCGCCAACGGCCTCGCCGCCGCCACGGGACTGTCCGCCGGAGGGGTCGAGTCCGGCGGGTTCTGGGAGGGCAAGACCCGCACCGCACTTCAGAGCCTGCTGCACGCTGCCGCGCTGGACGGCCGCCCGCCCGCCGAGCTGTTCCGGTGGACTCTTGATCCCAGCGCGGCATCGGAGGCCGTCGCGATCCTCAACTCCCACCCGAACGCGGCGATGGGCTGGGACGACTCCCTGGCCGCGATGATCGACGCTGACCCCAAGACCCGCGACAGCATCTGGCAAGGCGTCTCCCTCGCCCTCGCCGCACTCGCCGACCCCCGCGTGCTCGATGCCGTAACCCCCGGCCCGCACGAACACTTCGACCCCGAGACCTTCCTCACCGAGCAAGGCACCCTCTACCTGCTCGCCACCGGTGCCGGAGCAGGAGCCTCCGCGTCGCTGGTCGCAGCGTTCGTCGAAGACCTCATCGAAACCGCCCGACGGCTCGCCGCGCGCTCACCCGGAGCCCGGCTCGACCCGCCGCTGTTGCTCGCACTCGACGAGATCGGCAACCTGGCACCTCTGCCGTCACTGCCGACGCTCATGGCCGAAGGCGGCGGCACCGGGATCACGACGATGCCGGTCTTGCAGTCCCTCGCCCAAGCCCGTGACCGGTGGAGTGAGCACCAGGCCGGCGCGATCTGGGACGCCAGCATCGTCAAGATCATCCTCGGCGGCGCATCCAACAGCCGCGACCTCCAAGACCTCTCCACTCTCATCGGAGAGCGCGACGAGTACACCGACAGCGTGACCCTCGGCGACCACGGCACCCGCTCCAACCAGCGCTCGATCCGCCGCGTCCCGATCCTGCCGCCAGACCGCATCCGCACCCTGCCGTTCGGCACCGGCATCACGATGCTGCGCTCCGCGCCACCCATCGTCACCGACCTGCGCGCCTGGCCGACCCGGCCCGACGCCGCGCAGCTCCGCAGCGATCGCGACGAACTCGAAGCGCTGCTGCGCCACCGCCCCGCCTCCTGACGACTGGCGCTTGGGCGCCAAAGCGCACCTGCCTGACAGAGCGACCCACACGCAGTTGGTCGCCCGAGTCAGGAGGAGGCCATCATGGCCATTCACACGCAGGAATCGCTGTCAGGCTTCATCGCGTCGGAGCCGTTGCTCACCGAGACGGCCAAGGGAGACGCCAGGTTCTTCGCCCGTATCGGCAAGGAGCATTTCCGCCGCGAGGACGACGGCTCTTTCACGCAGACCGAGACGACCTACCACCACTTGGTGATGTTCGGGCGTTCCGCTGAGCATGCGCACGCGAACTTCGCGCAGGGCGACAACTTCGTCGCCGAGGGCTACACGCGGCCGGTCAGCTACGAGCGCAACGGTCAGGCGATCGAGGGCGAGGAGTTCGTTGCCAAGAAGATCGGCCATGACGCCGCGCGAACCCGCTACGAGGTGGACCGCACGCCGCGCAATGGAGTCGGCCGGGACGCAGCGGCGTACGAGCCGACGCAGCGAGCAGCGACCGCGGCGCACGCCCCGGTCTCCATGTGAGTTCGGGAGCGACAGCACCATGAACGATCAGCATGAGATGGATGAGCCGGACGTCTTCGACGGGCCGCCCCGTGTCACCAACGCGGACATGCCCGAGCCGCCTCACCCCGTGAACTGGAACCTGCTGACGGCGCACGAGCTGGAGCAGGAATGGCTCGCGCTGAACCGGTGGGTTGATTGGCTGCGTCGCACCTACGGCCTCACCGTCGCGGTGGTGCCGCCGTTCTGGCATCACCACCCGGAGATGGTTTGGGAGCTGTCGGCGCTGCACCTGCATTGGCTCGGTGCCTACGACCCCGAGCAGAACGCCTCCGCGCCGCTCGGCTGGCACCGCGACTTCGCCGACGCACGAGAGCGCCTTCGCTACTGGGTCACCGCCTGCGGTACTCGTGGAGACCGAGACCGCCCGACCCGGCAAGCTGCTTGGCCTGGTGAGGACCCGGCGCCGACGATCCAGGACTTCACCTTCACCGACCGCGACACCGAATTCGCCGAGTTCGTCATCGCGCAAGTCCGCAAGCGCCAGGAGGCCGAAGACGAGTTCTACGCCAGCCTGGACGACGACGAAGCGCCGTAGACCGATGAGCCGCTACGCCAAGAAGACCGATCGACGCCCGTATGAGGAGCGGTCGTTCTCCGTACGTGCCATCCACCGCGAACGCGCCGACCTGCACAAGCTCGCCGAGGTTCTCATCCGGCTGACGTTGCAGGAGACCGGCGAGAGCCGCGCGGCCCGCGCGGCCGATCGGGTCCCCGACACCTACCGGGCGCCGACGAATGTCCTGGCCGCCCCAGAAGCCGCCCGGTAGAATCAACCGTGCAAGCCTCGCGATGCGGGGTGTTGTGGCCTAAACCTCGCCGCTCGGCGGGCAACACGCACCGAGACCATCGGGTCTCGCCCTACAGCCTTCATCGGCTGCTCTCACGATCAACACCCCTCCCACGAACAGTTGGGAGCGCGAGGGTCGAACCGCGTGAGAGTGAGCCCCCGATGACCACCATTGCCGATGATCCGGCTGTCAGCCTCATCGACCCGCCCAAGACAATGGCTGCCGCCGTGTCGTACCTGCGGGTCTCGACCCGCGAGCAGGCCGAGAAGGGCGGGACCGACGAGGGCTTCTCGATCCCGGCCCAGCGCGAAGCGACCCGGCGCAAGGCCCAACAGCTCGGTGCCGGCATCGTTGAGGAGTTCGTCGACGCGGGAGCCTCAGCCAAGTCGTCCGACCGGCCCGAGCTGATGCGGATGATCCAGTACGTCAAGGCCAACAAGGTCGCGTACTGCATCGTTCACAAGGTCGACCGGCTCGCCAGGAACCGCGCCGACGACGTGAGCATCCACCTCGCACTCCAACAGTGCGGGGTCATGCTTGTGTCCGCGTCGGAGAACATCGACGAGACCCCTTCCGGGATGCTGCTGCACGGCATCATGTCCACCATCGCCGAGTTCTACTCTCGGAACCTCGCCACCGAGGTCGCCAAGGGCATGACCCAGAAGGCCATCGGTGGCGGCACGAACGGGCGCGCGCCCATCGGCTATCTGAACGTCCGCAAGCGCGACGAGCTCGGGCGTGAAGTCCGCACCATCGAGCTCGATCCTGAGCGGGCGCCGATCATCGAGTGGGCGTTCAAGGCGTACGCCTCAGGTAACTGGAGCGTGAGCCAGCTCCACGACGAACTCACCTCGCGGGGGCTGCGCAGCCTGCCGACGCCGAAGCGGCCGGCGAAGCCGTTGGCGGTGTCTACCATCCATCGGCTCCTGACCAACCCGTACTACAAGGGCGATGTCATCTACCGAGGCACCCGCTACAAGGGCAACCACCCGGCGCTCGTGCCTGCCGAGGTCTGGTACCAGGTCCAGTCCGTGCTCACCGCGCACCAGTGCGCCGTCGAGGCGACCCAAGTCCACGGCCACTACCTCAAAGGCACCGTCCACTGCGGCCAGTGCGGGTCCCGGCTCATCGTCTCGAACGCGAAGAACCGGCACGGCAACGTCTACCGCTACTTCGTGTGCTCGGGTCGGCACTCCAAGCGCACCGACTGCACGCGCCAGGCGATGCTCATCGAAGACGTCGAGAAGCTCGTCGAGGACTACTACACCCGCGTCCAGATCACGCCCGCCCAGCAAGACGCCCTCGCAGGGATGCTCCACCACGAGTTCGACCGACTCATGGCCGCCGAAACCGAAGAACTGGAACGACTCACCACCAACCGCGACCGGCTCGAAGGCGAGCAGGACCGTCTCATGCAGGCGCACTACGCCGACGCGATCCCGCTCTCAGTGCTCAAGCGCGAACAGGATCGGATCGTCGCCGAACTCGACCAAGTGACCCGCCGCATCGACGCCCACCACGGCGACTACGCCGACGCCCGCGCCCACCTCGGCGACGCCCTCGGCCTGCTCGCCAACTGCGCCGATATCTACACCCGCTGCGACGACACCAACCGGCGGCTGTGCAACCAGGCGTTCTTCACCAAGGTCTTCATCGACGAGGACAACGAGCTGCGCGTCGAGCACAACCGGCCCTTCGAGATGCTCCTCGATCCGCAGGTCAACGCCAACGCCCTGACCTGGGCCGCAGACGCCGACAACGCCCGAACCTCAACCAACGTTTCCGTTGGCAAGGGTTCGAGCCTTGTGCGTGGGGTGGACGTGAAGGGACTCGAACCCCTGACCTCTCGCGTGTGAAGCGAACGCTCTAACCAACTGAGCTACACGTCCAGGCGCCCGCCGTGGCGGGCAACTCCGGCATCTTATCCGGTGTCGGGGCCCAGCACGAAATCGGGTCTCAGGGCAGCAGATCGGCCAGCGGGCGCTCGACCGGGTCGGGCAGCCAGGAGGGTACGCCGGTGATCGCCATGGTCGTCAGGACGACCAGCCCGACGAACGCGGCGGTGGCGAGACCGACGGCCGCGCGCACCCACACGGCCTGGCGCATGAGCCAGTCGTTCCACCGCCGCAGGTGCCCCATCCCCCACTCGTGCAGGCGCTGGGCCCATTCGAACTCCGTGGCCCACACCAGGACGCCGAGGAAGACGATCAGCCACCCCGGGCCCGGGAACGGCACCAGGATCAGACCGACCACCACGATGACCAGACCGACGGCTCCGACAACGAGCCGATAGATGGCGTGGCTGCGCGGATCCGCCCTCAGTCGACGCCTCCACGCCCAGTCACGCTCCGTCATACCTGCGCCCCTTTTGCACGTCGATGCACGTCATTGACCCGATTGGTCCGGTCACAACCTGTGTTTTTCGCAAAGCTGGGGTTGTGCCGCCATCCGTGGGTAGTATCGCTGACAAGGTTGGTACCGAGGGTGTCCCTGCGCGTGCCGGCCGGTCCGCAGGTCTAGAAGACGGCCTGTCTTACCCCGACAACGATCGAGGTCTCTCTTTGAGCACGTCTTCTCACCACATCGTCTTCGGCCTCCCCCACGTGCGGCCCGTCGGCGACGGGGAGTCCGAGCGACTCCTAGCCACGGTTCCCGACCTCCCGCCCGAGGAGCGGCAGGCCGTCTACAACAAGGTCATCTCCGACAACCTGTCGCTGGCCAAGCGGCTCGCGAGCCGCTACCGCAACCGCGGGGAGCCCAGCGACGACCTCGAGCAGGTCGCCAACCTCGGCCTGGTCATGGCCGTCCTGCGCTACGACCCTTCGCACGGGGTCAGCCTGATCGACTTCGCGACGCCCACCATCATCGGTGAGCTGCGCAAGCACTTCCGTGACAAGTGCTGGTCGGTGCGTCCTCCGCGCCGCCTGCAGGAGCTGCGTCCGCGCGTCCGCGAGACCCAACAGGAGCTCGAGCAGAAGCTCGGCCGCGCCCCCACCTCGACCGAGGTGGCCGACGCCCTGGGCCTGACCGCGCAGGAGCTCGCCGACGTCGAGCGCGCCGCCACCGGCTACCAGCCGCTGTCGCTCGAGCACCCGACCGGCGAGGGCTCGTCCACGACCCTGGGTCACCTGATCCCGGACGACGACGACGACCTCAACAACCTGATGGACGAGATGACCGTCCACACCCTCCTGGACTGCCTGACCCCGCGTCAGCGCAAGATCATCGAGCTGCGCTACTTCTCCGAGATGACGCAGCAGGAGATCGCCGACGAGATCGGTGTCAGCCAGGTGCAGGTCTCGCGGCTGCTGTCCCAGATCCTGCGGCGCCTGCGCCACATCCTGGACATCCAGCGGATGCCGGTGCGCCCGGTCGCCTGAGCCGCAGCCCCTCTCCCGTATGTCGAAGGCCCGGTGCTCTCACGTGGTGAGGGCACCGGGCCTTCGTGACGCCAGGACGTCCCGCCAGGGTTGAGCCCCGGCGGCCACGATCAGGACCTCTGGCCCCAGACGCACGAACCCCTCGGCCGCATCGCTGCTGGCCAGAGGGGGTCTGATGTGGTGGGCGATACTGGGTTTGAACCAGTGACCTCTTCCGTGTCAAGGAAGCGCGCTACCGCTGCGCCAATCGCCCTAGGGCGAGGGGCGCGATCTCTCGCGCCCCTCGTCGGAGCGGACAACCGGGCTCGAACCGGCGACCTCAACCTTGGCAAGGTTGCGCTCTACCAACTGAGCTATGTCCGCCTGCACCACGCCGTGGTGCGCGTAGAAACGATAGCCGATGGGTGACGTGCAGCCCAAATCGAGGTTACGGGACGTCGGGCAGTCGAACGGTCAGGTCGGAGCCGGCGCTGAGGGTGATCGTGGCCTTGCCGGACAGACCCACCGCCGTGCCGGGCGCTGGGGTCTGCGCGGCCACGACATCCTTGGGGCGCAACGGATCTGGACCCGCAGCCGTCGGGGCCAGCGTGACGTCGAAGCCCGAGTCCTGCAGCACGCGCACGGCCTGGTCGCGGCCGAGCCCCCGGACGTCGGGCATCACGGCGTGGGTGCCGGCCAGCTCGGCCGGCCCGACGGGCGCGAAGCCCTGGACGGGGAGCCCCTCGTGCATGGACCGCATGGCGTCCTGCCAGATCGGTCCGGCCGCCGTGGAGCCGAAGACGGAGCCGATCCGGCGGCCGTAGAGCCGCACGCTGTTGATGGGGTACTTCTGGCCTCCACGGGGATCCCCGACCCACACCGCGGTCGCGAACTGGGGCGTGTAGCCGGCGAACCAGACGGACGCGTTGCCGTCCATGGTCCCGGTCTTGCCGGCGACCGGGCGCCCGATCGAGAGGCGCTTGCCGGTGCGGTAGGGATCGGGCCCGTCGACCGTCTCGACGAGGCCGGCGGTGACGGCGTCGGCGATGCCGGGCCGGATCTCCTGGTGGCACTGCGGGTCGGGGGCCTTGCGCGGCTTGCCGTCCGCGCCGGTGATCGACACGATCCCGACCGGCTTGCACACCCTGCCGTGGGCCGCGAAGGACGCGTAGACGGAGGCCACCTGGATCGGTGACGCGTCGTGCGTCCCCAGGGTCGTGGACCCCTCGTCCGCCCCGATCTTGTCGGCGGGCAAGGTCATCCCGAGCCGGTTGGCCATCTGGACCACCTTGGGCACGCCGACCTGCCCCTCCAGCATGACGAACCACGTGTTGGACGAGCGGGCGAGCGCCTGACCGGCCGTGAGCCGGCCCGCGTCGGCCGCCATCGAGTTGCGGTATCCCCCAGGCGGATAGCTCAGCTTGTCCGGGCGGTAGCGCGCGGGCGCGTCCTGGACGCCGTTGACGGGGAAGCCGCCCTCGAGCGCCGCGGCATACGTGATGGGTTTGAAGGTCGAGCCCGGCTGAAAGGCCGTCAGCGCCGGATAGATCTGGTTGGTCCGGCCCTGCCCCAGACCGAACGAGCGGTTCTGGGCGAACGCCACGACGTGCCCGGTGCCCGGCTGGACGACCGCGACGCCGGCGGCGAACTGGTTGTCACGCCCGAGCGCCTCGTCGGCGGATCGCTGCGCCTGGTCCGCGAGCCTCGGCTGCAGGGCGGTCCGGATCGTCAGCCCGGAGTTCATGAACCGGCGGCGCTGCGCGGGGGTGGCGCCGAACGTCGTGTCCCGCTCGAGCGAGTCCCTCACCCACTGGCAGTAGAACGGGTAGCGGCTGGCCGTGCAGCCGTTGGCGGCCTCGGACGGTTTGAGCCCCAACGGTGCTCGCTGCGCCTGGGCCGCCTCCTGCGCCGTGATGACCCCCGTGTCGCGCATGCGCGCCAGCACGACGTTGCGGCGCTTCAGCGCCTGCTCGGGGTGCACCATCGGGTTGTAGCCGTAGGGGTTCTGGACCAGACCCGCGAGCAGCGCGGCCTGGGTGAGGGTCAGTCGGGACGCCGGGACGGAGAAGAAGTGCTGCGCGGCGGTGCCGATGCCGTAGGCCCCGTCGCCGTAGTAGGCGATGTTGAGGTAGCCCTGCAGGATGTCGTCCTTGCTCATAGACCGGTTGAGCGCGGCCGCGAGCTTGGCCTCCTGCGCCTTGCGCGTGATCGTCGTCTCGGTGGCCCGGGCGCGGTCCTGCGCCGTCTCGGCGTTGTTGAGCAGGACGTTCTTGACGTACTGCTGCGTCAGGGTCGACCCGCCCTGCCTCCCCCCGTCGCCGGCGTTGTTGACCAGAGCTCGCAGGGTGCCGCGCAGGTCGACCCCACCGTGCTCGTAGAAGCGGTCGTCCTCCACCGCGACGACGGCCCGGCGCGCGATGGGCGCGATCTGCGCCAGCGGCAGCTCGACGCGGTTCTCGGAGTAGAACGTGGCGATGGTGCTGCCGTCCGCCGCGAGGATCGTGGACCGCTGCGGGACCGGCTCGATCGGCAGGGTGCTCGGCAGGGCGTCCCAGTAGTCCGCGACGCTGTTGGCCGCCGCCCCCGTCATCATCACGGCGGGCGCGACGGTGGCAGCGGTGGCGAGGCCGGAGGCCGTCGCGAGACCCACCAGCCAGGCCGTGAGGGTCCGTCGCCGCGGGGCGGGCTGCCGGCCGCCAGGCCGGTCGTCATACGGGATGGTCATCGTCAGCGCCTCGGGGTGGGACGTGGGTCGGGCGGCGGGGACGGTGACGTGGGCGACGCGGGCGGCGGGAGGTCGAGGACCGGGTCACGGGTCGGAGGGCAGCCGGGTGCCGTCGGCGACGGTTGCGCCGGATCGGTCCACGGAGGGGGCGTGACGGTCGCGCAGGCGGTGACCGCCGACGCGTACGCCGTCGCCAGGTCCTGGCGGCGCTGGGTCTCCGCGTCGTAGGCGGCGAGGGCCTGCTGGTAGCCCTCGAGCGCGAACCGGTAGGCCTCCTGCTGGGCCCGGATCGCGGCCCACGCACTCTCGACCTGCTGCGCCGCGACGGCGTAGTCGGTGTAGGCCTGCGCCTCGCCCTGGTAGCGCTGCCAGGCCTGCTCGTAGGCCTGCACCGCGGCGGGGTAGGCCGCGACGGCCGCCTGCATGGCGGTCACGGCCGCCTGCCGGCGCTGCTCCTGCGTGGCCGAGGCTGCCCGCTCGTCGTAGGTCGGGGCCGTCGTGCCCGTGAAGGCCCAGCCGCAGCCCGGCCCGCGCTCGTCGGGGGCCGGTGCGAGGTAGGACGTCTGGACCGGGTAGGGCGTCGGCGGCTGCGGCTCCGTGGGGCTGACCACCGGGTCGGGCGCCTGCTCGGACCAGTAGGGCGCCTGAGGCGGGGTCGGGGTGACCGCGGCGGGCAGAGGTGTGCCGGCGTGGGGCGAGACCAGGTCGGGCAGGGGCGAACCCTGCCCCGGCAGGTCCACCCCGCGCGCCACCTGCAGCCCCCTGAACGCGGTCCGCGCGATCAGCGGCGAGCGCGCGAAGTCGGCCGTGGTGGAGTCCTGGTCGACGCACACCGGCCCGAGCAGCTGGGTCAGCCGCCGGTCCAGGTCGGCGGCCGCGTCCTTCGGCAGCGGCAGGCCGGTGCCCGACACGGACACCACGACGTCCCCGCGGCGGAACATCACGGACTGCGTGTCCACCGCCCCCTTGGTCTGCGAAGCCCGCAGCGTCTGCACGCCGAGCCCTGAGGCCGCCGTGACTCGCGCCTCTCCCACGCACTGGCGGCGGGCGACGAGCATGGCGTCGAGCGCCGGTGCACCGGCTCCAGGGCCGTATGCCGTGGCCGTCACCGTCACGCCGGACCCGAACCCACCCGGTCCGGGCGGACGAGCCCAGGTGCGCGAGCGGGACAGCACCGGCGACACGGGGGTGTCGCAGGTCGGCGACACGGCTGGCGACACCGTGCCCGTCACCGGCGACGAGTCGACCAGACCCGCCGGCATCCCCGCCGGGACCGGCTCGAGGAGCGTGCGCAGGACGCCGGCCGCCGAAGCCGCCTCGGCCCGGGCCAGCGCGGCCCGCGTGGACGGGGGCGGTGGCGGCGCGGCGGTCGTGCGCTCGGGACGCTGGTTGGTGAAACGCAGCGAGGGATACATGGCGGTCAGCAGGAGCACCGCGCACACGCAGCCGACCAGCACTCCCAGCAGCGCGCGACCGGCATACACCCGGGCCTGTCGCTCCGGGTCCTCCGGGGACGCGCGCAACCACCGAGGCAGCCGGTCCGCACCGGCCCGCCGCGGCTGCTCGGGGCGCTCCGTGGGGTCCAGGGTGTCTCCGTCGCTCAGGTCGTGGTGCCAGGTCCCGTCACCGTACCAACGCGAGCCGGACCCGAGCCGCAACCGTGAGTCGCTCCACGTCGGCGAGCCGGACCTAGGATGGCTGCATGGTTCGACCGCCCCTCGACAGCACGCACGGAGCTGCTCGGTGAGTGACGCGACGGCTCCCACGCACGTCTCGGTGAACGACCTCGGCCACGGAGCCGCTGACCTGGAGCTCGCGCCCGGCGGCCGACCCCTCGCACCCGTCGTGGTCGTCGACCTGGGGGATCGCACGGGCGCCGAGCCCGAAGCAGTGCAGCACGCCGTCAGCCGCCTCGCCCGCGCGCACGTCCCCGTCGTCGGCTGGAGCACGGGCCCCCTCCCCCGGTCGCTGGAACCCGTGGCCAGGGCGGTGGACCTGACCCTGTGCCCGTCAGCGTCGACGTCGGCGTCGGCGTCGGCGCCACCCCCTTGGGTGGTGGCGGTGGAGGATCCCGAGGCGGCACTGGGCAGCCTCGTGGATGCCGTCCGGACCCATCCGGTCACGGCGACGATCCTGTGCCAGACCCTCCGGCTCACGTCCTCCCTGTCGGTCGCCGACGGTCTGGCCGCCGAGTCTCTGGCGTACTCCTCCCTGCTGGCCTCCGGCGACTTCCTGCGGTGGAGATCCGCCACGCCGCGACGGCCTGTCGCTGCCACCGTCGATCCCGTGCGCGTGGCTCGCCACGGTGACGTGCTGCGCGTCGTCCTCGACCGACCGGATCGCCGAAACGCCTACTCCGCCGCCATACGGGACGGCCTCGTCGAGGCACTCGACCTCGCCGCGTGGGACGAGACCATCACGGAGGTCCATCTGGCGGGGTCGGGGCCGACCTTCTGCAGCGGCGGGGACCTTGACGAGTTCGGGACCATGGACGACGTGTCCGTGGCTCACCTGATCCGCCTCCGGCAAGGGGCCGGAGCTGCGGTGGCTCGGGTCGCAGCACGTGTCACGGCACACCTGCACGGGCCGTGCATCGGCGCCGGGATCGAGGTCCCCGCGTTCGCCGGATCCGTCCTGGCCTCCCCTGGCACCACCTTTCGGCTTCCCGAGCTCCGCATGGGACTCATCCCCGGAGCGGGGGGCACCGTGAGCATCCCTCGGCGGATCGGGCGCTGGCGCACGGCATACCTAGCCCTCTCGGGAGCACCCATCGGGATCGAGACGGCCCAGGCCTGGGGCCTGGTGGACGGGCTGGACGGCCCGGTCGACCGCACCGGCTGAGCAGCCTCAGGTCGAGCCTTCCGCACGCCGCTCTGCTCGTGCCGCGCAGGCGGCCGGGGTCAGAGACACGATGGTGCGGCGCGGACCTGATTTTGTGGCGCTCTCCGCATGGACGACGATGACCGGGTGTCCGCACAGCTGCGCATCCTGGGCGACGGAGCGGCAGCCGTCCACGCCCGGCGACTCGTGCCTGCTCTCGACCCCGTGCTCGGCGCCGGGGCCACCTGTGACCTGCGCGAGTCTCCGCCCGTGGCCACGGACTGGGCGGCGTCGGGCGGCAAGAGCCTGACCGGGTTCGCCTCGGGCCCTCCCCTCGACGTGCGCGGCCACCCCGCCTCGGCCGCGCGCGCGGCACTGGCCCTGATCACCTCGCTCACGGGCGCTCTCCTGCCCGGCATCGAGCTGATCGGCGAACGCGCCACCCTGCTGGGCCTGACCCGCAACGCCCCGTTCTCCTGCGGGGGGGCCATGGGCATCCTGCCGTGCTCTGTCGGGCACGTGGCCCTGTCCCTGGCCCGTCCCACCGACGTCGAGCTCCTGCCCGCGGCCATTGAGGGGCCGGTCGGAGCCGACCCGTGGGAAGCCGTGGGTGCCTGGCTGGGGGGGCGACCCGCCGCCGACGCGGCCGCCCGCCTCCAGCTGCTCGGCATCCCTGCCTCCCCCGTGGGGGTCCTTGACTACGGCGCCGACCGGCCGTGGTTGCTGGCGTCGGGCGGCGGCGTCAGACGGTCGCGAGCGGGCACGGTCCACACCGTCGTCGACCTGACCTCCTTGTGGGCGGGTCCCCTGTGCGCGCGACTGCTTCGCGCCACCGGGCTGCGCGTGATCAAGGTCGAGAGCGACCAACGCCCAGACGGGGCCCGCCGGGGCTCTCGCGCCTTCTTCGAGCGGATGAACGCGGGGTCGGAGGAGCTCAGCCTGGACCTCACCACGGCTCGTGGCAGGTCCTCCCTCGACGAGGTCATCCGCGAGGCGGACCTGGTGATCGAGGCCTCGCGACCACGGGCGCTGGCCCACCTCGGCATCAGCGCCACGGACGTCGTGGCGTCCGGCACCACGTGGCTCTCCATCACCGCACGGGGACGCTCGTCGGACTGGGTGGGGTTCGGTGATGACGTCGCGGCGGGTGCCGGGCTGCTGGCTCGCTCCGAGCAGCCCCTCCCCGCAGGTGACGCGCTCGCCGACCCGCTGGCGGGCGTGCATGCCGCGCTGGCGGCGACCGCTGCACTGACCAGCGACCGGGCGTGGCTGCTCGACCTGTCGATGCACGACGTGGCCCGCCTGTGCACCGTCCCGGCCGGGCCCGACGTCGACAGGCAGCGAGCCTCGCCATGAGCCGGGAGCTGCTCCTTCGCGACGTCGAGGTGGAAGGTCTGCGGACGGACGTCCGCATCCTCGCGGGACAGGTGTCCGATATCGGACCATCGCTCGCCCCGCTGTCGAGCTCGCCGGAGATCGTTCACGGTCACGGCGGTGCGCTCCTGCCGGGCCTTCACGACCACCATCTCCACCTGCTGGCGATGGCTGCGGCGCACGGTTCGGTCGATCTGGGGAGAGCAGGCACGCGGTGGCCGGATGCGATCAGGGCCGCGGCCGTCGGACCCGATGGCTGGGTCAGGGTCGTGGGATACCACGAGCGGGATGACCGGGTCCTCGACCGCACGACCCTCGACGCGATACGTGCCGACGTTCCCGTGCGCGTGCAGCACCGCAGCGGCGCCCTGTGGGTGCTCAACACCCGCGCCCTCGCGAGCGTGCCGGACACGCCGGGCGTCGACGATGCGGGCGTCGAGCGCGACGCCGCCGGCAGGCCTACCGGCAGGTTCTGGCGACGGGACGAGCTGATCAGGCTCGCCGCTGCCGGGTACGCCCCGCGTGTCCTGCCCGACCTCGGCGCGGTCCAGCGGCACCTGCGCGACCTGGGCATCACCGGCGTGACGGACGCCTCCCCGGACCTCGAGGCCGACGCCCTCGACCACGTCGTCAGCCACCTGTCGTCCGGGCCGCACCGGCTACGGCTCGCGCTCCTCACCGCCGTGCCCCCGTCAGCAGGAGGCTCCTGGGCCGTCGTCGGGGCCCGCAAGCTCGTCCTCCACGACCACGCGCTCCCCACCCCCGCCGAGATCTCCGCCCGCATCCGTGACGTCCACCGACGGGGGCGGCCTGTGGCCGTCCACTCCGTGACCCGGACGTCCCTCGTCGTCGCCCTGGCCGCGCTGGACGACGCAGGCGTGCTGGAGGGCGACCGGATCGAGCACGGGGCCGTCATCCCGCCAGAGCTCGTCGAGTGGATCGCACGGCTTCACCTGCGTGTGGTCACCCAACCACGCCTCCTGCTCGAGCGCGGGGACGACTATCTCGTCGAGACCGAGCCGCAGGACCAGCCCTATCTCTACCCCTATGCCGCGCTCCTCGCTCGCGGTGTGCGCGTCACGTCCTCGAGCGACGCGCCGTACGCCGATCCCGACCCGTGGGCGGCCATGAGGGCAGCCCGCGATCGGCTCTCACGCCACGGCCTACCCGTGGGCGACGACGAGGGGGTCCCCCCCGCCGACGTGCTGCGCGGCTACCTGAGCGCGCTCGACGACCCGGGCGGACCGCCACGCCGGATCACGGTGGGAGCGCCGGCAGACCTCTGCCTGCTGCACTGCCCGCTCCGGGAGGCCCTCGTGGAGTGTGCCGCCGGAAACGTCAGCCGCACCTGGGTGGGCGGCCGGTAGACACGTGCTCAGGCGTCGACCGAAGAGGTCGACGCCTCCCTGATGGCAGTGACGACGTGGCGGCGCACCAGCTTCCCGGTCTCGGTCCGGGGCAGCTCGGACATCACATGGATGCGATCGGGAGTCTTGCTGCCGCGCAGGTGATCGCGGACGTACTCGCGCAGCCCCTCGGCATCGATGGACCGCCCCGGTCGAGGGACGACCGCTGCCTCGATCCGCTGGCCCCACTCGTCGTCGGCGATCCCCACGACCGCGCAGTCCTCGACGTCGTGGTGGCCCAGGAGGACGTTCTCGATCTCCGAGGGCGCGATGTTCTCGCCACCACGGATGATCGTGTCGTCGACCCGACCCCCGATGAACAGGTAGCCCTCCTCGTCCAGGTAACCCTTGTCGCGGGTGTCGAAGTACCCGCGGTCGTCAAGGGCCCTCCCGACCCCGGCGTACTCCGCCGACACCTGGTCGCCACGCACGCAGATGGCACCGACCTCGCCCGGCGGCAGCACCTCCCCCAGCGGGTCACGGATCTCGAGATCGACGGTCGGCAGGACGCGGCCCGTGGAGCCCAGACGTGCCCTGACCGCCGGGTCGTCGCTCGACCAGGCGATCCGGTGCTCCTCCGGCCCGAGCACCGCGACGGTCGACGAGGTCTCCGTCAGTCCGTAGGCGTTGACGAAACCGACATCCGGCCAGAGGGCCAGTGCCTGCTCGATGATCCTGGTGGGCATGGGGGCACCGCCGTACGCGAGGTTGCGCAGGCTCGGCACCGAGAGATCGCCGTCAGAGGCAACGATCCGCGCGAGCATGGTCGGAACCACCAGCGCATTCGTCACATGCTCGTCGCGGACGGTGGAGAGCCATTCGTCCGGCGTGAACTGCTCGAGGACCATGGCCCGCCGCCCGGCATACAGGTTGCTCAGCACGTTGGCGACCGCAGCGATGTGGTATGGCGGCACGCTGACGAGGGCGGCATCCTCCTCGCCCGCGCCGGCGAACTCGACCGATCCGAGGACGTAGGACACGAGGTTGTCGTGCCGGAGAAGCACCCCCTTGGGCTGCGAGGTGGTGCCGCTGGTGTAGATGATGATGGCCGGCTGGTCGGACTCCTCGGGGTCTGAACCGTCGTCGTCGCGATCCGTGGCCGAGAGCCATTCCTCCGGGGTCAAGCTCTCGATACCCACGGACTCGACGTGAGCTCGGGACACGGGGGCGGTGACCGCCACCGACCTGGGATGCTGGCTGAGGATGTGAACGAGCTGCTCGGCGCCCAGGCGATAGTTCACCGGCACCAGGGGCACACCCGCGTAGGCCGCCGAGAACATCGCAACGGGATAGGCCGGCCCGTTGACGTCGACGTAGACGAGTGCCTGCGCGCCCCGCTCGCGGAGGAACGCAGCCCCCGCGCGAGCGCGTCGCCTCAGGTCCGGGGCCGAGAAGCCGTCTGCCGTCCGACCGATGAGAGGGCGATCGCCATAGGCGTCGCAGGCCATGTCCAGCAACATCCCGAGGTGCATGTCGATGACCTCAGTCCGATGCCGGAAGTGGCTTGGCGTCCCGAAGCTTCAGGGGCTCGCCATCGATGGCGAGGGACCCCTGGCCGGACTTGGTGGCCAAGAGCTCGATGGAGTCGCCCGCATCGACATACCGCTTGCCGATGAGCGTGCCACCCAGCAGGTCGGGGTTCGGCTCCCCGCCGGGGGCCTCTCCCGCCTTCGGGTCGACCATGGGTAGACCGCCCGAGGTGAGCTCGACGTCTCCCTCGGTCGCGCGGACGACGATGACCGTCGCTCCGTCGACCGCACTCGCCAGAGTCATACCGACCGTGAGTTTCATGGCTGCCTCCTTGCAGGCCAGGCGCCCCCGGGGCGCGGATTCTCCATAAGACTATATCAGTATACCTATTGTGAGCGCGACCGTTCAGCGCCTGGAACAGGACCGGGACGTCCCTGCTCCTAGCGGCCCGTCCAGACCGGGGGTCGCTTCTCCGCGAAGGCCTGGGCACCCTCTCGCGCGTCGGAGGACTCGAACACCGGCATCATCAGCGCGTCCTGGGCGACCCAGCCGTCCGCCCAGGTCCAGTCAGCGGACTGCTTGGCGATCGCCTTGGTCGCCGCGACGGCAAGCGGCCCGTTCGCCGCGATGGTCGAGGCAAGCTCCAGGGCTGACGCGAGCGCTTCTCCCTCCGGCACCAGCCGGTTGACCAGCCCGATGCGGGCGGCCCGATCCGCGTCGATCGGGTCCCCCGTCAGGAGCAGCTCCAGGGCGAGGGCGAGGGGGATGCGTCTGGCCAGGTGCAGCGCCGCGCCCCCACCGGCAACCAGTGAGCGCTTGACCTCCGGCACACCGAAGCGAGCCGTCCCCGACGCGACGACGAGGTCGCAGGCCAGGAGCAGCTCGAAACCACCGGCGAGGGCCCACCCCTCGACCGCCCCGATGAGGGGCTTGCGCGGCGGCGTCTGCGTGATGCCGCACAGGCCACGACCCTCGATCGCGGGGGACTCGCCGGCCAGGAACGCCTTGAGATCCATCCCTGCGGAGAAGACCCCACCAGCGCCCGTGAGGACTCCGACGCGCAGGTCATCCTGCGCGTCGAGCTCGTCCACGGCCGCGGCCACGGCCACGGCCACCTCCAGGTTGAGGGCGTTCTTGGTGTCGGGGCGATTGATGGTGATGATCTGCACGCCATCTCGCGCCTCGACCAGGACCTGCTCGGACATGGGCTCTCCTTGGGTTGTGGGTCTGGGGGTCAGAGCAGCTCGAGGATGGTGGCGTTCGCCATGCCCCCGCCCTCGCACATGGTCTGCAGTCCGTAACGAACGCTGTTGTCCTTCATGTGATGAAGCATCTGGGTCATCAACCTCGCCCCCGACCCGCCCAGGGGATGACCGATCGCGATGGCACCACCGTTGGGATTGAGCCTCTGGGGATCCGCGCCGGTCTCCTTGAGCCATGCCATCGGCACCGGGGCGAAGGCCTCGTTGACCTCGAACACCCCGATGTCCTCGATGGACAGTCCCGAGCGCTCCAGAGCCTTCTGCGTGGCAGGGATCGGGCCGGAGAGCATCATCACCGGGTCGCTGCCTGCCACGACTCCGGTGTGGAACCGAGCCATCGGCTCGAGGCCGAGCTCGTCCGCGCGCTGGGCCGACATGAGCAGGAGGGCTGCCGCGCCGTCGCTGATCTGCGAGGAGTTGCCCGCATGGATGACCCCGTCCTCCTTGAACACCGTCTTGAGCCCCGAGAGCGACTCCACGGAGGTCCCGCGCCGGAGGCCCTCGTCGACCGCGAACACGGACCCGTCCGCCAGTGGAACCGTCGCGATCTGGCCCTCGAGCCGGCCGGCGTCGATGGCGTCGGCCAGCTTGGCGTGGGACGACGCAGCGAACTCGTCGACCGCTTCACGCGTCAGACCCCAGTGCTCGGCCATCATCTCGGCACCCGTGCCCTGGTTGAACTCGGAGACGCCGTACCGGTCGAGCATCGCCTGCGAGTGGCCGAACCCCAGCTCCTGGACACGGGTCGAGGAACCGATGGGGACACGGCTCATGATCTCGACGCCACCGGCGATCGCTAGGTCGTACTGACCGGACGCGATCCCCGCTGCGGCGAAGTGGACAGCCTGCTGCGACGACCCGCACTGGCGGTCCAAGGTCGTGCCCGGGACGGACTCAGGCCAACCGGCCGCCAGGACTGCGTTGCGACCGGTGTTGAGAGCCTGCATGCCCACCTGGTTGACGACACCCCAGATGACGTCGTCGACGACGGCCGGGTCGAAGTCCGTCCGGTCGCGCAGGGCCTGCAGGACATGGGCGGACAGGTCGACGGCGTGCTGGTCCGCCAGGGTGCCGTTGCGACGCCCGACCGGCGTACGGACAGCGTCGACGACAACCACATCGCGAGGGGACACGGGAACCTCCGTCTCGGCCCGTGACGGTCACGAGCGGCCCTTATAGTATAATGATTTAACCCAGTGAAGACAACCGTAGCCCGAGGAGGAACGGTGCCGGAACGCTCGCTCAGGTCGATCCTGAGTCTCGACCAGGTCGATGACAGCCTCTTCCGGAGTCTCGACACCACCGAGCGGCCTTCTCGCACCTATGGCGGGACGTTCATGGGCCAGGCCGTGATGGCTGCCGGGCGGACCGTCCCCGGGGATCGCCCCATCCACTCGGCCCACGCCCACTTCCTGAGGCCGGGCGACTCCAGCGCACCGATGACGTACGAGGTCCATCGACTGCGAGATGGCGGGGCCTACAGCACCAGACGCGTCGAGGCCGCGCAGGGCCGAGGCGTCATCTTCACCCTCACAGCGTCCTTCCACCGCGGGGACGCCACCGAGCTGAACCACCAGGGCCCGCACCTGCGCGTCCCTTCACCCGCGCAGACCCCCTCCCCCGCATCGGCCTTCGCGCACGATCCCGAGCTGCGCGAGTGGTGCCGCCACCTGAGCAGCTGGCTGGGGGTCGACCTGCGCTTCCCCGAGCCCCCGGCCCGCGCGACAGCCAGGGAGTCATCGTCGGGCGACCGCCAGAGCGTGTGGATCCGCGTGCAGGACGCCCTGGGAGATGCGCCCCTCCTGCACGCGGCGGCGCTCGCCTACTGCTCCGACCTTCTCCTGCTCTCCACCGGGCTGGCACCGCACGGCATGACCTTCGCCGGGGGCGATCTGCAGTTCGCGAGCATCGACCATGCGATCTGGTTCCACCAGTCCGTCCGGGCCGACCAGTGGTTCCTGCACGACATGCAGGCGCTCTGGAACGGGCACGGCAGATCGCTGTCTCGTGGTGACATCTTCGACGAGCGCGGCCGGCTCGCTGCGACGACGTCTCAAGAGGGTGTGATCAGACCGACATCGACGCCGCGCTGACGTGGCCGCCATGCCGCGCCTCGCGCCCCGGCCGACCGGCTCTCAGGAGGTACGGGCCGGTCGGTAGCACGCTGCCAGCAGTCCGAGCGCGGCGGCCACGCCACCGACAGCCGCTGCCAGCGCCCACCACGGTCCGGCCAGGTCGAGGCCGATCAGGTGATCCACGGACCAGCGACCGGGGCCGCCGGCAGCCAGGGCCACCGCTGCTGCCGCGACGAAGAGGACATACTCCCAGCCCCCCTTGAACACGAAGTAGCCCTTGCCTCGGTGGTCGGTTCGCATGGCCACCACCATCAGCCCGACGAAGGCCATCGCGGACAGGCCGGTCGCGAGCCCCACGATGGCGAGCAGTCCGGCACCGATCTCCGTGCCGGCCGCCACGCGGGCGTGGACCCAGGCGGGCCGCAGCCCCAGCGACTCGAACCATCCCTGCGTGCCACTCAACCCCCCGGCCCCGAACACCTTGTTCCAGCCGTGGGCGACAAGGGTGAGCCCGAGGGCGAGCCGCAGGATGAGCTGGGTCAGATCAACGTCCACGAACGACCTCCGAGCAGATGACGGCCCCCGACATCTGGAGCCTAGTAGATAACTGATTGTACTATAATGCGACCATGAGCACCATGAAGACCCATGACGTCGAATCCGTCGCGCGCCAGGCCGACTTCGTGATCGGCGTGGACCTCAACGACGTCATCGCGCTGGAGCCGGTCGAGCCGGACCTCTACCGGGCGAACTTCGTGTACGACGACGAGTACCGGCTCTACGGCGGCCAGGTCGCCGCCCAGGCCCTCGTCGCCGGGGGCCGGACCGTGAGCGACGATCGCCTCCCCCACTCCCTGCACGGCTACTTCCTGCGCAGCGGACGGTGCGACATGCCCACGGTCTTCGAGGTGCACCGTGACCGTGACGGACGCAACTACTCGGCTCGTCGCGTCGTCGCGCGCCAGGACGGGCTCGCCATCTTCACCGCAGTGATGTCCTTCGCGACCGAGGGCGCCGGGCCGGACAACCAGGTCACCGAGGCGCCCGCCGTGCCTGCCCCCGCCCTCTGCGAGCAGGTTCCGGTCCCGAGGCTGTTCGCCCACGAGTGGGGACTGCTCGAGCAGCCGACACCAGACCTGCCGTTCCCCGAGCGCTTCTGGTCACGGTGCACCAGCGACCTGGGGACAGATCCCCTCATCCATGCGGCCGCCGTCACCTACATGTCCGACGGCTCCAGCGGCCTCGGTCGCCTGCACGACGGCTCGGGTACGACCGGCGCCAGCCTTGACCACGCCGTGTGGTTCCACCAGCCGGTCCGCGCCGACCAGTGGCTGCTCAACATCATGGAGCCGGCTCGCACGGCGCACGGGCGGGGTCTGTACACGGGATCCATGTTCACCGAGGACGGCACCCTGGGCGTCAGCCTGGCTCAGCAGGCACTCTTCCGCGACATCGGTCCGGCCGACACGCAAAGGGCCTGACTGACCACAATGAGTTCACTGTTACCCGGGTAGGGTCCGCCCATGAGCACCTCCCCCCCCGCCCGGGTCGGCCATGTCGTACGAGCACCCAAGACCGCTGAGCTGATCGCCACCGACCTGCGCCGCCAGATCGTCAAGGGAGATCTCAAGCCGGGAGCGACGCTGCCCCCCGAGGTCCAGCTCATGGGCCAGTACGGCGTCTCGCGCCCCACGCTGCGCGAGGCATTCCGCATCCTGGAGACGGAGACGCTCATCAACGTCCGCCGTGGGTCAAGAGGTGGGGCACAGGTGATGAGCCCGGACAGCTCCGTGGCGGCCAGGTATGTCGGTCTCCTCCTCCAGCTACGGGCCACCACGCTGATCGACGTGTACGAAGCACGTTCTGTGGTGGAGCCCTACTGCGCACGCCTCCTCGCGCAGCGCCGCACCCCTCGCGACCTGACTGACCTGCGCCAGTGCGTCGCCGACCTGAGCGCGCTCGTGGAGGCGGGCGTCGAAGCCGTGCCCGATCCCACGCTGTGGTCCGACCTCACGTACAGCTTCCACGAGCTCATCTTCGAGAGGTGCGGCAACCAGACCCTGGCGGTGCAGTGCGAGGTGCTGGCCGACATCGTGGCCACTCACCTGCGCCAAGCCATCGCCCAGGACCTGCACACGGACCAGAAGGCATCAGCCGGCTTCCGCCGCACCATTCGTTCCTACACCAAGATGGTCACCCTCCTCGAGGCTCGTGACGCTGAGGCTGCAGAGCTGCACTGGCGCCGGCACCTGGAGGGGGCGGGACGGGAGATCTTCGCCGAGCAACGGCGGGACCGCTCGGTGGTCGACCTCTTCCACTGACGCGACCACAACGCCGGACGGTGGCTCGGCTCCCGTCGGAGCTCGCTCACCACCGTCCAGCGCAGGTCGATCAGCGAGGCCCGGTCAGCAGCCGCTGGTTGTCGTGCAGCGCCTTGCGCATGTCCTCAGCACCGAGGACCTCGAAGTCCGCCACCGCGCTGCGCGGAGTCGGCAGTCCCTCGGGGTGCGGCCAGTCCGAACCCAGCAGGATCCGGTCTGCGCCCTGGACCTCGCGGAGGACGTCGACCTTGTCCTCGTAGAAGGGCGCGATCCAGACGTGCTCCCGCAGCGACTCGATCGGATCCCGCCCGAAGAGCTGAGGGGTCTTGCCATAGGCGGCCCGGAGGCGGCGGTGCAGGTCCGGCAGCCAGGCCGAGCCCAGCTCGACGGTGGCAACCTTGAGCGCCGGGTGACGGTCGAAGAGCCCGTGACAGATCATGGCGGCCATCATGTCGAAGATCGGGCGCTCGACCCCGAGCGACAGGACCTCCGTCAGCGGCGACGACTTCAGGCCGGTGTACTTGGTCCCCTCGCCCCAGTCGGACAGGAACTTGGTGTATCCAGCGTCCCCGGCATGGATGACCACGACGGTGCCCGACTCGGCCAGCTTGGCCCAGACGCGATCGAACTGCGGGTCGGCGGGCGACGGCGGACGCCCATACTGGTTGCCGACCGGTCCGGCCTTGAGGATGACCATGCGGGCGCCGAGCGCCAGCACCCGGTCGACCTCCTCCTCGGCCTTCTGCGCATCGATCAACGTGATCATGGGTGGCGCGATGATGCGGTTGTCCCGCGCGAAGCCCCAGTCCTCGTCCAACCACCGGTTGTAGGCCGTGAAGATGGCGGCGGTCGACTCGGGATCTTCCTGCAGCATCTCCTCGATCCCCAGACCGAAGCTGGGGAGGAGCCAGGTCTGCTCGACACCCTGCTCGTCGAGCCGCTTGATCCGCTCGTCCCGGTTGCGGTACTCGGGCTGGATGCTGTGCATCCGCACCATGTCCCGCAGCTCCTTGCCCTCGACGTTCTGGGACCTGAAGTACGTCTCCAGCGACCCTGGTTCGGCCACCGGGTCGTAGGTCGGGTTGGGGACGACGGTGAGCTGTCGCCCGTTGATGAGCACCGTCTTGCGGCCACCTATGTCAGCCCAGCGAACGATGCCGCGGTACTTCGGGTCCAGGTGTCGACTCAGGCAGTCGACCGGCTCGTAGTAGTGCTGGTCCGCGTCGTAGATCGGGTAGCCCACATCCGGTGCGGCCTGACTCGTCGGCGCGGCCTGGGTCTCGATTGACATCCCGCCACTTCCTTCTTCGTTCCGCTCGTAGTATCTGACGCTTTCGTCAATAAATCCACAGTACCGCTAGTAAGGTCGAGTGTCGAGCACCTCGCAGACAGAGGCTGGGAAAACGCCCCGGTCACCGGCACCACCCGACCGGTGCGCCTGACGGATGCCGCCATAAGCGTCAAGTAGCATGGTCGAGCAGGCCCGAAGCCCCCGTCGACGTCAGGAGAACGTTTCAGTGACCGCAGCCCAGACCACCGGGGCCCACCCCAGCGAGTCCTTCGCGGACGGCGTCTCCAGCGAGGACACCTTGGGCTGGCGGGCACAACGGACGCGCGAGTCGATCCTCGAGGCGTCCCGCAAGCTCTTCCTCGAGCGTGGGTACGCCGGGACCAGGATCAACAACATCACGGACGCCTGCGGCATCTCACGCGCGGGGTTCTACACCTACTTCAAGGACAAGCGAGAGGTGTTCAACCTGCTCGGGCAGACCGCCTACGACGAGATCCTCGAGGTCATCGCCCGCTGGGACACCCTGCCCAAGACGCCTGCGCTGGCGGACATCGTGGAGTGGGTCGAGGCCTACTTCGCGTTCATGGACCGCCATGGATCCTTCATCTTCTCGTCGGCCTCGTCCGGCCCCTCCGACACCGACGTCCGCACCCTGAGCACGAGGATGCAGCTGCGCGTGTCCTTTCTGCTGGGGATGCACCTGAGGGCCCGCCAGCAGGACCCCACGAGTGCACCCGAGGCCCTCGGCCTCACGGCCCTCGCCGCGCTGGACCGCGCCTGGTTCCAGGTCACCGTCCAGGACCTCGGTGTGGCCCGTGACGACGTCATCCAAGCCCTCGCCTCGATCATCCACCGCGGCGTGGGCCAGGCGTGACGTGCCCGCCCGAACGCTCGGGCATCCGTCCGACCCGAGGCTCGAGGCCGCGCACGGCGGGGCGGGTTGCGCCCCCCACCCGCGCTGGCGATCAGAAGGCGGAACGGTGGTGGCCGCCGTCCACCGCTATGTAGTGCCCCGTGAGGTATCCAGCCAGGTCCGAGCACAGATAGGCGATGGTCGACGCGATCTCCCGGGGGTCGCCCAGACGCCCTGCTGGGACGCCGGCGGTCTCGATCAGCCAGCGCTTCCTCGCGTCCACGTCCGCGAGTCCCTCGTGCTCCGTCAGGTACCACTCGGTGGTCCGGGTGCCGATCCATCCGGGCGCAACGGTGTTGATCGTGATCCCGTGCCGCGCATACTCGTCGGCCACGCTCTTCAGCAGGCCCACGGTGGCTGGTCGAGTGGCATTGGCGACGGTGTGCGGAGGGTTCATCTGCGGCTCCTTCGCGGTCGCCGAGCCGATGTGCACGAAGCGACCCCATCCACCTTGGGCCATGGACGGGAGCACGGCATGAAGCATGTGAACCTGGCTCAGCGTGTAGGCGCGGTAGGACTCCACGAACGCCTCCCGGTTCTCGATCTCGGCGAAGAAGCCGCGCATGTGGAAGTCGGCCTGGGTCACGACGATGTCGGGTGCGCAGAAGGTGGACGTCACCGTCGAGACGGCGGACTCGATGCCCTGCTGGGTCGTCATGTCGGCCGCCACACCCAGGGCCACTCCGCCGCTCGACCTGATCTGGTCCACGGCACGATCGATGTGCTTCGGGGTGCGAGCCACGACCGCCACCCTGCTCCCCTCGGCGGCGAGCAGGCGCGCAACCTCCAGCCCGATCCCCTTGCTGCCGCCGACGACGAGGGCGGTGCGTCCAGCTATCCCGAGCTCCATGTCCCAGCTCCTTCTTCGGCGAACGACGGTTCAGGTCGAGCGGGTCGTCATCGACGGCGCACCGGGTCGGCAGACGACGGGCCATCACGCCTTCCGCGATCGTCGCGCGCTCGAGCCCGCACCCCGTCGACGATCGAGCGGGCCGTCGACGAGTCCGTGAACCCGTCGAAGCCCACCGACCGCTTGACGAAGCGCCACCCGTCCTCGTCCCGGGTCAGGTCGTCACGGTAGGTGCCCCAGTGGTCCGGCCCGCCCGGAGCCATGAAGACGAAGGTGCTGCTCGAGATCGCCGCGGCGGGGCCGTGAACCTCCACGCGCCGCCGACCGACGAGATGATAGCCGGGCAGGAGACCGCCCGCACCGGCCATCTCCCGCCCCATCGTCCTGAGGAATCCAGCGATGGCTGCAGGCCCCTCGAGAGCCAACCCCGCGACCTCCAGGGTGCCGTCATGACCGAACAGCGCCGCCAGGTCCTCGACCCGGCCAGAGTCCCCGAGGGAGGTGTACGCGGCCAGGACGCGCTCGACGTCGCTCACGTCGACGTGGGTGCTCATACGATGCCTCTCGCAGGTGTTGACGGCCACGGTTCAGGCCCGCGTCCTCTCGCGGCCACGTGGGCCGGCGGAGAGGACCTGACGCAGGTCAGCCGACGCGGGGAAATCTGAACAGCTCGCGGGCATTGGTCTCGGTGATGGCGGTGACGACGTCGTCGGGGACCGTGGCGAGCACCTCCGCCGCCCGCCTGCGGCTGTTCGGCCAGTTCGAGTCCGAGTGCGGGAAGTCGATCTCGAGCATCACCTTGTCGGCGCCGATGACGTCCAGGTTGCGAACGCCGAACTCGTCGTCGATGAAGCACCCCCACATGTGCTTGCGGAACAGGTCCGACGGGCGGGCGTCGAAGTCGATGTTGTGCATGTAGTGGCGGTGACGGTCCCACACGAAGTCGCATCGCTCGAGGATGTACGGGATCCACCCGATCCCACCCTCGGCGAGGGAGAACCTCAGGTTGGGGTGTCGTTGCAGGACGCCGGAGAAGAGCAGGTCGACGGTGCTCCACATGAGATTCGTGGCGAACAGCGCGATCGCGACGGCGAAGGGTGCGTCAGGCATCGTCATCTGACCGGGTACCGCCTGCATCGTCGAGAACGAGTAGCCGGGGACGTGCCCGCTCGACCCGAAGTGCAAGGAGACCACCATGTCCGTCTCCTCGCAGGCTGTCCAGAACGGCTCCCAGGCGTCGTTGTGAAAGCTCGGGAGGCCCAGCGGAACGGGACTGTCGGGGAAGGTGACCGTGCGCGCACCCTTGGCCGCCGCACGTCGTACCTCCTCGACGGCCAGGCCGATGTCCCACATGGGGATGATGCACATCGGGATGAGCCGGTCCGGGGCGGCCGCGCACCACTCGTCCACGTTGAAGTCGTTCCACGCCTGGACGCACAGCAGCGCGAGGTCCTTGTCAGAGGCGCGGTGGAAGATGTTGCCACCGAATCCTGGGAAGGACGGGAAGCAGAGGGCGGCCTGCACCCCGTCGGTGTCCATGTCCTTGACCCGCTCTACGGGGTCGTAGCACCCCGGAACCATCTGCTCGTAACGGAAGGGATCCAGGCCCCACTCAGCCGGCGGCTTCCCGGCGACGGCGTTGAGACCGATCGTGGGGTAGATGTTGCCGTCGTAGGCCCACTGATGCTTGCCGTCCTTCTCGATGATCCGCGGCCCGCGTTCCTTGAGCGCCTCCGGAAGCCGCTCCTGCCACACCCTCGGGTGCTCGATGAGGTGGTCGTCGACGGACACGATCTGGTGGTGGTCTTGTAGTGGCATCAGGCTCAGACTCCTTTGTCTGGTGAAGCTCTCGTATCCATACGCTACCTGTTTTTGACGACTTCGTCACCAGGTTTCGGGCCATCG
This sequence comes from Arsenicicoccus sp. UBA7492, assembly GCF_002479615.1. Classification (NCBI taxonomy): domain Bacteria; kingdom Bacillati; phylum Actinomycetota; class Actinomycetes; order Micrococcales; family Intrasporangiaceae; genus Arsenicicoccus; species Arsenicicoccus sp. UBA7492. The sequence goes on along the minus strand of NZ_DLOE01000006.1, from coordinate 124,653 downwards.
GAACAGCCGTACCGCGGGTCGGCGACCCTCTCATCGCCGGCTCAGTAGAGGTTCGCGGTACCGCCTCCGTCGACGTGCAGGTTCAGACCGTTGAGGAAGTCGGCTCGAGGACTGACCAGGCAGATGACCGCGTAAGCCACGTCCTCGACGGTGCCGATGCGGTGCACCGTCTGCCCCGTGCCCTTGAGGATGTAGTCGGCCGCCTTGCTCGTGTCGTCACCCCACCCCCGGCGTTCGGCGAAGTCACGCAGGAAGTCATCGAGCCCAGGGGTGCGGATCATCCCCGGAGAGACGGCGTTGACGGTGACGCCGGACCCGGCCAACGCCTTCGAGAGCCCGAGACTCATGTTCAGCATCGCGGCCTTCGCCGTCCCGTACTCCGGCTGGGCTGCGGTCGGGATCGTCGCTGCAGCGGTGGCCATCTGGACCACCCGCCCCCAGCCACGCTCTTTCATCCCCGGAGCCAGGCAATGAATCAGCTTGGCGGCAGCCAGGACATTGCGCTGATAGCTGACCGACCACTCGTCCAAAGGCACGGAGAACCACGACTTGACCGGCCCATCGGAGGCTCCCCCGGCGTTGTTCACCAGGATGTCGATCCCGCCGAACGCCTCCGAGGCGGCGGCCGCAAGCTCGGCAGCTCCCGCCTCGGAGGCCAGGTCCGCGGTCACCACCTCCGCGGTCCCGCCCTTCGTGCGTATGCCGTCCGCGACCTCCCGGGCGCGACCCTGGTCGCGGCCGTGCACGATGACGGACGCCCCTTCCGCGGCCAGCGCACGGGCGATCCCGGCGCCGATCCCGGAGCTGCTGCCCGTGACGAGGGCACGTTTTCCAGCGAGCTCTTCAGTCATGAATTGACACTAACGTCAGACCCGGTGTGCGGCAACCTCAGGTCAGCGCGGACCGAAACGCTGCGCTCCGTCGAGACGGATGACCTCGCCGTTGAGATAGGGGTTGGCGAGCGCATGTACCACGAGCGCGCCGTATTCGGACGGCTCCCCGAGTCGCTTGGGAAAGGGCACGGCGGCCTCGAACTTGGCCAGCATCTCGGCCCCCACCGATTCCATGATGGGAGTCTTCATCGTCCCGGGAGCGATGCAGACCACCCTGATCCCGGCGGCGCTCAGGTCGCGAGCGGCCGCGAGGGTGAGCCCGACGACACCCGCCTTCGCGGCGGCATAGGAGGTCTGTCCGATCTGGCCCTCATAGGCCGCAATGCTGGCTGTGGTGACGATCGCACCACGTTCGCCGTCCTCGTTGGGCTCGGCCTGCGCCACCTCTGCGGACACGAGACGCATGACGTTGTAGGTGCCGTTGAGGTAGAGGTCGACGGTCTTGCGAAAGCCTTCCATCGGTGCCGGCCGGCCCTCGCGGTTGACGACGCGGTCGGCCACTCCGAAACCGCCGTGCGCGGTCACGGCGTACCTGAGGATGCCCAGCTCCTTCGCCGCCTCGACGGCGCCACCGACAGCATCGTCGTCGAGGACATCCGTCCTCACGTAGCGCACCGTGGCTCCGAGCTCTCGGGCCAGCGCCCCGCCCTTGTCGTCGTTCATGTCCGCGATGACGACACCGCACCCGGACTCGACAAGGGCACGAACGGTCGCCTCACCCAGGCCACCTGCACCGCCGGTGACGATTGCGACGTCTTCACTGAAATCGATCTTCACGACTGCTCTCCTTCGTTGTGGGGAACTGATTGCTGGCCGAACTGCGACCGGAGCTGGCTCTTCGCCACCTTGGACAGGCCGGTACGGGGCAGCTCGGACACGATCTCGAGCTGCTCGGGCAGCTTCTGCTTCATCAGGCCCTGCTCGCTCAGGTAGGTCGTGAGCTCGACGAGCGTGGGGGGCCTGCATCCGGGGGCGGGCGTGACCACGGCACACACGCGTTCGCCCCTCTCGGCATCGGGGAGCCCGACGACCGCCACCTCGGCGACGGACGGGTACCTGCTCAGCAGCTCCTCGATCTCCATCGGCGCGATCTTCTCCCCCTTGCGGATGATCATCTCCTTGATGCGTCCGACGACCTCGAGGTGGCCGGTGGGGTGGATTCGTCCCAGGTCTCCGGTCTGGAACCACCCGTCGTCGGTGAAGTTCTCGGCGTTCTTGGTGATGTCCGTGTAGCCCTTGCACACGGCCTCACCCCGGACCTCGACGAGTCCGTCCTCCCCCTCGGCCGCGGGATTGCCGTCGAGATCCACGAGTCTGACCTCGTTGCCTGGGATGACCATCCCGTCGGTCAGCGCCAGGATGGCGGGATCGGTGGCGGGGTCCGCGACCGCGATCATGGGCACCTCGGTCATGCCGTAGTCGTGGGCGATGATCGCGCCGAGGATCTCCTGCCCTGCCGCCACGTACTCCGGCGGAGACGGAGCACCGCCGCCTTTGAGGAGCTCCAGATCAGGCAGCAGCGGCTCCGCGGACCCCTTCTGCATGGCCATCAGGGCGGCATACATGGCGGGTGCACCCCCCGTGCTCGTCACCGCGTGCTTGCGGAACTCGGCCAGGGCCTGCGCCGGGTGGAACGACTCGAGCACCAGGACGGGGAAGCCTGCGGACAGGGACGTGATGAGGTACAGGGCTCCGCCGATGTGAGCGACGGGGAATACCATCGCCGAGACCTCGTCGGCTCGCCGACCCATGCCACCGATCCCCGCAAAGGCCGTCCCGCCGGTCAGGATCGTCCCGTCGGTATGACGAGCACCCTTGGGAACCCCGGACGAGCCGGAGGTGAAGAAGATCCACCGGACCTGGTCTCGGTCCTCCTCGGCGTCGGGCACCCGGGGCAGGGTCGACGTGTCGTCGACCTCAGGTGCCTCGAGCCCCACCGTGATCACCGTGGGCGCGGGCCCGCCGGCCGCGGCGATGTGCTGCGCCATAGCGGTGAAGTCGAACCCTCCCCACTCCCCCGGCACGATGAAGTACTCGGCGCCCACGGACTCCAGGGACACGGTGACCTCGCGCTCGCGGTAGAGAGCGATGATCGGTGCCTGCACCGCGTCCAGGCGGCGCAGGGCAGCCAGGACGAGGACGGACGAGACCCGCGTGGGAAGCTGCCAGGCGACGACGGAGCCGGGGCCGATGCCCTCGGCGGCCAAGGCCGCAGCGACTCGGTCCACCCGGGCCGCGAACTCGCCGAACGTCATCCGGGCCCCGTGCTCGTCGAGGAGGAAGAGGTCATCCCCGGCGGTCGCGGCCCGCTCGGCGACCAGGCCGCACCACGTGCGGCCCTGGACCAACCAGGTCCAGTCCGCCGCGGTGACCGTTCGTGGGTCGTGGGGGGGCCAGGACCCCAGGGTGACGTCATTGCTCATGGGCACGGCTCCGCCTCGTCGTGAACGGTCATCGGTTGAAGTAGTAACGGCTGAGGAGGGTGGCCACGCACGCCGGTTTGTCCTGTCCCTCGACCTCCACGGTGATCGTGGTCGTGAGCTGGACACCGTCGTCAGGCAGCGGGTCGACCTGATCCAGACGCATGCGTCCTCGAACGCGGGAACCGCTGGGCACTGCCGTCGGGAAGCGCACCTTGTCCAGCCCGTAGTTGATCCCCATGCGAACCCCGTCGAACCGTCTCAACGAGCTCATGAAGTGCGGGATCAGGGCCAGCGTCAAGAACCCGTGGGCGATCGTCTCGCCATAGGGACTCTCTGCTGCCCTCATGGTGTCGACGTGGATCCATTGGTGATCCTCGGTCGCGTCGGCGAACAGGTCGATGCGGGCCTGCTCCATGGCGAGCCACGCCGAGGGTCCGAGCTCGGTTCCTACGGCTGCGACGAGGTCCTCCACGCCGTGATAGACCGTGATGCCGGCTGGTGCAGTGGCAGGGTCGATGATGTCGGGCACGATGGCTCCTTTGCTCTCGTTGCTCGCGAGGGGGTCGTGGATCGGGTCAGTCCTTGCTCAGCAGGAGGGATCCTGCGACCGGGCCGCCACCGACGGCGACGACGGCGAGCTGTGGGTCGTTGAGGGCCTGGCGCTCCCCGCCCTCGCCCCAGAGCTGGACGCATGCCTCGTGCAGGAATCCCATGCCGTGCAGGCGTCCGCCGGAGAGCTGTCCGCCACTGGTGTTCATCGGCAGTGACCCGCCGAGCCCGAAGCGTTCGCCATCGCCGATGAAGTCCCCGGCGCCTCCGTGGGGGAAGAAGCCGAGGGCGTCCAGCCACTGCACGGTGAGGAAGCTGAAGCCGTCGTAGAGCTGGGCGAGGTCGAGGTCCTGGGGGCCGAACGAGGTGCGTTCCCACATGGTCGCGGCAGCGTCGTGGGCCGCCATGGTGGTGAGATCACGCCGCTGGTCCCAGGTCGCGCGCTCCAGCATCCCCGTCCCCACCGACTCCACGGTCAGCGGTGCGCGCGGCAGGTCCTTGGCGGCCTCGCGCCGCGAGACGATGACGGCTGTCGCGCCGTCGCAGGGCACGTCGCAGTCATAGAGGCAGAACGGCTCCGAGATCATGCGTGACGCAAGGTAGTCCTCCATCGTGAGGGGGTCCCGGTAGACAGCGTCAGGGTTGCGCCCGGCGTGAGAGCGTGCGTTGAGCGAGATGGCACCGAGATGCTCGCGGGTCAGCCCGAAGTCATGCATGTAGCGCTGGGCCGGCATCGCCAACCAGTTGGCCGGGGACATGGCCCCGAACGGCCCGAAGTACTCGAGGTGCCCGCTCGCCTTCGCTGACCCTGCCAAGGTGGAGGCCCGGTTGCCGCCGGCCTGGGCGGTCGACTCCCACACGGACCTGAAGACCACGACGTGACTGGCCAGGCCGAGCGTCACCGCCATGCATGCCTCGATGGCGGGGCCGATCTGCCCGGCGGTCTCGAGACCTCCCATGTACCAGGTCGCCGAGATTCCCAGCGCGTTCTGGAGCTCCATCGTCGTCGCCCCCGAGAATCCTGGGGTCCCCTCGCCACCGGGGTAGCTGGCCACGCCGTCGATGTCGTCAACGGTCAGCCCGGCGTCCTGGATGGCCCTCAGGCAGGCCTCGACGGTGAGGTCGAGCCCGGTCCGGCCGAGTCGGCGCCCCACCTGGGACTTACCTGCCCCCGTGATCACGGCCCGCCCCTCGAAGGGCCCTCCGCGGCTCATGCCGACGCTCCCTGGACTACTACCGCGGACGACGGGCGGAACAGCGGGATCCACACCGAGTCGTCGGCCTCGCCCCACCTCTCGAAGAAGACCTCGACCTCGAGGCCCACGCGCAGGTCCTCCCGGTCCACGCCCACCACGTTGCTCGTGAGCCGTACGTCTCGGTCCTCGACGAGCTCGATCATCGCGACGACATACGGAGGCGGCATGCCTGGGAGCCACGTCTGGTGGTTGATCGTGTATGCCGCGACGACGCCGCGCCCGGACGTCGGCTCGGGGGCGACATCGACGCTGCGGCAGCGGAAGCACACCGGGGCCGGGGGGTGGAAGAAGTGGCCGCACCCGCGGCACCGATTGATCAGCAGCTCGCCGCGCTCGCCACCCGTCCACAGGGGTGAGGACTCTGCGGTCGGCTGGGGCGCGAGTCGATGCTCAGGCCTGACGTAGGTATGCATGGCTCAACCCTTCTGGCTGGACAGGACGGTCACGGCCGAGACCGCGGTGGGTCCCCCGATGTTGTGGGCGAGGGCGGTGCGAACGCCGTCGACCTGGTTGGAGGCATCGCCCCGCAGCTGCTCGAAGAGCTCGACGCACTGCGCCACCCCCGTGGCGCCCGGCGGGTGGCCCTTGGCCTTGAGCCCTCCGCTGGCGTTGACCGGCCGCGCGCCCCCGACGGTCGTGGCGCCACTCGCGACGTAGGCCGCGGCGCCGAACTGCTCGGTGAAGCCGAGGTCTTCGTAGGAGATGAGCTCGACAGCGGTGAAGCAGTCGTGCACCTCGGCCAGGTCGATGTCGTCCGGACCGACGCCGGCCATGGCGTAGGCGGCCTTGGCCGCCTTCACGGTGGCCGGGAAGGTCGTCAGGTCAGCCTTGTGCTGGTGCATCACCCGGTCCAAACCCAGGCCGACGCCACGGACCCAGACAGGGGCGTCGGTGTACCTGTCGACGACGTCCTCGGCGACCAGCAGCAGGGCGGCGGCACCGTCGCTCTGTGGTGTGCAGTCGAGCAACCCGAACGGAGCCACGACCATCGGGGCCTTCAGGACCTGCTCGATGGTGATCTCGTAACGGAGCTGCGCCTTGGGATTGGGCACGGCGTGCTTGTGGTTCTTGACCGCCACCATGGCCAGGTGCTCGCGCGTGGCGGGAGACTCGTGCAGATATCTGGCCGCGTGCAGAGCGAAGTTCGCGGGGGCGACCAGGCCCACCGGGTAGTCCCACGCGACATCGCGGGTGAGCTTGGCCCACTCCCAGAAGGTGGAGCGCGACGAGGACTCGCGCACCTTGTCAGCCCCGACCACGAGGGCGACGTCGAAGGCGCCGGAGGCTACGGCGAAGGTGGCGTTGCGCACGGCGTCGTTGCCCGTGGCACACGCGTTCTCGACCCTGGTCACCGGGATGTCGAGCAGGTCGCACGAGTCGGCGAGGATCCCGGAGGGGAAGCCGTCGGTCGTTGTCAGCTCGCCGAACCAGGCGGCCTGGATGTCGGCTCGGTCCAGTCCCTTGTCGACGCTCGCGGCCATCTCGGTGACCGCCATCGGGACGAGATCCTTGATACCGAGGTCGAAATGCTCCTTGAAGGCCGTCATGCCGGCCCCGACGATCGCGACGCGTCTCATGCGCTCTCTCCTTCTGGATCGACGACACTCTCGGGCAGCAGCGCATGACCGTAGTCGGGCACGCCGGATCGGGTGTCGACCAGCCGGAGCACGAGCGTGCCCCGGTCCCCGATGTCCACGGATCCGGCAGGCGCTCCGGTCACGGTCACCAGGGTGCGCACGTCGGTGCCGTCGAGCTCGACGATGGCCAGGGAGTACGGCGTGGCACGTCCAGGCACGGGTACGTGGATGTCCACCTTGCTGTAGACCACGCCGGTCCGCGGAAGTGGCTCGAGCGACCAGCCGTCCTCCGAGCCGCATCGGGTGCAGCGCAACCGCGGTGGCATGGCCAGGTGGCCACAGGCATCACAGCGGCCTGCCTCCCATCTCACCTTGGCGTCGAAGGCCCGGTCGTATGCCGGGAGGGAGATGCCGATGTCCGGTCCGGGGGTCGCGCGCGTCCGGCTCACCTCTCGCAGCGCCGCCTCGTCGCGATGGACCGGAGGGGTGGCGGTCAGCGCAGCGGCAACGGCGCTGGCCTGCTCCGAGGCCAGGACGACATCACCCGACCGGGCGGCGGCCAGGGCAAAGACCGCGGCGCTCGCTCCAGTGGTGGGTAGGAGGGGCGCCGTGCCGGCCGAAAGCGCACCGGCGGGCTTGGCACCCAGTCCCGCGACGACATCGGGCACCTTGCCCAGGTCGAGCTCCGCGAGCGCGACCTTGGCCCCGCGCTCGAGCATCAACCGGGGATCGTCGTAGTCCCAGCGGATCCCGTCCCGGCCACGACTCGTGACGGGCAGGCTCCGCGTGACCCGGCCGAGCAGGCTGAGCGTCGCCTCGGAGGCACCATCGGGGCCGACCAGGCAGGCGCCGGCACCCGCGGGGTCGAGGTCGGCCGCGAGCACGAGCGTCCTGGGCTCCGCCCCGGAGATGACGTCGAGCACGTCGGGGGCTCCCCCGACCTGCTCGACCACCGAGACCCCCCTGGCCAGACCGAGCCCGGCCAGCAGGGCGGCTCCGTTGCCGCCCTCGACGAGGGGCAGGTCCCGCGTGACCAGGACGACCTTGGTGACGTAGTCGTCCGGCACACCCTCACCATGGAGGACGGCCCTCCCCGCCGCCACCGCGAGGGTCAGTGCGTCCTCGTCGGCACCGGCGACCCGGCGTCGGCCATCGACCCACACCGGCAGGTAGGTGCCGATCCCCTGCAGCGTGCTCATCGCGTCACCGCGGGGGACCCCAGTGCTGCCAGCCCCCCGGGGAAGGCACCGAGAGCCCGCCGGAGGCCGAGGTCGATCTCGCTCGCGTCGAAGCGCTCCCCGCTCCGCGCTCGCACAGACCTACCGCCGCTCCACGGCTCCATGGCGATGAGGGTGTTCCCGTCGATGCGGAGCACCTGCCCGGTGATCCATCCGGACGCCGCTGAGCACAGCCATGCCACGACCGGAGAGGCGTTCGCGGGGTCGAGGGGGTCCCAGCCGTCGTCGTGGCTGGTGGGGAGGTCGAGGTTGGCCATCATGCGCGTGGCCGCGATCGGCGAGATCGCGTTCGCCGTCACGCCGTAGCGGGCGCCTTCCATGGCGGTGACCTGCGTGAGGGCGATGATGCCGGCCTTGGCCGCCGAGTAGGCCGCCTGCCCGACGTTGCCGGCCAGGCCGGCGCCAGACGTGGTGTTGATGATGCGGCCCGAGACAGGACGCCCGGCCTTGTGCTCGCTGCGCCAGTGGTTGCAGGCATGGCGCGTGAGCGTGAACGTGCCCTTGAGGTGGACGTCGATGACCGCGTCCCAGTCCTGCTCCCCCAGGTTCGTGATGGTCGCGTCCCTCAGGATCCCAGCATTGTTGACGATTCCGTCGAGGCGGCCGAACCGATCGAGGGTCGAGGCCACCAGCGCCTCCATGGCCCCCCAGTCGCTGGCCGACCCCTCGCCCGACACGGCCACGCCGCCCGCTGCGGTGATGGCGTCGACGACCTCGCTGGCGGGATCCTCTCGAGAGCCCTCACCGCCCACCCCCACGCCAAGATCATTCACGACCACCGTGGCACCGCGAGACGCCAGCTCCAGGCAATGACTTCGACCGAGGCCCCGCCCACCACCGGTCACGATGACGACCCTGCCCTCGAGCAGACGTTCAGACGCCATGCCGTACTCCTTCGCTGATCGGCGGGAGACCCCCGGCACAAGATTGGGGGTACGCCAGCGAGGCTAGCCGGTTCTTGACATATTCGTCAATTGGGGTTCTGATGAAGATCTACTGCCTTCCCGGAGGACTCGAGGACCCATGGACAATCCCTTCGCTCCTGAACTGCTCGTCGAATCCCGCGGTGCCGTGCGGATCGTCACGCTCAATCGGCCCGAGCACCTCAACGCGACCAACGAAGCCCTGCACGGCGCCCTCATCAAGGTCTGGCGCCACCTCGCTGCCGACCTCGACGCCCGTGCTGTGGTCCTCACCGGTGCGGGCAAGGCCTTCAGCGCGGGGGGAGACTTCCACCACTTCGTCGAGCTGTGGGACGACCGTGAGGCGCGCCGTCGTGAGATCGACGGAGCTCGCCGACTGCTGACCGAGATCATCGACTTCCCCCTCCCGGTCGTGGCCGCGGTCAACGGCCCGGCCGTCGGGCTGGGGTGCAACCTGGCTGTGGCGAGCGACATCGTGATCATGGCGGAGTCGGCATTCATCGCCGACCCGCACGTGGGGGTGGGGCTGACCGCCGCCGACGGCGGCGCCCCCACCTGGCCGATGATGATGTCGATGCTGCGGGCGAAGGAGTACCTCCTGACCAGCGAACGGATCCCCGCCGCCAAGGCCGTGGATCTCGGGTTGGCCAACCGCATGGTCCCTGACGCTCAGCTCATGGACGCCGCACTGGCGTTCGCCGACAGACTGGCAGCGCAGCCACCGCAGGCGGTCCAGAGCACGAAGCGTGCCCTCAACATGCACATGAAGCGTGCCATCGCCGGTGTTCTGGAGTACGCGCTCCAGGAGGAGTTCGCGGCGTTCGACACCCGGGAGCACCAGGACCTGGTCAAGGCCTTCCTGGACCGGTCCGCGTCTCGAGCGGCCAAGGCCGACGCGTGAGCGACAGACCTGGTCCCTCGGCCACCCTTGCCGTCGATCCCGACGAGTACCGCGCAGCGCTCCGCGCGCACCTCGCCGCGGCGCCCGAGCTCGCTCGGTTCCGGGACCGCCAGCACGTCAGCACGGAGACGCGCATCGCCGAGGACGCTGCGCTGATGAGTGCCCTCGCCGGGGATGGCGGGTGGAACCTCTACGGCTGGCCCGAGAAGGTCGGCGGCCTGGGTGGCGACGAGCGTCACCGGGGCATCCTCTACGACGAGCTCGCTCGGTCCGGGCTGCCGGTGCCCGAGCCGCATCTGCTTCTCGAGACTCTCTGCCCTGCCATCACCGCCTTCTCACCCCACCTGGCCGCACGCTACGCACCGGCCTACCTTCGTGGCCAGGAGTGGTGGGGACAGTGCTTCTCCGAACCCGATGCCGGCAGCGACCTCGCGGCGCTGCGGACCCGCGCCAGGCGCGACGGCGACCACTACGTCGTGTCGGGGCAGAAGCTGTGGACGAGCCACGGCGCCACGGCTCGTCGACTCGTCGCCCTGGTGCGCACCGGCAGCACCGAGTCACGGCACCGTGGCCTGTCGATGATCATGATCGATGTCGACTCACCGGGCGTGACCGCCCGGCCGATCGCCCTGGCCAGCGGCGACAACGAGCTCGCCGAGATCTTCTTCGACGACGTCATCGTCCCGGCCGACCGGCTCGTGGGCGAGGAGGGCCAGGGCTGGACCGTCGCAATGTTCCTCCTGCAGTACGAACGGGCCATGTTCGCCTGGCAGAGCGCGGCGGTGGCCCTCCGCCGCCTCACCGATCTCCGCGACCTCCTCGTCGCCCGGAGCGCTCCGATCCCGGACGGTGCTCGGCGACAACTCGGGGCCACCTACCTCGACATCGTCACCCTGCGGGCCCGCAGCTCGCAGACGGTGCGGCGGCTGGCCGCCGGTGAGACCGTGGGTCCCGAGGCCAGCGTGGACAAGGTCCTGCTCGCCGCGGCCGAGCAGGGCCTCCACGACCTCGCGAGGGATCTGCTCGGACCGGACTTCCTCCTCTCCCAGGATCCCGGGCTACGGGCCTGGCGCGCCGAGTGGTGGTACAGCCGCTCCGCCACGATCCTCGGGGGCTCGGCCGAGGTGCAACGGACGATCCTGGCGGATCACGTCCTGGGCCTACCGAAGGAGCTGGCACGATGACGTCGCGCACACCCGCGCCAGGCGGGCTCGACCACGAGACCCGTGCGTCGCTCGCCGACTCGTTGACCAAGCTCTTTGCCGACAACACCTCCGGCCCGAGCGTGGGCGCCGCCCTCGACGCCCTCGGCTGGTCCGAGGTGGAGGCCGAGGACGCTGCCACGGCCACGAGCCTGCTGTTCCGGGCCCAGGGGTCGGCCTTGGCCAGCACGAACGCCCTGTCCGACAGCATGCTCCGCTTCCTCGGCGGCGGACTCCCTGCGGCCGAGCGACAGACCACGCTGCTGCTCCCCCACCCCGATGACGACGCCGCTCGCCCCGGCGCTCGGGAGAGAGTCGGTGTCCGGGGACTGCTGCTCGACACCCCGTCACCGGACGCGCTGGTCCTGGTGCCCGGGTGTCATGGAGAGCGCGTGCTGCTGCGCCCGGTCCCTGCCACCTGGATCACCGAGCGGTGCGGCCCCTCTGCCGGGTTCGATCCTGGATCGAGGTGGCTCCTGCTCGATACCGAGGACCCGGTTCCGGAGTCGGCGGACCGATCCTGGGACGCCCAGGCCGTCGACTGGACAGCGGGGCTCGCCCTTGGCCGCCTTGCCCTGTCGTCGGAGATCCTCGGTGTGTGCGACGCGGCCCTACGCACCGCCGTCCAGCACGTCACCACCAGGCATCAGTACGGTCGAGCCATCGGGTCCTTCCAAGCCGTCCGCCACCGCCTCGCGGAGGCCCACGTGGCCATCGAGTCCGCCTCCTTCCTCCTGGACGCAGCCTGGGCGGTCCTCATGAGCGAGGCCTCGCCCGAGGCTCCCACCGGGTGGGCGGCTGCCGCCGCCAAGGCGCGCGCCGGGCGTGCACAGGCCGAGGTCATGCGCACCGGCGTCCAGGTTCTCGGCGCCATGGGACTGACCATGGAGAGCCCGATGCACCGACACGTGACCCGAGCCGCCGCGCTCGACCTGCTGCTCGGAGGACAGGCCCGGCTGGAGGAGTCCCTCGGCGACTCGCTGCTCACCGGGACCGCGGCATACCCCATCGCATCTATCTGACGAGGAGCAGGACGTGACCGACCAGCCCCCAACGACAGCGCCCGACGACATGGAGGCATTCGCGCAGGAGGTTCGTGCCTTCCTGGACGTGGCAGCGCCCAGACGACCCGAGACCACGCAGCTCGCATGGGGCGAGGGCGAGGACCTGATCACCTACTTCGGGGATGCCGGTCGAGAGGAGAACGCACAAGAGGTCACCGCCGCGCGGGACTGGCAGCAGACGAGGTACGCCGCGGGACTGGGCTGGATCACCGGCCCTGCAGCGTTCGGAGGCCGAGGCCTGACGCCGGTGCACGACCTGGTCTACGACGCCATCGAGGCGGAGTACGAGGTGCCGGACACCGGGGTGCTCTCGCTCATCGGTCTCGGGATGATCGGACCGACGATCCTGGCGCACGGCACCGAGGCGGCCAAGGCTGAGTACCTTCCGCGCCTGTACGCCGGAGAGATCATCGCCTGCCAGCTGTTCAGCGAGCCGTCGGCCGGTTCGGACCTCGCCAACGTGTCGACCCGAGCTGTCCGTGACGGCGACGAGTGGGTCATCAACGGTCAGAAGGTCTGGACCTCCGTGGCACAGCATGCCCAGGTCGGTCTGGCCCTCTGCCGCACCAACCCCGACCAGCCCAAGCACAAGGGCATCACCGCGCTGCTCGTGGACATGGCATCGCCGGGGGTGGACGTCCGACCCCTGCGCCAGATGAGTGGCGGCGCCGAGTTCAACGAGGTGTTCCTCACCGACGTGAGGGTCCCGGACTCCCATCGGCTCGGAGAGGTCGACGGCGGTTGGCGAGTCGCACTGACCACGTTGCTGAACGAGCGAGCCAGCGTGGGGTCGGAAGGGGCCGGGCCCGCGGCCCGGGCGGTGTCGTTGCCCTTCCTGAGCGCGCTCCTGCGCGAGCACGGCCTGTCGGAGGACTCCGCGTCGCGACGCCGACTGGCCGAGCTCACCGCCGACCAGATGGCGACGTCCTACCTCAACCGGCAGGCGCTCGACCATCTCATCTCCGGTGGAGAGCCCGGACCCGAGGCCTCGGTCTCCAAGCTGATGTACTCCCAGAACATCACCCGTGCGACACACTTCGCAGCCGAGGTGGTCGGTCCACGGCTGATCGCGGACACGGGCGCGTGGGGAGCCTTCTCGTGGAACGAGCTGTTGCTGTCCACACCTGCCCTGCGCATCCTCGGCGGCACGGAGGACATCATGAAGAACATCCTCGGCGAGCGGGTCCTCGGCCTCCCGAAGGAACCGAGCAGCGACTCGACCACTCCCTATCGGGACCAGCGCACGTCACGGAGCGGATCATGACCGGGACCACAGCCGACGAACGAGCCGACCTGCGCAGGAGCGTCGGCGATCTCCTCGACCGGCTCGCCGACGAACCCGGCCGGCGAGTCGCGATGGACAGCGAGCTGGGCCACGATCCGAGGCTGTGGTCACGGCTCGCAGAGCTCGGGGCCTTCTCGCTCACCGTTCCCGAGGGCCTGGGAGGCGCCGGCTACGGCGCCGTCGAGCAGTCGGTCGTCCTCGAGGAGCTGGGTCGCACCCTGGCCCCCACCCCATTCCTCGGCACGGTCGTCCTGGCCGGGTCAGCGCTGATCCACAGCTCCGACGCGGTCGCCCGGGAATGTCTGGCGGGCATCGTGGACGGGACCACGCTGGCCGCCCTGGCGCTGGTCGAGGGTGACGGTCGCTGGCGGACCACGGACTTCGAGACACGAGCGGTGCCGAACGACGACCACTGGGAGCTCACCGGGGTCAAGACCCTCGTCATCGACGGGGCCGCCGCCGACGTCCTCGTCGTGGCGGCGCAGGCTCCCGAGGGCCCGTCCCTCTTCCTCTTGACGGAGACCGATGGGGTCGAGCGGACGCCGTTGCGCACCTTGGACCTCACCCGGAGGGTGGCCTCCCTCCGCCTCGACCGGGCTCGCGCCCGGCTCATCGGGACACAGGGTGGCGCGGAGCCGGTGCTCGACGCGGTCCTCGACGCAGCGATGGTCGCCCTGGCCGCCGAGCAGGTCGGCGCAGCACGTGCCTGCCTCGACGCCAGCGTGGCCTACGCCAAGGACCGGGTCCAGTTCGGCCGCCAGATCGGCTCGTTCCAGGCCGTCAAGCACCGGTGCGCCGACATGTACTCCAGGGTGCAGCTGGCGGGCGCAGCTGCCATCGAGGCGGCCCACGCCGCCGACAGCGAGCCCGACCGTGCCCCGGCCGATGTCTCGGCGGCCGTCGCCCACCTGGTCTGCTCCGAGGCCGCGATGATGACCGCGACCGAGAACATCCACGTGCACGGTGGCATCGGGTTCACCTGGGAACATCCGGCCCACCTCTACTTCCGGCGCGCCAAGTCGTCCCAGCTGCTGCTCGGGGGACCCGGAGTCACCGCGGAACGGCTGCTCTCGCGGCTGGGGGTGTGACCATGTCGGGGATCAACGTCGCACCGTCGCTGGTCGCGGCGGTCCGCGCCACCGTCTCGCGGGCGCCCGGCGCCGAGGCGGTCGTCGACCTCGCCGGGGGTCACCGATTCACCTACGCCGACCTGTGGCAGGCGTCGAGCGAAGTTGCCGGAGGACTCGTGGACCGAGGGGTTCGACCGGGTGACCGGGTGGCTGTGGCCCTGCCGAACGGAGCCCCCTGGACCCTGGCCTTTCTCGGGACGCTGCTCGCGAGCGGCGTCCCCGTCCCTCTCAATCCGCGACTCACGGGCCCGGAGCGCGCCCACATCATCGCCGACAGCGGCGCCCGGATCGTCATCGACCGGGAACTACCGAGGGGGCGAGCGACAGAGGTCGACGACGCCGACCCCGAGTCCCTCGCCGCGCTCTTCTACACCAGCGGAACGACCGGGGCACCCAAGGGAGCGATGCTCTCGCACCGAGCGCTGCTGTCATCTGCGGAGCAGGTGCGGCTGGCCTATCGACTCGCTCCCACCGACGGCCTTCGCTCACTCGTCGCCGCTCCGCTGTTTCACGTCCTGGCGTGCGGCATGCAGTGGATCCCCGCGCTGGTGAGCGGCGGCAGCGTCGCCATCATGCCGGCCTTCGAGGTGGGTGCGTGGGTCGATGCCATCAGGGAGGAGCGGGTCGAGGTCCTCAACGGTGTTCCGGCGATGTTCTGGCAGGCGCTGCGGCACCCGGACTTCGTCGGCCTCGATGTCAGCGGGGTGCGCATCGTGAGCTACGGAGCCGCGCCGACGCCCCCTGCCCAGGCGCAGGCGCTCCGCGAGGCCTTCCCCAACGCCCGGCTGGCCCCCGGCTACGGTCTCACCGAGGCGCCGTGCGTGACCGGACTCCAGGATGACGACGCCCTCGCCCACTCCGGGTCGGTCGGCACTGCCGTGGCCGGCACCGAGCTGCGGCTGCTCGGGCCGCAGGCGGAGGCGGGCATCGGTCAGCTGATCCTGCGGGGACCCCAGGTCATGTCCGGCTACTGGGGCCGCCCCGATGACACCGCGAGAGTGATGGTCGACGGCTGGTTGCACACCGGCGACATCGTCCGGATCGACCCGCAGGGCCGCGTCCACCTGCTCGACCGACGCACGGACATGATCAACCGGGGCGGGGAGAACGTCTACAGCGTGGAGGTGGAGGCCGCGCTGGCCGCCTACCCCGCCGTGGGCGAGTCAGCGGTGGTGGCGGTGCCCGACGAGCGGCTGGGGGGCCGGGTCGGCGCCTGCGTCGTCCCCCGATCCGGCATGAGCTTCGATGCGTCGGAGCTGGTACGCGTCGCCCGCGAGTCCCTCGCCGCGTTCAAGGTACCCGAGCTCCTGTGCCTGCGCTCGGACCCCTTGCCACGCAATCCCGCCGGCAAGGTAGACAAGGCCGCCGTCAGGTCGCAGTCGGTCTGGACGCCGATCCACCCCTAGCGCGGAGGTCTGTCCCGCAGGCCGCCAGCACCCTGGCGTCATCACGAGCCGGCGAGGAAGCCGCGTGGCGCCGGCACGTCGAGGACCGAGGCGAATCCTGGCGCGGCAGCGCTCAGCCGAGGGATGAAGTTCACGGCTCGAGCGGCATTGAGGCCCGCAGCGGGATCAGCGCCGCTCGAGCCCGGGTGGATCGCCAGCTGGCAACGGATCGCCGGATCGCCATGGATCTCGACCGTCCAGCTGGGTTCTTCGTGAGACATTCGCCACACCGCGCCCAGGCCGAGCACCACCGTCTGCTCGTTGACCACGTGCAGGAAGGGCACACCGGCGTCGGTGGTGCTCGTGAAGGTCCAACGGACCCCGGCGACGGTGCCGGCCGGGACGTCGAGCCCGCTTGCCGGGAGCACGACGCCGACCGGCGTCACGGCGTACTCCTTGCCGCTGATGATCGTCTCGCCGAGCCCCCTTGCTGAGGTACTCGCGCAGCTGCAGCGCTGACGGGTAGTCAGCGACATGGTTGCGCTGAGTCGCCTCGAGACGCTGGATGTTGCCGGTGTAGCCGCTCAGGAAGAGCGGCAGCACGTCACTGATCAGACCGGGGATGTTGCCTCCGCTGGCCAGGCTGGAGGCGCCCTGGGCGCACGCCGTCAGCAGGTAGTCGTCCTCGCTCAGGGGAATGGGGAAGCCAGCCATCCCGATGTAGACGTTCACCCCCGACCGGAGGAAGCGGGCGACGACCTCGCGGTCCCACACCACGCCGTGCCACAACGCGCAGTCGGGGGATGCGGCCAGCACGTCGTCCACGCGGGTGGTCGCGACCACACCACACGCAGGAGCTCCCGCGATGTCACCGGCGTCGAGCCCATGCTTGGCCTCGTCCTGCACCAGGACGCCGACCAGCTCGTGCTCGGGGTGCGACAGGAGCAGGCGGATCACCTGGGAGCCCACGCTCCCCGTGTAGCAGACAGCGACCTTCATGACACCTCCATCTCACGTAGGGGCGTGCGTCAGCGCGGCAGCCGCAGGACCTGCTGGGCCAGGATGTTCTTCATGACCTCCGTCGTCCCCCCGGCGATCGTCGTGGCGCGAGAACCCAGGGCGCCCGTCCGTGCGCCCTGACCCTCGTCACCCGCCAGCGCCAGCGGACCGGCCACCGAGAGCCGGGTGTCTGCGATCTGCTGGGCGACCCGTGACCAGACCAGCTTGATCACCGAGTGTTCCGGGCCGGGCGCACCTCGGCGAGCGATGGTTCCGAGCGCGCGTCGGCCGAGGAGTCCGAGGGTCCGAGCGTCGACGAGCCGGTCCAGGAGCGCCAGGCGCGCGCTGTCGGAGATCTCACGACCATCCAGCTCGGCGAAGACGTCCTCGACCTCTTGCTCGAGTCGACTGGCCATCATGATGACCCCGGCTCGTTCGAACGCCAGGGTTGTCATCGTGACCATCCATCCCTCGTCCAGCGGACCGAGCAGGGCCGACCAGGGGACACGCACCTCGTCGAAGAACATCTCCGCGAAGCCCCCCTCCCCCGTGATCTGGGTGATCGGTCGGCGGGTGATCCCCGGGGTGTCAAGAGGAACGAGGAGAGCGGAGATGCCCTTGTGGGCCGGAGCATCCGGGTTCGTGCGGACAAGGAGCAGGCAGTGAGTCGCCTCCATGCCCTCGGAGGTCCAGACCTTCTGGCCGTCGATCACAAACTCCCGACCGTCCCCCTCACCCTCGATCCTGGCCCGGGTCCGCAACGACGCGAGGTCACTTCCCGAGCTCGGCTCGGAGAACCCCTGGCACCAGATCTCCTCGGTCGACTGGATGCGCGCCAGGTGCTCCTGCTGCTCGGGCGTCCCGAACCGCATCAGGGTCGGGGCCACGTTGTTGAGGCCTAGCACACCCGCAAAGGTGACCGGTGCGCGCCGGCTCCCGAGAACCCTGTCGTACTCCACCTGGTCGACGATGCCGAGGCCCTTGCCCCCGTGCTCGCGAGGCCAGTGAGGCGCGATCCAGCCGGCCTGGTGGAGCCGTTGCTGCCACGCGAGGCGCGAGGGATAGTCGTCGGTGGGGTGCTCTGCCCGGTGCGCGGGGAGCGCCTCGTCGACGAGCGCGGCGAAGTCGGCCAGGGAAGTGGACACCGCTCCCCCGGCATCCTGCCGTCCGCTACCGAAGGGCTGGGCATCCCGTCCGGCGGCCGGACCACCGAAGAGGCCCTGGGCCGCACAGGCCCGTCGGTAGTACAGGTGAGCCTCGTGCTCCCACGTGTAGCCGATGCCCCCCAGCACCTGGATGTAGGAGTTCCCGGACGTCACAGCAGCTGGCACGACGGTGGCCAGCACCAGACCTGCCGCCTCCTCGACGGCCTCGACATCGATGACATCGCTGTCGAGCAGATCGCCGAGGTGTCGCACGGTGGCCCGAGAGAGCTCGACGCCGGCCAGGACGTCGGCCAGCCGGTGCTTGATCCCCTGGAACGATCCGATCGGTTGCCCGAACTGATGGCGCTCCATGGCATAGGCCACCGAGGACTCGAGGCAGTGGCCCTGGATCCCGGTGAGCTCGGCGCCCAGCGCGACGATGGCGCTCGCCCGACCCCGACGAACGGCCGCCTCGGCAGCGTCACCCGTAGCCAGCACGGTGCCGCGAGCCGACCTCAGCCTGACGCGCGACACCGCTCGCGTCAGATCCAGCGACTCCAGCGCGGTCGACTGCACGCCCTCGCCGGCCGACACGGTCAGCAGCATCGGTCCTTCATCGCTGGAGGCAAGGACGAGAAGCTCGTCCCAGCTCGTTCCCACGACCGCACCGAGCTCGCCGTCGACGACAAGGCTGTCACCGTGACGGACCGCAGACACTCCGGACAGTCCTTCGGCCGTCCACGAGATCGTCGGCACGACGGCCCCCTCGCAGATCGCCGCCAAGAGCGACTCCGACTCGACACCGCCCTGGCCGACAAGTGCGCCCAGCGCGCCGGCCACAGCGATCATGGGGGTCGGCGCCACGCTCCCCCCCAAGACCTCCCCTGCCACCGCTAGGTCGGACCAGGTGCCGCCGGACCCTCCCTGCGCCTCGGGGACGGGGAGACCTGCCAGCCCGAGCGCAGCGAGGGACGGCCACAGGGACCTGTCGTCCGGTGCTTCCCGCCTAGCCGGGTCGAGCAACGCCGACATGCTCCAGTCACGGGCGAGCATTCCGCTCACAGCCTCGACCAGGGCCGCCTGGTCCTCGGTGTCCGCGACGCCAACTTGATTGATGCTCATGGCTTCCTCCGTCGTTCTGGCGAGATGGGGGTGGTCGTCACAGGTCCCACAAGGAGCGGACCGCCCGTGACCTTTCGTGCCGGTCGAGTCCGCGCAGGTCGGCGCATCCTCGCTCGGTGACGAGGACATCGACGTCGTGGCTGGGTGTGCTGACCGGGGCCGAGAGCCGGTCGACGAGTGTGGGCCTGCCCTGATGCTCCGACGTCACCGCGACGACGCTCAGCCCCCCTACAGATCGGGTGGCTGCCACGGCATAGTCGGGATGGCCGCCCACTCCGCCGACGCTGGCGCCCGGGAATCCTTCGACATTGACCTGGCCCTGCTCGTCGACCTCCAACGCGGTGTTCACGGCCACCAGCGGGGTGCCGGTCGAGAGCCTGGTGGCATCGTGGGTGTGCTCCAACGGGTGGAGCAGGGATCGCCCGTCGGCCCATTCGACGAGTCGCGGCCCACCGGCCAGATAGGTGGCAACGGCTTCGCCGACGAGCAGCCCCCGCTCATCCAGGTCGACGACCGCCTCAGGGAGCAGCCCGGAGTCGAGCGCCACCGGCGCACGCACGGCGTCGAGGACGGCGGTGCCGAGCGCGCCGGGACCCACCTGCAGCCGCGCCCCTTGCGGGAGGAGATCCACCACCCGCTCTGCGATCGCCCGGTGGCTGTCGCTGGGTGTTGCGAAAGAGAGGTTCAGGGGAGGGTCCGTGGACTCGCTCACGACGAGCACCTGATCCGCGGGCAGCGGCGGGCCGACGGCGCACCTCGGTCGGTTGGTGTTCACCACGGCCGCGATCGTCGCCCCGCCGGCGATGGCGGCCGGCAACCAGGAGACCTCGGTCCCGAGCGTCAGGCTCCCCGAAGGGCCGGGCACAGCCGTGACCACGACCACGTCTGGGCGCCAGGGTCCCGCGAGGAGTGCAGGGACGGCGGACAGACGCACGGCCGGAGCATGCACGACGCCAGCGTCGATCGGGCGACGAAGTCCCCACCCACCCATGGTCGTCCGAACGTCTGCATAGGCCGTGGGATCGAGTCCGTCGTGCGGCTGAGGCAGCCATCCCAGCAGCAACCGGACGTCGCCTACCTCGCGTGAAGCTGCGGCCAGGTCCGGGAGGATCGCGCCCGGCATACCGATCCCATCACCGACGGCGACGCGGACACCTGGCCACAGGATGTCCGACCACGCACTCGTGCGGTGAGTCATGCCCGCGGCTCACGCGGTAGCCCGAGGATCCGCTCACCGAGGATGTTCCGTTGGATCTCGGTCGTGCCCCCGAGGATGGTCTGGGCGTGCGCGACGAGCATCCGGTCCACGAGCGGCTCGTCGTGCTCCGAGGCGAGGGCGTCCAGCCCGAGCGCCTCCATCCCGAGATCCCCGATGGCCTGGTACGTGTGCGTACTGATCATCTTGAGCACGGAGAAGGCGGGCCCCCCCGGGGGGGCGCCCTCGGCGATCGCCCGCTCCCACGTGGATCGCAGCAACCACACGCCGAGCCACGCGTCCACGACCTCGAGCCTGAGATGGTCGTCGAGCCGGCCGCGCTGCCCGGCCTCGGTCACGATCTCCTCCAGTGCCTTGAGCATGCCCACGGCGTTGGCCCCGAGAGAGAGCCGCTCCCGACCGAGCGTCGCGGTGGCCACGGCCCAGCCCGCACCCTCCTCGCCGAGGAGCGCGTCGGTCGACAGGTGCAGTCCGTCGAAGAACACCTCGTTGAACTTGCTCTCACCGTTCATCTGCTGGAGCGGGCGGACCGTGATGCCGTCGGCGTCCATCGGGACCACGAAGGCCGAGAGCCCGCCGTGGCCAGGCCCGCCGCTTCGCGCGAGGAGCAGACCGTACTGGGCGTCCGCCGCCCCACTGGTCCACACCTTCTGCCCGTCGATCACCCAGCCGTCGGCGACCGCGACCGCCTTGGTTCGCACAGCGGCGAGGTCGGACCCGGCGCCCGGCTCCGAGAAGAGCTGGCACCACAGGTGCTCACCGGTGCGGATCGGTTCGAGCAGGCTCTCCTTCTGGGCCGAGGAGCCGAAGGCCATGAGAACCGGGCCGGCCAGGTCCGGACCCACGAGATGGAACTGTCGCGGGACGTCGGCCAAGGCGCACTCCTCGGCGAAGGCGGCCTGCTCGGCCACCGACGCCTCACGTCCACCGTGCTCGGCTGGCCAGTGCAGGCAGGCGTATCCAGCCTCGGCGAGCATGCCCTGCCAGGCTCGCCCGGCGTCGATGTCGTCGGGGGTCGGTGTCGGACCGTAGTCGTGCAGGCCGGCGGGTCGGGGTGCGCCTGCCAGCCACGCACGAACCTCGGCCCGAAAGCTCTCAGGCGTCGTCACGGGTCACCTCACGTCGACAGGATCGTCACGGCTGCCGTGCCCGGCATGCCGTAGAGCTGGGCGTAGCCGACCTTGGCGTCGGCGACCTGGCGATCGGCGCAGCGGCCCCGGAGCTGATTGGCGATCTCATAGACCTGACGCAGGCCGGAGGCACCCACGGGCTCCCCGTTGGCCATCAGCCCCCCGTCGGTGTTGATCGGCAGGCGCCCCCCGATGTCGGTGGCATGCTCGGCGAGCAGCTTCTCCTGCTCCCCGTCGGCACAGAACCCGTTCTCGGCCATGTGGATGAGCTCCGACCCGGCGTCGGTGTCCTGCAGCTGGATCACGTCGACGTCCTCCGGCGAGACTCCTGCCTCCTCGTAGGCCTGCCGAGAGGCGAAGATGGTCGGGCTCGGCGTGTCCTCCAACGACAGCGACGGGCTCATCAGCTCCAGCGCTCCGTCGCGGCGAGACACGAGCTGGCTCGCCCGCAGGAAGATGGGCGTGTCGGTGTACTTGTGCGCGACGTCTGCCCGGCACAGGACCGCTGCGGCAGCTCCCTCGTCGGGGCCGCAGTACATGTACTGCCGCAAGGGATAGTTGAGGTACTGCGACGCGAGGATCTCGTCCTCCGACATCGGCGAACGACGCCAGGCCTTGTCGTTGAGCGACCCGTTGCGGAAGTTCTTGGCCGCCACCTTGGCCAGGGCTGCCTCACTGATCCCGTGGTCGTGCATGTAGCGATTGATCTTCATGCCGAAGAAGTGGGTGGTCAGGAACATCCCCGCCTGGCCGTACCAGAGAGGCAGGCCCGACACCGATGGGTCTCCGGCGAAGGCACCGCGGGGGTGCTTGTCCAGACCGACGGCCACCGTGAGGTCCTTGCCAAGCCTGATGGCATTCGCTGCCTGCCCGAGAACGGTTGCGCCAGAGGCACATCCCGTGAACGTCGACCGGGCGGGGATGCCCGTCATGCCGAGCAGACCGGTGATCGCCTCGGGGTTCTTGACCTCCATGCTGGAGGCCCAGATCTCTTGGACGTCTCCCCATGCCACCCCGGCGTCGTCCAAGGCCTCGATCACGGCGTCCTCCCCCATCTCGAGGGCAGACTTGACGCCGTGTCGTCCGAAGGGGTGCAGGCCGACCCCGATGATGGCGATGTCGGGGTCGCTCATGACGAGAGCTCCTGTCCGACGGGGGCGAAGGCGTAGATCATCGTGGTGTTGCCGTCCTTGTCCTTGCCGAGCGGGATGATGACCAGCTCCATCTCCTGCCCGATCTGCAGCTTGGTCGCGTCGGGCTCCGTGAGGCGGGCCTCGACGCGCAGGGCGTTCGGCAGCTCGACGTAACCCACCGTGAAGGCCTCGAAGGTCTCGTCCGTGTCATCACCGGCGTAGGGCGGTGAGGTGGGCCGGAACTGCTGGGTCGTGAAGGTCCACAGCCTCCCGCGACGGGGGAGCTCGACCTGCTCGAGGGCCTCTCTCGCGCCCCCGACAAGTCGATGAGGGCGATACGGAAAGGTCAACGAGCCATCAGTGGCACGACCCGCAAGGAGCGCGGGCTCCGTCGAGGGCCAGGTGAACAGGCCTTCGGCCAAGGGGACTTCGGTCATCGAGACGCTCCTTCGACAGTGCGGGCCAAGGCCGCTGCGGTGGTGCCGGGGGTGTCGAGCAGGAGTGGCAGGCGGGCGCTGACACCGGCACGATGCTGGGCAGGAGTGCCGAGCAGGGCGGCCGATCCACGAGACCGCTTGACGTGCAGGTGGGCCGAGCCCTCGTACGTGTAGCCGATGCCTCCATGGACCTGCACGTTGTCCGAGGCTGCCTTCACATAGGCAGCCCCGCAGATCGCAGCGGCGGCCTCCGCATAGAGGTCGGCGTCGGGGGTGTGCCCATCGATGGCTCGCGCCGTTGCCCAGGTCGCCGACCGACACTGCTCGACGGCGACCAGGACGTCGGCGAGCTTGTGCTTGACCGCCTGGAACGACCCGATGGCGCGACCGAACTGGACGCGCTGCCCGGCGTACGCCACTCCCTGGTCGAGGGCGGCGCCCGCCCCACCCGTCTGCTCGGCGGCAAGAGCGAGCAGGGCGGCCGGCCTCGAGCTCCCCAGGACGGACGCTGCCTGGTCCGGTCCTCCGATCATGCGCGCCGACGCGGCATCGAGCGAGAGCCCACACACCCGCCGGGTCAGGTCCGAGGTTGCCCTGGCCTGCACGTCCACCCCGGCTGCGCGCAGGTCCACGGCGAACAGCGCGGTCCCCTCGCTGTGCTGGGCGGGCACCAGGGCCAGGTCCGCGACCTGCGCGTCCACGACGTGCGCCACCCGGCCGGTCAGGCGCCACCCGCTCCCCTGCCCGGTCGCCCGCAAGCGGCAGGCGCTCAGGGGATCAGCACCCAGCAGGGCGGCCGTCGCGATGGTGTCGCCGGACAGGATCCCCGGGAGGATGTCCCTCTCGGCCTCGGCGTCACCGCTGGCCACCAGTGCCGGAACGGCCAGGCCCATGGCAGACAACGCCGGCACGCATGCGAGGGAGCGGCCCAGCTCCTCGAGCACGACGCGGCCGGCCGCCCACCCGGCACCCGCTCCTCCACCGTCTTCCGGGACGGTCAGGGCGGGGAGTGCGAAGTCGCTGACGAGCGTGCGCCAGAGATCGAGATCTGCTCCTGACGGGCTCGCCATGGTGCGCCGGACCGCTTCCTCGGAGGAGCGGCGCTCCAGCACCGACCGCAAGGAGGACCGCAGGTCGGCCAGGTCACTCTCGGACAGATCGGTCACGGTGTCACCTTAGGCGCCTCGACGATCGTTGTCAACGAAAACGTCAAGTTCATAGATTCTCGTCATATCCGCTGTCCGACAGGTCTTTTCAAAAACGTGATACCGCATGGAACGCCACTGTTGGCGATATCGTCATACCGGTGTCAAGGGTCGACGGACCTCTGAGCGCGGGCGCGCGACGAGCTCGACGACCGTGCCGTCCGGGTCGTTGAGGAAGAGGACGGTGTAACCACCGGTGGGTGTGTCTTCCATCGGGATGAACACCGGCGCCGGCGTGCCGGGGTCGAGTGCCTTCAGCGCGCCGGCGGCCACCTCGACGTCCTCCACCGCCAGTGCGATGCGGTACAGGCCGCGTTGGTTGGCGCGGCTGGGGGAGGCCGCGAGGTCGGGGTGCTCCTCGAGCTCGAGGGAGAAGGTGGGGTCCTCGGGAAGGACGATCGAGGCGGTTCCCTGACGCCGATGGCCGACGGCGAAACCGATCCCTTCGTACCAGTCCAGGGATCGGTCCAGATCGGTCACCCGCAACCGCTCGTAGGCCAGGGCGGGCCCCGCGTCCGCGACGGAGCCGACCCCGACCTCGACCACCTCCACCCGCACACCGTCGGGGTCGGTGAGGACAGCCCCGTGCAGCGTGCGACCACGGACGGTCAGATCCTCGAGCACGAGAGGACCGAGGGGCGCCAGGCTCAGGACAGCGCGCTGGAGATCCGGCACCCGGTATCCGAGGGCGGTGAAGCCCGCTCGGTGGTGCGACCCGGCGGCTCGGGTCGCCGGGTCCGACCAGCGCACGAGCTCCAGCGCCGGCGCGGCGCGCGGCCCACGCTCGTCCCAGACGAAGGCGGTGACGCTCGAGGTGCGGGCTCCCAGCCCCATCATCGTCGCGTCCTGGTCGACGCCCACCGACCGGAACCTCGGTGCGCGGCCGGCGACGACCTCGTAGAACGTCTCCGCGGCATCGAGATCAACGGTGTTGAGGTTGCAGTGCATAGCAGCGTGCGCATGCTGGGGCGCCGCCTGTCGAGCCTGTCGCTCAGACATCATGCCTCCGGAAGGAACCAGCTCGGTGACAGCTCTTCGTCGGCCGCACCGAGACGGTAGGGCGCCAGATCCATCCCGGCGGCGGTCAATACCTCGTCGTCGGTGAACAGCTGGCCGGTGCAGTCGCGCGGTGCCCTCCGCAGGATCTCCACCGCGGCATCCGCCATGACCCTGGGGCTGCGAGACCGGTTCGACGCGACGTCGTCGCCGAGGATGGTGCGGATCGCCTCGGTCGCGACGGAGGCGCTCGGCCACAGGGAGTTCGCGGCGACGGGCGACGCGGCGAACTCCTGAGCCAGCCCGAGCGTCATGAGACTCATCGCATACTTCGAGACTGTGTATGCCGTGTGCGGGCCCAACCACCTCGGCTCCAGCGTCAACGGCGGTGAGATGGTGAGGACGTGCGCGTGCTCCGACGCCGTCAGGTGTGGCACGGCCGCCCGCGTGAGGGCGAAGGCCCCACGAGCATTGATGTCGTGGATCAGGTCGTAGCGCTTCATCGAGATGGCGGCCGTGGTCGTGGTGTCGAACGCCGCGGCGTTGTTCACGACGATGTCGAGGCCGCCGTACTCGCCGACGGCGGCGGCCACCACGGCATCGATCGTCTGGTCGTCGCGAAGATCCCCGACGAACGGGAGCGCGCGGCCGCCCGTTGCTCGAATCCCCGCCGCGACGGCATCCACGGTCCCCTCGAGGCGACCCGGCGACCCTGCGCCAGACCTGGCAAGGAGCACGACGTTGACGCCCAGGGCGCCCAGCGCGACGGCGATGGCCGCCCCGATGCCGCGGCTGGCCCCACTGATGACGGCCGTGCGGCCCGAGAGCAGGGAGACGTCCCTGCTCTCGGGCTTGGGACCCCGGTTGGAGGGCTCGGTCACAGAACGGCGCCGCTCGTCTTCAAGGTGATGATGCGGTCCCAGTCCAGACCCAGCTCCTGGAGGATCTGGTCCGTGTGCTCGCCGTGGTCGGGCGCCGGGCGGGAGGCGTTGGGCCGTTCGTCGAACTGCACCGGCGAGTCGACGACCACGAACTCGTTGCCGTTGTTGTCCGTCATGCGTGGGAGGTAGCCGTTGGCTAGGGCCTGCGGGTCGCTGTGGATGTCCAGCGCCGACTGAACGACGTCCCAGACTCCGTCGAAGTCTGCGTACTTCTCCTGCCAGTACGCCAGCGGGTGCTGAGAGAAGGCCTCGCGGATCTCGGCGATGCACTCCTTGCGGTGGACGAACCGCACGCGCTGGTCGGTGAAACGCTCGTCGGTGATGAGATCCTCGCGGCCCATCCGCGTGCAGAAGTCGGACCAGAAGCGGTCCGCCTGCAGCAGGACGAAGACCAGGTGGCGACCGTCGCTCGTCGGAAAGAATCCCACACCGGGGTTCGGCGACTCGTCCAGCTGGAACCGGGGGACGTTCTGGCCGGTGACCCCTGCGCCGACGATGTCCGGAGCCAGCTGCCACATCGCCATGTTGAGCAGCGAGACGTCGACGACGGACGTCTCGCCGGTGCGCTCCCGCTTGAACAACGCGCCGACGATGCCCGACGCGATGGCGAAGCCGGCCACCACGTCACCGAAGGCAGGCCGCTGGACAGGCGGGTACGCGCCCTCGTCCGAGGACGTGTAGGCGTCGGCGATGCCGCCCCTGGAGAAGAAGGCGGCGAGGTCGAAGCCGCCCCGGTCGGCCTGCTCCCCCTTGGAGCCGTATCCGTGTCCACGCGCGTAGACGATCCGAGGGTTGCGCGCGCGGATGTCGTCGATGTCGACACCCAGTCGCTTCCGGCTGTCCGGGAGGAGGTTCGTCACGAAGACGTCGGCCTGCTCGACGAGCTTCATGAGCACCTCAAGCCCGTCCGGGTTCGAGACGTCGATGGCGGCGCTGCGCTTGCCACGGTTGGGCTGCTCGATGAAGTGGTTGACATCACCGGCACCAGTGACCATGCCGGAGTTGATGAGCCCCCGCTGGGGATCACCCGTCTCAGGATGTTCGACCTTGATCACGTCCGCACCCCAGTCGGCGAGCACGGCGCCGGCCGAGGGGACGAAGGTCCAGGCAGCTAGCTCGATCACCTTGATGCCGGACAGGATCTGCTGAGCGTCGTTGCTCATGGGTGCACCTCGTTCATCGATACGGCGGGGTGGCCAGTAAATCTGAATCTGACGCTATTGCCAAGCACCTGGCGCCACCCGTGTCCTGATCCGGTTGCCGACCGGGGAGGGCGCAGCTTACGGTTAGTTGACAGGATCGTCACCCAAACGTCGGAGTGCTCATGTCGTGCGATCGTCGGCCCGGACCCTCCCTCGGAGCCACCACCTCCGCCAACGCCCTGCACCACGGGCACCGCGCGGCATACGTCCACGGCCCCCGCATCCGCACCCATCGCGAGCTGCTCGAACGATCGACCGCCGTGACCGTGGCGCTCGCCGACGCCGGCGTCCGGCACCAGGATCGGGTGGCGCTCCTGGCCAAGAACAGCATCGAGTTCGGCGAGGTCCTGTCGATGGCGCACGTCAGCGGCATCGTGGTGGCTACGGTCAACTACCGACTGTCCCCCGCGGAGATCGTCGAGACCCTGCGTGCCGCAGACCCTGTCGCGCTCTTCTGCGGTGCCGAGCACCTCGCGCTCCTCCCCCGGATCCGCGCTGAGCTGCCCGGTCTCGAGCTCGTCGTGGCCCTCGACGGGCAGGTGCCCGACGGCGTCGGCGTCACGCGATACGAGGACTTTCTCCGGCCAGGGCTCGGACGTGAGCTGCCCTTCGCCGCGACCGCCGACGACGTCGCCTTCCTCATCTTCACCAGCGGCACGACCGGCACGCCCAAGGGATGCATCCTGGGGCACCGAGAGCTCCGGCTGCTGGCCAAGGAGATGGCGCACCAGATGCGGAGCGGCTGCGACGATCTCGGGCTGCTCGTCATGCCGCTCTTCCACATCGGCGCCATGGCCATCGCACTGGGCCTGCACGTTCACGGCGGCACGGCCGTCCTGACGGACGCCTTCGACCCAGAGCGGTATGCCGACTGGTGCCGTGAGGGTTCAGTGACGGTCATGCACCTGGCTCCGACCATGCTGCGAGCTGTTCTCGACGCGGGCGCCACACCCGCAGACCTCGCCACGGTCCGCACGGTCGTCTACTCGGCCGCCCCCATGGACCTGCCCACCCTGCGTGCCGCCATGGCCGCCATGCCCCGGGCGGGATTCCTGAACCTCTACGGCCAGACCGAGACCATCACCTCGGGCCTGCCCCGCGAGCTTCACTCCACGTCGGAGGACGCCCAGACCCACCGCCGACTCTCCAGCGTCGGGATCCCGTTCTCAGAGTCCGAGGTCCGTCTCCTAGGGCCCCACGGCGCCGACGTGGCCCAAGGTGAGGCGGGCGAGATCACCGTGCGCACCGAGGCCATGTTCCGCGGCTACTGGCGAGACCCGGTCACCACGGACGAACGCGTCCGGGAGGGCTGGTTCCTGACCGGTGACGTCGGTCGGTTCGACGAAGAGGGCCTGCTGCACATCGTGGACCGCATCAAGGATGTCGTGATCTCCGGCGGCGAGAACATCTACTGCCCCGAGGTCGAGCGGGCCGTCGAGTCCCATCCCGAGGTGGCCGCCTGCGCGGTGATCGGCGTGCCTGACGATCGCTGGGGGGAGGCAGTCTGCGCGGTCGTCGTGCCGCACGTGGGGGCCGACGCACTCACGGCGGACGCGGTCCGCGACCACGTCCGAGCGAGACTCGCCGGCTACAAGGTGCCCAAGCACGTGAGGTTCACCGACGTCCTGCCGACCCTGGTCACCGGCAAGGTGGACAAGAAGGCGCTCAGAGCGCAGTCGACCTGACCGACGCAGGCCGACGCAGGTGCGGCGGAGGTCCTGAGTCGCTGAGCCGCTGAGCCGGCGCACGGTGCGCCTGGGACCGACTCGTCAGGTGTTGCGCCGAGGGGTGCCCCGGTAACCGAAGAACTTCTCGAAGTTGTCGTCGTTGATGCGGCTGCGACTGTTGCGCTCCGCTGCGTCGACCAAGGCGTCCAGGCGACGCCGTGCTCCCGACGCATCCCCTCCTGTCGCCTCGAGCTCTGCGACCAGGGCGCGCTGAGTGCGCACCTCCTCGTGGATGCGGACCTTGACCTCCCCATAGGTCAGCAGGTCGTGGTCGTCCTCGTCCTCACGCTCCGGCATGGGTCCGTCGAAGGTGTTGCTCATGGCGGTCGGCTCCTCTCACCACATTGGCGATCTCGTCAGAACTGTAGTCGTGAGTCGCCCCGTTTGACCAGAACCATTCGCGGACAAAACGCACGTCGCTGGGGTGACAGTTTCGTCAACTGGGGATATCGTCGGAGGAGCGAGCACCGTCCAGGGAGCAAGGGAGCTTCGAATGCCGCTTCAGGAACAGCACCAGATCATCTCGGTCGACGACCACCTCATCGAGCACCCTCGGGTGTGGCAGGACCGACTGTCCAAGGCCGACCAGGAGAAGGGGCCGCGGATCGTCGAGAAGGACGGCAAGCACCTCTGGCACTACGACGGCCTGGTCGCACCCACCATCGGCCTGAACGCCGTGGCAGGGAAGCCCGTCGAGGAGTGGGGAATGGACCCCGTCCGCTACGAGGACATGATCCCCGGGTGCTACGACCCGATCGAGCGGCTCAAGGACATGGATGCCGACGGGGTCGAGGCCACCTTGGCCTTCCCGTCCTTCCCGGGTTTCGGCGGTGGCGTCTTCCACCGGGCCCCCGACAAGGACCTCGCGCTCAAGTGCGTGAAGGCCTGGAACGACTTCAACGTCGAGGAGTGGTGCGCCACCGACCCCGCCCGGCTGATCCCCATGGCGATCCTGCCGACGTGGGACGTCGAGCTGTGCGCGGCCGAGGTTCGTCGCGCCGCCGCCATGGGTAGTCGCACGGTGACCTTCCCCGACAGCCCGGTGCCGCTGGGGCTGCCCAGCTTCCACAACGCGTACTGGAACCCGCTGTGGGAAGCGTGCTCGGAGACGGAGATGCCCATCTCCTTGCACTTCGGCTCCAGCGCCTACGTGCCCGGCTTCTCGTTCATGAAGACCGAGGCCACCAACAACATGGCCCTGCCGGAGGCGCCGTTCGCCGTCGCCATCACACTCTTCTCGTCCAACTTGATGTGGTCGGCGGTCGACCTCATGTTCTCCGGCATCCTCCAGAAGTATCCGAAGCTGCAGTTCTCCCTCGCCGAGGGTGGGATCGGCTGGATCCCCTACATCCTCGAGCGTGCTGATTTCGTGTGGTCCCGGCACCGCTACTACATGAAGAACATCGACTTCGACACACCGCCGTCCGAGCTCTTCCGCAAGCACTTCTGGGGCTGCTTCATCGACGACGAGTTCGGCGTCGAGAACCGCCACAAGGTCGGGGTCGACCGGATCATGCTCGAGATCGACTACCCGCACTCCGACTCGAACTGGCCGAACAGCCGCAAGCGCGCTGCCGAGGTCTTGGCCGACGTGCCCGACGACGAGGTCGCGAAGATCACCGAGACGAACGCCCGCACCATGCTGCACTTCCCCCGGGTCGGCTGAGCTCTCCCACCACTTCGGCCCGGTCCGTTGGCGCCCGCTGCGGACCGGGCCGAACTCACGCGCATCAGCACCACCTCGCACCCGTCACGAAAGCAGGTCCGAACGCGCATGCCACGTGCCATGAAGCCGACCGGGTGGTTCCAGGTGGCCTGGTCCTCGGACCTAGCCACCGGTCAGATCGTGCCGCTCTCCTACTTCGGCAGCGAGCTGGTCGCCTTCCGGGGTCGCGACGGCAGGGTGAACGTGCTCGACGCCCACTGCCAGCACCTGGGCGCCAACCTCAGCCGCGGTTGTATCGTCGACCAGGGCATCCAGTGCCCCTTCCACGGCTGGGTCTGGGACGGGAACGGGCGCAACGTCGAGATTCCCTACGAGGCCAGGCCCAATCGTGTGCGACGGGTCCGCAGCTGGCCGGTCACCGAGCGCAACGACAGCATCTACGTCTGGCACGACGTGGCGTCGCGCCCACCCCAGTGGGAGGTACCCGAGGCATTCAGCACCCTGGGGCAGATCTTCGAGGCGGCGGACTACTACCCGCTGACGGACGCGGCCCGAGTGCGTCACCCCGGGATCCACGTCCATCCGCAGGTGATCGCGGAGAACGCCGTCGACCCTCACCACTTCCGGTTCGTCCACCACACGCCCCACAGCCCCGTCGTCCTGCGAGAGGCCCAGGAGGCGGAGGAGTGGCGCGCCAAGGTGGGGTTCGGCCGTCGGTGGGCCGATGCGGTTGACATGCCCGACGAGACGTCGAGCACCATCGAGATCGTGTGGTCCGGTCTGGGAACGTCCTTCAGCGGCGAGCACACCCGGGACGGGCTCCGCGTGATCGCCATCTGCGCCACCCCCGTCGACGCCACGACCTCCGACATCTTCGGGACGTACTGGATCTCGTCCGAGCACGGGAACGGCGACGAGCGACTCGGGCAGGCGAAGCTGGCCCTCCCCGACGACATCGCCGTGTGGGACACGCAGAGATACCTGGATCCTCCCGGCCTCTCGCCCTCGGAGGCCGCAGGTTTCCGCAAGCTGCGGACGTGGGCCGGCGGCTTCTATCCCGAAGCGGCAGAGCCGGCGGTGGCTACATGACACGGTCAGATCCCGACTCGGGGGTGTCGCAGGGCAGCCCGGCTCCGCGATCTGCCCGGCTGACCGTGCGGCAGGTCGTCCCCGAGACCGTTGACGCCGTCAGCCTCGTCTTCGACCGACCCGCCGACCCGCGGTTTACCCACCGGGCTGGGCAGTTCCTGACGCTGCGCCTGCCGAGCGGCCGCACAGGCTCGGTGGCCCGCTGCTACTCGTTGTCCAGCGCACCGCACGACCAGGAGCTGGCCGTGACGGTGAAGCGGACCCCTGGTGGCCTCGGCTCGAACTGGGTGTGCGACAACCTGACGCCTGGAGACACCATCGAGGTGCTGCCGCCCTCCGGCACCTTCGTGCCCGCCTCCGTGGACGACGACCTGCTCCTCGTCGGCGCGGGCAGCGGAATCACCCCCCTGATGTCGATCCTGCGGACGGCGCTCGAGCGCGGGACCGCGTCGGTGATCCTGTTCTACGCCAATCGCGACCAGGGTTCCGTGATCTTCGCTGATCCCCTCCGGGAGCTGACCGCTCGACATCCCGATCGACTTACCGTGATCCACTGGTTCAGCTCCGTCCAGGGACTGCCCACCGCGGCAGGGCTCCGCGATCTCCTCGAGCCCTACGGTGGCCACGACGCCTTCGTCTGTGGCCCCGAGCCGTTCATGGACACGGCCCATGCTGCGCTCGACGAGATCGGGCTGCCTCGCGACCGCATCCACACCGAGCGGTTCACCTCCCTGAGCGGGGACC
Source organism: Arsenicicoccus sp. UBA7492 (assembly GCF_002479615.1). Lineage (NCBI taxonomy): Bacteria > Bacillati > Actinomycetota > Actinomycetes > Micrococcales > Intrasporangiaceae > Arsenicicoccus > Arsenicicoccus sp. UBA7492. Next base: position 92,075 of record NZ_DLOE01000006.1, on the reverse strand, counting down.
CGTTCGACGAGCCCGAGGTCGATCGCGCGTCCGCCTCTCGCGATGAGGTCGACACATCTGGCCTGACCGTCTCCCTCGACGGGCAGACCCATTCGCTCGGGTGGCCCCGCTCCCTGTCCCTGGTCGACCTCCTCGTGGCTCACGACATCGACGTCCCCTACTCGTGCCGCGAGGGCGAGTGCGGATCATGCGTGTGCACCCTCGTCGATGGCTCCGTGGAGATGGCTCGTTGCGACACCCTCGATCCCGCCGACGTCGCCGACGGCTACATCCTCGGCTGTCAGTCCCGTCCCACCTCTGACCACGTGGTCATCGAGTTCTGACCGGGCGGCAGTCAGGGACCACGGACGGGCCCCTCCGACCTTGACGGGGCGGGCGACAGCAACTACATTCTTGACGAAAGCGTCAAATCACTCGCCACGAATCCAAGGAGCCGATGACCATGCCTGACGCAGTCATCCTCAGCGCTGTCCGCACCCCGATCGGGGTGGCCTTCAAGGGTTCCCTGGTGAACACTCCGGCGGAGGCGCTCGCCCAGCTCGTCGTGACCGAGGCGCTGGAGCGCTCCGGCCTGTCGGCTGCTGACGTGGACGACGTGGTCCTGGCCGAGTCGATGTATGGCGGCGGGGACCTGGCTCGCCACGCGGCCGTGGCCGCCGGCATGCCCCAGGTGCCGGGCCAGGCCGTCAACAGGCACTGCGCGGCCAGCCTCACCGCCATCGCCAACGCGGCCGGCAGCATCCGCTCCGGCATGGACAAGGTGGTCATCGCCGGTGGGGTGCAGTCGACCTCCCTGATGCCGCAGCTCACCTGGCGGGTGCCTGGCACGCAGGACACGGTCCAGGCGATGCCACCCACCTTCCCCTACACCGAGGACGTCAACGACGACGTCTCGATCAACGTGGGGTGGAACACCGCTCAGGAGGTGGGCCTGTCCCGCGAGGAGGTCGACGCCTGGGCAGCGCGCTCCCACCAGCGCGCCGTCGAGGCGATCGACAACGGCACGTTCCGCGACGAGGTCGTGCCGGTGCAGGTCCAGGGCCCAGACGGACTCCCCTTCACCTTCTCCACCGATGAAGGTCCCCGCCGTGGCAGCTCGGTGGACAAGCTCGCCACCCTCAAGCCGCTGCACCCTGAGATCGAGGGCTTCAGCGTGACGGCGGGCAACGCCAGCGGCATCAACGACGCGGCGGCCGCGATCGTCCTGGGGGACGCCGATCTGGCGGCCGCGCAGGGGCTCACCCCCCTCGGCACCGTGCGCGCCTGGGCCTCCATCGGGGTCGAGCCGGCCCGCACGGGTATGGGTGCCGTCGAGGTGATTCCCCTGGTGCTCGAGCGGGCCGGCCTCACGGTTGCAGACGTCGATCTCTGGGAGATCAACGAGGCCTTCGCCTCCGTCCCTCTCGCCGCCTGCCGCCTCTTGGACATCGACGAGGACAGGGTCAACATCTTCGGCAGCGGTTGCAGCCTCGGACACCCCGTCGCCGCCACGGGTGCTCGCATGATCACCACCCTCACGCACGAGCTGCGTCGCCGGGGGGGCGGCACCGGCGTCGCTGCCATGTGCGCGGGGGGCGGCCAGGGCGGCGCTGTCGTCGTCGAGGTCCCCGCTCCATGACCGAGCCGGTCCGGGTCGAACGGGACGGCCACGTCGAGACCTGGACGCTCAACCGTCCGCAGATCCGCAACCCGATCTCCGACGATGACATGATCGACGCCCTGGTGGCCTGTGCAGATCGGGCCAACGCTGACCGTGCGCTCCGCGCCGTGGTGCTGACCGGGGAGGGCAGCGCCTTCTCCGCGGGCGCCAACCTCAGCCAGGTCCGTAGCGACGAGGTCCCGTTCGGGGGGCCGCTCAGCCACGCTCGAGACGGTTACCGGCACGGCATACAGCGCATCCCGCTCGCTCTGCACGGGTGCGAGGTGCCGCTGATCGCCGCGGTCAACGGGCCGGCCATCGGCGCCGGCCTGGACCTCGCTCTGATGTGCGACGTCCGCATCGCCGCCGAGACCGCGACCTTCGCCGAGAGCTTCGTCCGCGTGGGGCTCATCCCCGGCGACGGAGGCGCGTGGCTCCTCCCCCGCGCCATAGGCATCGCCCGGGCCGCGGAGCTGACCCTCACCGGCGCCACGATCGACGCCTCCACGGCCCTCGAGTGGGGTCTGGTGTCTCGCGTGGTGCCCTCGAGCGAGCTGCTCGCCACGTCCCGGTCCGTCGCGGACCTGATCGCGGCCAACCCGCCGACGACCGTGAGGATGGCCAAGCGCCTGCTGCGGGAGCAGGGGCAGCAGACGCTGGCGGCTCACCTCGAGCTGGCCGCGGCACTACAACCTCTGGCCCAACGATCGGCGGACCACACCGAGGCCGTGGACGCGCTGCTGGGCAGACGCCCGCCGATGTTCACCGGGAAGTGATGACATGACCCAGACCCTTGTCCCACCGGGTGTCTCCGCGACAGCGGAGCTGACAGCCCTCCGGCACGAGGTGCGCGGATTCCTCGACGAGCAGCGGTTGGCCGGACGGTTCCGTCCAGGGATCGATGCGTGGATCACGGGGTGGGATCCTGGGTTCTCCCGCCAGCTGGCGTCCCGCGGATGGGTGGGCATGACGATCCCCACGGAGTACGGCGGGCACGGACGGACGTTCGTGGAACGGCTCGTCGTCACCGAGGAGCTGCTCGCGGCCGGGGCTCCCGTCGCCGCCCACTGGGTAGCCGACCGCCAGGCAGCCCCCAGCCTGCTCCGGTTCGGGAGCGAGGAGCAGAAACGGTTCTACCTCCCGCGGATCGCCGCGGGTGAGTGCTTCTTCGCGATCGGGATGAGCGAGCCAGACTCCGGCTCCGACCTCGCGAGCGTCCGCACCCGAGCCCGTCAGGTCGACGGGGGCTGGCGCGTCACGGGCACCAAGGTATGGACCTCGGGAGCCCACGCCTCCGAGGCGTTCTTCGTGCTCGCACGCACCAGCCCGCTCGACCCTGCACAGCGGCACCACGGCCTCAGCCAGCTCATCGTCGATCTGGGCTCCGACGGCCTGCAGGTCAGGCCGATCGTCTCCATGACCGGCGAGCACCACTTCAACGAGGTTCATCTCGAGGACGTCTTCGTCCCGGACGCACGGGTCCTCGGCGACATCGGGGCGGGGTGGCACCAGGTGACCTCCGAGCTCGCCTACGAGCGCAGCGGCCCTGAGCGCTTCCTCTGCGCGTTCCCGCTGTACGAGGTTCAGGTGGCGCGTGCCGCGACAGCCCCGGAGCAGTCGGCGGACCTGTCCGTCGGCCGATCGTTCGCTCGGCTGCGCGGGCTGCACCACATGTCGATGGCGGTGAACGCGGCCGTCGAGCGCGGTGACAAGGCCGACACCGCCGCTGCGGTCGTCAAGGTGCTGGGGACGACCTTCGAGGGCGACCTCATCGAGCAGGTGCACCTGTCCGGCGGTGTCGACCCCGACGATCCGCTCCTGGGCGCAGGCCTGCTCCAAAGACCAGGGTTCACCCTGCGTGGTGGCACCAACGAGGTCCTTCGGGGCGTCATTGCACGAGGACTGGGGCTGCGATGAGCTCGATTCCGCGACAGGCCGATCCAGAGCTGGTGGGCCTGCTGGACGAGGTGCTCCGCGAGCATCGACCAGGACCCGACCATGACGTGTCCGGCCTCGATCGCACGCGGTGGAACCTGCTCGAGGGGCTGGGCCTGACCCTCCTGACCAGCGCCGAGGCGCGAGGCGGCTCGGGCGGCTCCTGGCACGACGCCGCGGCGCTGCACGAGGGGACGGCCGCGCACGGGATACACCTGCCCCTGGCCGAGCACGACCTGCTGGCCTCCTGGGCACTCGAGTCAGCGAGCCTGCCCCCTCTCCCTGGGATCGCCACCGTGGCCCTGCTCGACGGGTCAGGGGAGGCACGCGCCGTGCCCTGGGCCTCTCAGGCCGAGCACATCGTGCTGATCCACTCCGAGGCACACCACGGCGCTTCGGTGGAGGCCGTGCTTCCGGGCGAGGTGGAGATCGAGACGGGGACCAACCTCGCAGGTCTCCCGCGGGACACCGTGCGAGCCGGAGCCCCGGGGCCGACGGCCGTCGCCGTGTCCACAGACGTCGTCGCGGCGCTTCGTCATCGGGCCGCCCTCGTACGCGCCATACAGATGTGCGGAGCCATGGACGCAGCCGTCGCGGCCACCGTGCGGCACGTCGGCGAGCGCGTTCAGTTCGGTCGGTCCCTGGCGCAGTTCCAGGCTGTGCAGCACCGACTGGCCGACGCTGCAGCCGAGGCGGCGCTGGCCCGAGCCGCCACCTGGGCCGCCCTCGACGAGGCGGTCGAGACCGATTTCACCGGTGAGGGGCTGCCCGTATCCATCGCCGTGGCTCGATCCTGCGCCGGCCAGGCCGGCTCGGCCGTGGTCAGGGCGGCCCACCAGCTGCATGGCGCGATCGGCACCACGTGGGAGCACTCCTTGCGCCAGCTGACGATGCCGATCCTCGCCTGGACCAATGAGTACGGCACCGTCGCAGAGTCCGAGGACACGGTGACGCGCGCGGTCCTGGCCACCGGTGGTCACGTCTGGCCGCTCGTGACCCAGAGCTGAGTCTGCCTCGCTCCCCTCAGGGGCGCGGCTGGCCCACGACCGTCGCGACGAACGAGCGGTCCACGAACGTGGACTCGGGCATCGGGCGCTTGGCCTTGAGGGTCTTGGTCTCGATGTACAGCTCTTCGAGCCTGGTGGCAGCACCGACAGGAATATCCCAGTTGTACACCTGCCCGGGGACGGCCCTGAGCACGTCGACAGGAGTCTTCAGTCGTTCACTCAGCTTGTTCATGAACCCCGTGTCCTTCTGCCACTTCTCGTCACGCAAGTACGTGTTCGTCGTGCGGACATAGGCTCGGGTGAGCGCCAAGGCGACGTCAGATTTTTGACGACTCCTTGACCCGCCAGCGTCAGGTTGAAGCGCGGTTGGCAGGGGCCTCAGGCGCGGTGCTGTCGCTCCTCGAAGGCTCGTACGCGAGCCTTGTGGTCCTCGGAGAGGAGCAGGACGGTGTTCGCTACCCGGTCGAAGTCACGAGCGGTCCCGCGGTCGACCGACGCCGCCGTATCCACCGCGAGCTTGGCCAGCCCGACAGCATCGCCGGGGAGGTCGACGAGCTTGCGCATGAACGCGTCGACCTCCTCGTCGAAGGAATCCTCCGGGTGGACGGCGTGAACCAGGCCGATGGCCAGAGCCCGGTCGGCGTCGACGACCTCACCGGCCATGGTCAGCCACTTGGCCCAGTGAGGGCCGATCAGTCGGGTCACCCGACTGATCCCCCCCGACCCAGGGATGACGCCGAGGTTGGGCACCTCGGGCAACGCGAAGGTCGCCCGAGGTGTGGCCAGACGGAAGTCGCAGGACGAGCTCAGCTCGAGCCCCACCCCCCAGCACGGACCCTGGACGGCGACGACGACAGGCTTCTCGATCGCCTCCAGCTCGTCGAAGAGCAGATGAAGCCGGCGATAGCTACGACGAAGCCGACGGGTGTCGCGCCCATCGGTGTCGTCGCGGCCCGCCATCGTCTCGCCGATGTCCATGCCTGCGGAGAAGAACCTGCCCTCTGCCCTGATGAGGAGCGCCCGAAGGTCGTCGCGATCTCCGAGGTCCACTGCAGCCGATCGAAGCGCGTCGACCATCTCCTGGCTGACCGCGTTGAGCTTGGCATCCCTGGTGAAGGCGACCGTGAGGACCCCCTCCCGCTCGGTGCGGCGGAAGTCCGCGCCCTGGGATGAGAGGCGTTCACCCATGACGCGCCTCGGCGAGCTCAGCGTCGCCCTGAGGCGAGACCAGCAGCTGCTCCAGGTTGCGGAACACCAGGTTCGGCACGATGGCGAACGCCTGGTCCTCGACCAGCCGCAGCCTCGGCAGGCGCGAGACCAGCACTTCGAGCATGACCTTCATCTCGAGACGCGCGAGCGGCGCACCGAGGCACAGATGCACGCCCTTGCCGAAGGAGAGATGGGCCCTGGCGTCCTCCCGGGTGACGTCGAACACGTCCGGGTCGGGAAAGCGTGCCTCGTCGCGGTGCGCGGAAGCCAGGGTGAGCATGATGCCCGACCCGGCGGGAATGGTCACCCCGCCGATCTCGACATCCTCGAGGGCGATCCGGCGGTGTCCGAGGATGGGCGGGTCGTAGCGCAGCATCTCCTCGACCGCGCCTGGAATCAGGTCGGGATCGCCGACAAGGGCCGCCCACTGGTCCTGGTGACCCAGCAGGTACCGCATGCCACCACCAATGGCGGCGGTCGTGCTGTCATGACCGGCGAGAGCGAGCGCATAGACGATGCGGACCACGTCCAGGCGCGACATCTCCTCGTCCGGACGGCCGGCGGCATACGCCAGGAGCTCGGTCGTCATGTCGTCACCGGGCTGTCGCTCCCGCAAAGACACGTGGTCCTCGCAGTAGGTCCAGAACGCCAGGTTGGTCCGGGCGACGGCGACCTGCTCGTCCTCCGGGAGCCGACCATAGGTGAGCTGGACCCGACCCCGGCACCATCCCTTGACCATGTCCCAGTCCTGCTCGGGGAAACCCAGCAGGGAGAAGCCGGCATATCCCGGCAGAGGAACGGCCAGCCCACTCATGAGGTCAGCGACGGGCTCCGTGGAGAGCGCGGCGACGAGCTCCTCGGTGATCGAGCGCAGAACGGGTTCCATGGCAGCGACCCTGCGCGGCGTCAACCCCTTGAGGACGGCCTTGCGCATGAAGCCGTGGCGAGGGGGGTCAGCGTTGTTCAAGGTCGGCACGAGCGGTATCGCGCGCATGACTTCCTTGGCCGCCTCGCACGGCTGCCAGATGGGAGAGGAGGCATTCCCGGCGCTGTACGTACCCCGCGTGAGAAAGACTCGCTCGGCATCCGAGTACCTGGTGACGAAGTAGAGATCGACCTCGGGGACGTAGAACACCGGGGTCTCGCGCCGTTGCTGCGTCAGGTAGTCGAAAGGGACGCTGAGGAAGTCGGGGTCCATCAGGTCGACGTCATGAGCGACCGGGCAACGGCCAGTCCCCCCGGTCACGAGTCCGACTCCAGGGCGGTCGTGATCCGGTGCTTGAGCTCGATCTCGTCGAGCACCGAGGTGCCCTTGGCCCGAGCCCGGTCCTTGGCGTCCACCCACCGCTTCAGCGCCACGGCTGCTTCCGCCCCCTGGTTGTTCCAGTCGGGGTCGAGCGGTGTGGTGATCTCGAGCCGGATCCCGTTGATCGGGTCGTAGAAGTAGATGCTGTAGATGATGCCGTGGTTGACCGGCCCGACGACGTCGATGCCCTGGGCCGTGATGTGCGCGTGCCAGCGGTCGACGTCCTCGACCGACTCGGTGTGCAGCGCCAGGTGGTCGAAGGTGTCGTACGCCGGGTGGCTCGGCTTGGCCCGCGGCGGCAGCTCGGGGGCCTCGAAGAAGGCCAGCGTCGACCCGTCCCGCATCCGGAAGAAGATGTGGAAGTAGGGGAAGGGCTCGCCGGTGGAGGGCACGCGGTCGTCCATGACGGCCTGCACGAAGTCCATCTGCATCACCCGGGTGTAGAAGTCGACGGTGTCCTCGGCGCACGGCGTCACGTACGCCAGGTGGTTCAACATCGTCGGGGTGGTGGGCACGAGGGCTGGTGCCGAGGTGGCGACCGAGGTATGGGTGCTCATGGGTCTCTCCTTGCTCGTGGATGGATCGTTGGTGGGGCCGGTGGATCAGTCAGTGGAGGAGTCGGTCGTGCCGGACTCGGCGGCGATATCGATGACGACCCGGCCACGAATTCGGCCGGCGAGGATGTCCTCGGCCAGGGCGGGGACGGCGGAGAAGGGCTCCACGCGGGAGATCTCGGCCAGCGCGGGTGCCGGCAGGTCGGTCCCGAGACGTCGCCAAGCTTCGATCCGCACGGGCATGGGGGCCATGACCGAGTCGACACCGAGGAGGTTCACGCCGCGCAGGATGAAGGGCAGGATCGTCGTGGGCAGGTCGTTGCCGCTGGCGAGGCCGCACGCCGCCACCGACCCGCCATAGCGGATCTGGCTCAGGACGTTGGCCAGGGTCACTCCCGCGACCGTGTCCACCGCCGCCGCCCACCGCTCCGCCTGCAGGGGTTTGCCGGGCTCGGCGAGCTGGGCCCGGTCCACGATGGCCGCAGCACCGAGGGCACTCAGGTAGTCATGGGTCTCGCTGCGGCCGGTCACGGCCTCGACCTCGTAGCCCAGCTTGGCCAGGATGGCGACGGCCACGCTCCCGACACCACCCCCCGCTCCGGTGACCACCACGGGTCCGCCTCCTGGCACCACCCCGGCCTCCTCCAGCCGCAGGATGCACATCATCGCCGTCAGGCCCGCCGTCCCGATCCCCATCGCCTGCTCGGCCGTGAGCGTCTCGGGACGACGCACGAGCCATCCGGACTGCACCCGCTGACGAGCGGTGTAGGCCCCCTGCTCCGTCTCCGAGAGACCGTGCCCGGTGACGATCACGTCGTCACCGACCGACCAGTCGGGACTGTCGGAGGCCGCCACGGTGCCCGCCAGGTCGATGCCGCACACCATGGGGAGGCGGCGCGCGATCCGGCCCTTGCCGGTCACCGCCAGCCCGTCCTTGAAGTTCAACGACGAGTGGCTGATCTCCACGGTGACGTCGCCCGGGGGGAGGTCGGCCTCGGTCAGCTCCACGAGCGCGGCCGGGCCAGGCTCGCGGATCACATAGGCGGGCCAGCGTCGTGCAGGCTCGGTGCTGTTCATGCATGCTCCTTGGTGGGACGTGAGAGAGGCTGAGTGGTGCTGGGGCGACGGTCATCGACACGCGCGCCGCGCACCGTGTCGATGATGGCGGCGGCGTCGTCGAGGTCGGGCGCCACGTCACCGCGCCACGCGACGTGGCCATCCGGGCGCACGAGAACCAGCGCGCGCGAGTAGGCCCTCGCGACACTCGGTTCATCGATGTGGATGACCGTCAGAGGCACTCCCCCGGAGGCCGCGGCCACGACGAGTGCCCTGGCGTCGGGCGGCCTGGGCCCCAGCCTGAGCAGCACGAAACCCTCGCCGAACAGGTCCAGGGTCGACCGGCCGTCCTCGAGGTAAGCATGGGGGGCCCGGTGACCGGGGCGGTCGGTGGAGACGAACGTGCTCACCTCGTCCGGAGGTTCGGGTGTGCCGTCCGGCACGACGATGGGCGACCCCTCGTAGCGGAAGCCGAGGCCGACCCCCTGAGAGTTGAACTCGCCGTGCAGGGAGGTCACGAGCCGGTCCCCCACGGTGCGGCGGGCTGCATCGGCCTCGGCTCCCGATGCCAGGATCTGCGAGTAGTCGAGCGGCTCGACCCACTGCTCGTAGTTCCTGCTCGACAGCGTGCTGTTGCGAACGGCGACCGGCCGCCGCTCCTGCGTGTAGGCGTGCAGGAGCCCGGGACCACCCCATCCCTCGAGGCAGGCAGCCAGCATCCAACCGAGGTCGGAGACGTCGCCGAGGCCTGTGTTGAGGCCGTGACCGCCGGTGGGGGATGTGGTGTGGGCAGCGTCGCCGGCGAGCAGGACCCGCCCGTGGTCGAAGGTCCTGGCAGCGCACTGGCTCCGGCGCCAGGGCACCACCCCGAGGATGCGGAACGGGATCTCGTCGCTCCCGAGCGCCCGACGCACCTGGGCTGCTGCATCGATCGTGTCCAGGTCCGGCGCCTCGGAGAAGCCCAGCAGCGTGAACCTCCAGATCCGGTCGTAGTCCATCGACGTCGCGTTGGACCACGCGCCGTCTGGGCCCAGGAAGAGAAATCGTTCGGCCTTGCCATGAGAGTGGTGGCGCTCGAGCTCGTCGATCTCGACGACGACGGTCACGGAGTGGTCCAGCGTGCGTCCCTCGAAGGGGATGTGCATCAGCCGACGAACCGTGCTGCCGGCCCCGTCGCAGCCGACGAGGTAGTCAGCCCGAAGGCGCTCGTGGCGTCCGTCACCATCCACCACCTCGGCCACGACGTGGTCACCCAGGTCGACCACGTCGACCAAGCGGGTCTCGTGACGCAGGTCGACCAGACCGGTGGCCGTCGCTGCCGCCGCCAGCAGGGGGTCCAGGACGAACTGCGGGCACTTGCGCAGGATCTCAGGGCTGCCGGGCGACTCGCAGCGTTCGGCGGCCGAGGGCATCGCCGAGCGCCCCACGAGGTGGCCGCCGACGAGGCTGGTGAGGTAGACCGTGTCTCTGGGGTACTCGTCGTCACAACCCCAGCCGACGATCTGGTCTCGCAGTCCCCACCGGCGCATCAGCTCCATGGTTCGCTCGTTGAGGGTTCCCGCCTTGGCCGGCATCAGCGCGGACTGGGCCGTCCCCCGCTCGAGGACGACGGATCGGACCCCTCGCTGGGCGAGGTCCAGGGCCAGGGCCAGGCCGACAGGACCGGCGCCGACGACGAGGACGGGAGGACTGGTGCGGACGTCGGTCGTCATGAGCAGTGCTCCGCCGACGCCGCGGGACTCTCCAGCCGGGCGATGACCTCGGACGAGACACCCGCCTCGCGCAGCACCTCGACCGTGTGCTGCCCCAGCGAGGGGGCCGGTCGCGGGGCCGGGAAGCTCACGTCGGGCCAGCGGCTCGGGATGGCCATCTCACGCACCAGACCCTCGGTGGGATGCTCGGCCAGACGGAAGAAGCCGACCCTCTCCAGGTGCTCGTCGTAGATGGCCGACTCCAGGCTGTGGACCGGAGCAGCCGGGATGTCCGCCGCGTCGAACCGGGCGAGCCACTCCTGCGTCGTGCCCGTCGCCACCGCCTCCCCCACCTCGCGGTAGAGCGCCTCGGAGTGCTCGGTGCGGCTGCGCAGGGTCGCCACCCTGGGGTCCGTCGAGAACTCCTCGGAACGGCCCACGAGGTCGAAGAAGGAGCGCCAGTGTGCGTCGGTGTACACGATCGCCGTGATGTAGCCGTCCAGGGTCCGATAGGGGTGCCGAGCCGGGTTGAGCGTCCGTTGGTAGCCGGGCGGCCCGATCGGCGGCTCGAAGGTATGACCACCCATGTGATCGCCCAGGGTGAACTGCGCCATCGTCTCGTACATGGGGATGTCGATCTGCTGGCCGACCCCCGTCGAGGCGCGCTGGTGCACGGCGGCGAGCAGGGCGACGGCGGCGTGCAGCCCCACGGCACGGTCGTTGAAGGCCAGGGGCACGAAGTGCGGGTGGTCGGACCCGGTGCGAACGAGCATGTCGGGCACCGCGGTGAGCGACTGGATGAGATCGTCGTATGCCGGCCGGCCGGCGTACGGTCCGTCCTCCCCGAACCCGGTGAGCCCCACCCAGATCAAGCGGGCGTTCCGGGCTGACAGCGTGGCGTAGTCGATCCCCAGGCGGGCGAGGCCAGCGGGACGGACGTTGCTGATGAAGGCGTCGCACGAGTCGGCGAGCGTCAGGAAGGCGTCGCGACCGTCGGGCTCCCGCAGGTCCAGCACCACGGATCGCTTGTTGCGGTTCAGGTGCAGGAAGGTCGTGCCCATGTCGGGGTTGCGCATGGGCGGGATCTGCCGCGTCGTGTCCCCCGCCGGGGTCTCGACCTTGATCACGTCCGCGCCGTAGTCGGCGAGGACCTGGGTGGCGTAGGGGCCCATGACCACATTGGTCAGGTCGAGGATGCGTAGGCCGTCCAACGGAGTCGTCATGAGGTCTGCTCCCCTCCACCGTCACCAGCGACACTGTCCAACCAGCTCCCCCGCACCTGCTGCGCCGTCGCGGTCCTCAGGCCCCGCACCCCCTGGGCGGTGACGATGTCCTCGAACCGGCGACCGTCCGGAGCCGTGGCTGCGTGGCTCGCCGACTTGGTCAGGACGTCGACCGCGCGCCCCGCGACACGTCCCGCCGCCCTGCCGGCCGACTCCACCGCGGCGTCGATGGCGCGCTTGTTCAGCCGGAGCGAGGTGGGGGGCATCGTCGCGATGCGCTGCGCCAGGTCTAGAGCCCTTGTCAGGAGCATCTCGCGGGGGATCACGGCGAGAGCAAGACCGCACTCCACCGCCTGCTGGGCGCCGATCGTCTCCCCGGTGAAGATCAGGAACTTCGCCCAGGAGGCGCCGACCACGGCAGCCAGCTCGGCGCCGCCGGGATGTCCGAACCGGCCCTCGGGCAGGCCGAAGCGGGCATCGTCGCCAGCCAGCACGAGATCGGCCTGGACGATCATGCCGAGACCCGCGCCCAAGCAGCTGCCCTGGACCGCCACGACGACCGGCTTGCTCACCGCACGGACGCGAGCGTGGAAGTCGTCCACCTGGGTGACGAGCCAGAGGTCTCCGTCGATCCCCTCGGGCAGGGCCGCGCCGGTGAGGTCCCCGCCTCCGCAGAAGGCGTCCCCCTCGGCATGCAGGAGGATGCAGCCCACCGCGTCATCATGGTCTGCCACGAGCAGCGCCTGGAGGATCTCGGTGCGGCTGGACCCAGGACCTACGCCGAGCACGTTGCGTCTCTCGGGACGTGCCAGGACGATCTGGGCCACACCGGAGGCCACGGCGTACCGCACATGCTCGAACGTCCCCGGTAGTTCCATGGGCTTCACTCCTGCTCGGACGACCCTCGACGGGACGCGCCCGCCCAGCTGCTTCCCTCGAACCTAGGTCCGCGCAACGCATTAGTCCAACTGATATTATTGATTCAGCAGATCAACATCCCTGATGATTCGAGGGCGGATGCGGTTCACCTTGCGCCAGCTCGAGGTCTTCGACGCCGTGGCTCGCCATGGCAGCGTGACCCGAGCGGCCGACGAGCTGCACCTCACGCAGTCCGCGACCAGCATGGCGATCCACGCGCTCGAGAAGGCGTTGGGCCGCACCCTGTTCCGGCGAGAGGGGCGTTCGCTCCAGCTCACCGAGCAGGGCCGCGCGCTCCAGCCGCGAGCCCGATCGATGCTGACGTCCGCCGGCGAGCTCGACCGAGAGGTCGCCGCGGACTCCGCTCGGGAGTCCCTTCTCGTCGGCGCGAGCCCCACTGTCGCCGACCACCTTCTCGGGGAGGTCCTGCTCTCCTTCATGGGCATGCACCCCCGGGTGCACGTGACCGTTGCGGCCCTCCCCTCTTTGGCGGTCATCGAGCGGATGGAGGAGATGTCCCTGGACGTGGGCCTGATCGAGATGGTGACCGCCCGTGGATCGTTGGCGCAGCAGCGATGGTTCAACGATCGTTTCGCCATCGTGTGCGCGCCTGGCCACCGGCTGACGGCATCGGCAGCGCTCAGTGCCACGGATCTAGCCAGCGAGTCATGGTGCCTCCAACCGCGGTTCTCCGACTCCCGCCGCCAGTTCACCTACGCCTTGTTGAGCCTGCTCGAGACCATCGACATCACTCTCGAGAGCGACAGCATCTCGCTCATCAAGGCCGCGGTGGCCGGAGGGGTCCTCCTGAGCTGCCTCCCACGGCCCAGCGTCGCACGTGAGCTCGAGTGCGGCAGCCTCGCCGAGCTCACGGTCTCCAACCTGGACCTGAAGATGCCCTTCAGCATCCTGACGCGCAGAGGCGTCCAGCTCTCCGCAGCCCAGTCGGACTTCGTCGCCTGCGCACTCGACCGGGCTCCGGCGACCCGGTGAGGCGACGGGTCAGAGCATGTCGTGGCGCCCCAGCCAGTCCGCCATGAACCTGGCGACGTCGCGCACGAGATCAGGCCGTCCCTCGAAGTAGTGCGTCCCGCCCGGGACGTCGATCCGCTCCCAGTCCGTGTGCACGATGGCATCGGTGATCTGCCTGGTGTGGGAGGGCATGACCGTCGGGTCCGCCGTGCCGAGCACGACCAGGATCGGCGCCGCGATCTCTGAGAAGTTCTGCACACCGGCATTGGTGTGCTCCAGGCTCCACTGGCTCAGCCATGAACGAAGCGTCGTGAAGTGGGCCAGCGACGCGGGTAGGTAGTTCGCCGTCTGCGGAGGACCCCACAAGGTGACCCCCAGGTCACGGTCGTTCGGGTCGATCGCGGGATCGAGAAACCTCAGGTCGGCGGTCGTCCCGTGCACGACGAAGGGCAGGTCCGTGAGGCCGTCCCCACGACGCGCCAGACCCTCGACCTGGCCCAGGACCCACGCGGTGATCCGCTCGACGCGAGCCGTCTGGGCCGCACGGTAGGCGGCGATGAAGTGCTCCGGGTAGGCCGGACCGTTGGCCGGGTCGAACATGTCCAGGGACGGTGTGCGGACGAACGGCTTCGCCTCGTCCACGATGGCCGGGTCGATCCACTCAGCTCGCAGCAACGCGCGACTGGGGTGGGCGTTCAGCAGGATCAGGGCGTCGGCCGCCACCAGGCCGGATGTGGTGAGGTCGGGCCCTCCTCCCCCGGGAGCCTGGCGGATGGTGGGCCGCTCGGCCTGCGACTGGTAGAGGGGGGCGAGTCCCCCTCCCCCCGAGTTGCCGAGGACCACCACCTTGTCGTAGTCCGCCCGCAGCCGGGCCACGGTCGCACTCACGTCGAGGACACAGTTCTCCAGGAGTAGCGCGCTGTCATTGCCGATGTACCTCGTGGTCATGCCGACCGCCGCCACTCCCGACCGCGCAAGATCATCGAGCAGGTAGTGCCCGAGGAAGTTCGCGGTCGGGTGGCAGAGCACGACCGCCGTGCGCGGCTTCGACCCCTTGACGCGCACCTCACGAGCCCAGACCCGACCCGAGATGCGAGCGACGCCGGAGTAGATGTCCACGGCCCCCGACGCGTCCATGGGAACCGGGATCAGGCGTTCCTCGAGATCGGCCTGCACGTGGCACCTCCGGTCGAACCGTCGCGGTTGCGGATGAACGCATCCTCCCGCAGTGAGAGCTAACTGTCAACAGTTTACATTTGCTCGTGTGCTGCGGCTACTCGATCCCCAGGCCGGACGGCCGGACGGCTACTCGGAAGGGTTCGGTGAGGACGAGCACCTCGTCCCCGCGCGCCGAGGCCCGCTCGACCAGGTCGACGACGCCGGACGTATCGGTGGTCAGCGCGAACGCCGTCAAGGACGGGGCCAACGGGTCGACGAACCACACAGCAGGTATGCCGGCCGAGGCGTACGCCCGCATGTTGGCCGTCACCACCGCACGTCGGGATCGGTCGAGGACCTCGACCACGAGCTCCGGCAGCCCGTGCGGGTGACCCCCGCCAACCACGACGAGGTCGGGCCGGACCACGGTGGTGGGACCGAGGACCACCTCGGCGTCCACGAGGACCTGACCGTCACCGGCGGGCGTCGCCCGGTCGAGCAGGGTCGACAGGCGGGACACGGCGAGCTCCTGCCAGCGCCCCCTGGGCGGCGAGATGGTGATCGCTCCTGCGACGAGCTCACAGCGATGAGCGGGCCACTGCCCGCGGGCATGCTGCAGCTGAGCCACGTCGATCTGCGCGCTCACGACCCGCCTCGGTGGCGCTGGTAGTCCGCGGACAGCTCGGGGACCTCGAGGCCGAGACGCCGCGCGAGGAGGATGGTCGCGGCGTTCTCGTGCGCCATACGGGTGCCGGGTTCCAGCTCGCCCTTGGCGACGCGCCGGTCCGCCTGCCTGATCAGGGTCGTCGCCAGGAAGAAGGCTTGCTGAACCTCGAAGAAGTCGAGACTCGCCAGGGCGTGACCGCTGCGCTCCTCGTAGGTGTCGATGGATTCGTCCCGGCCTGGGAGACCCTCGAGCCGCGTGACGCCGATGGCGTCGGTCGCGAGCTCGTCGAAGACGAGCCAGTGGGCCACGTCGATCTCACGTGGTCCGATGCTGGCGACCTCCCAGTCCAGGACCGCCTCGACGGTGCCGTCCGGTCCGAAGATCATGTTGCCCACGCGCGCGTCGCCCCACACCAAGGCGTCCGGGCCGCCACCGGCGCGCGAGACATTGTCCTGCAGCCACCGCAGCGCGACGTCGGGTATCGCAAAGCTCCGCTCTCGGGCGGCCCAGCGGTACCACGCGGTGAGCCGACGCAGGTGAGCGCCAGCACCTGTCGCGTCCCCGGCTGGGGCGAGGAACCCCAGGTCGTCCTCCCATCGCACCTGGTGGACGCCCACCAGCGCGTCCATGGCGTTGTCCCACAAGGTCCGGCGCTCCGTCGGCGACAGGCCGGTCAGCCAGCCGGTGGAGTGGATGGACGGTTTGGCGCCGGGCACTCGACCCGGCACCAGGTCCATGACGAAGAAGGGCCGGTCGAGCACGCGACCCGACTGCTCCGTCCACCGCACGCTCGGGACCGGGACGCTCGACCCGGCCAGGCCTCGCAGGATCGCCGCCTCTCGGAGGACGTCCGGCCGCAGGAAGATTCCGTCGGGAGCCGGCTCACGCCGGACCACCTGGCGAGCTTCGTGCTGCCGGCCGCGCAGCTGCCAGGTCAGCCGGTAGGTCCACAAGTCGGACGACTGTCCCACGACCGGCCGCGCGACGTCGTGCAGGGAGACCTCGTCGACACCGTGACCGTGGTCCTCGACGAGTCGGTCCAGCAACCAGGGGGTGAGTCGCGCGACGAGCGTGTCGTGCCCCGGTCGATCAGGCGTCATGACGGTCGCGCCGGGATCGCCCCGACCAGCGCATCCAGCTCGGTGACCCGGGCGCCGTGCAGGATGATCTCGTCCGCCCCCGCCAGCAGGTAGTCGCCGATCCGCGCCACGCAGGCGTCCGCAGAGCCGACGGCGGTCGCATCGGGCAGCCAGTGGTGCGGGAGCGCCTCGGCCAGCTCCGCGAGCTGGTCCCGAGAGAGGTTCTTGTCGGCCGGCAGCCCGGCGAGATCTCTCAGCGCCGGCTGGTCGCGAAAGGCAGCGAGGGCGTCCCGCGCCCATCCGTTGGCACCAACGATGGCGTCCCCCAGACCCGCCACCGAGAGGTAACCCGCCGCACGGGCGTCCACCGCCGCCCTGGCCGCCTCCGGGGCCAGGTCTGGCGCGACGACGAGCGTTGCCGCGCACCGGATCGCGTCCGGGTCCCGACCTGCCGCGGCCGCGGCGTCGCGCACCCGCAGGATCGACCGCCGCACGCCCTCCGGCGTGAGCAGCGGGTGCAGGATCACGCCGTCGTAGGCCCGCCCGGCGAGGTCGAGGGTCTTGGGCCCGATGGCCGCGAGGAGGAGCGGTGGCGGCGGCAGCTCGAGATGCTGGGCCAGGCGCAACCGGGGGAAGCTGCCCAGCGGACCCTCGTGGCTGACCGTGTCACCAGCCCACAGGCGACGAAGGATCGAGGCGATGTCCTCCAGAGCCCGCAGGGTCGGAGCCTGGGCCCCGTACGCGGCCCACCGCCAGGCGGCCGACCGGCCGAACCCCATGACGAAGCGGCCGCCCGTCAACGCCTGGAGGGTCTGTCCCATCGAGGCGAGCACCATCGGGTGACGCAGCACCGGGTGGGTCACGGCCGCGCCGATCCGGATCCGGTCGGTGACCTGGCCGATGGCTCCGGCCAAGGACGGGAGGTCCTTGGTGTCGTAGCGTTCGCCGAGCCAGGCCGTCCCCAGGCCCAGCCGCTCGGCGGCGCGAGCCTCGTCGAGGCCGCGCCGAGGATCGGTAGCAGCACCGGGCAGGACGTAGCAGCCCACCCGCTCGCGGGTGACCCCCTGCCTGCTGGACGCCGAGGACGAGTCGCTCACGGCGCTCCGTCCGTCGTCTCCGGCACGATGCAGCGCACCGTGCCGGACAGCGCCGTCGCGCCGGTCTGACGCGTGCAGGTCACCTCGACGGTCGCCAGCGGACCCTCGTCGCTCTCGCTCATGGCGACGACCCGTCCGGCGAAGGTGAGGACGTCGTCCGGCCAGACCTGTTCCTTGAAGCGAACCTTGAGGCCACGGATGTTGTGCGGACCCAGCCACTCGCTGGCGAAGGTCCCGAGCAGACCGGCCGTCAGCATCCCCTGGGCGAACACCGAGGGAAACCCGGCTCCGCGCGCGAAGCCGTCGTCGTAGTGCATCGGATTGAAGTCACCTGAGGCCCCGGAGTAGCGGACCAGCATCTGGCGCGTGATGGGTCCGAAGGCTCGTTCGGCCCCCGATCCCATCGTGATCGGTCCGGTCATGGCTGGTCCTCCCCGATCGGCTCCGTCTCCACCAAGGTCATCCGCTGCTCGGCCACCAGCCTCCCGCTGTCGTCCACGAACTCCGTCACCACGACCGCGAATCGCATGGTGCCGCCTCGTCTGCCCGGGCGCTCGTAGGTCTTGTCGAGGCGGTGCCGGCCGGTGAGTCGCTGACCTGCTCCTGGTGGCGGCCCGTGGAAGAGGTACTCCTGCTCACCGTGGAGGAGTCGCCTGCGGTCGAACCCCGCGAGGGCCACGGGCGAGACTCCGCTCCAGAACACCGAGGACACCAGGAAGGTCGGTGGCGACACCGCGCCCGAGAGCAGCTCTGGGTCGGTGGCCAGGGTCGCGGTGGCGAACTCGCGCACCTTGCCCTTCTCGACGAGCATGTCGAATGGCGCGTCGGTCGGTGCGGTAGTTGTCATGAGTCTCCTCGTGGGGGTGCTGGCGCAGGGGGTGTGGAACCTGGCGCGGTGGGGGCGCCCCCGACGCGCACGTCGACCGACCCGGGGTCGCCGAGCCGCTGGAGCGCCGTCTTGTCGACCTTGAGCATGGCGGTGACCGGAAGCTCCGGAACGAGGCGCAGATCGTCTGGGGACTTGTAGTCCGCGAGCCGGGCACCGACGTGCTCCCTCAGCTCGCGGAGGGTCGGCGGGTCATCCGGATCAGTGGGGACGACCCAGGCCATGCCCCGCTCGCCGAGCACCGGCGTCTCCACGCCGATGACCGCCACCCTCGCCACCTTGGGATGGTCGGCCAGCTCGTGCTCGACCTCGAGCGGGTAGACGTTGTAGCCGCCACGGATGTACATCTCCTTGCTGCGGCCGACGAGGACCAGGTTGCCACCGTGGCCGATCCAGCCGAGGTCGCCCGTTCGGAGCCAGTCGCCGCAGAAGGCGGCCTCCGTCAAGGCGGGAGCCTGCCAGTACCCGCGCATCACACAGGCACCCCGGACCTGGACGTGACCCGTCTCGCCACCACCCACCTCGACGTCGTCCGCGTCGACGATCCGCACCGCCATGCCCGCCTGGGGGCGCCCCACGGTCCGGCTCTGCACCGCCGGCGGGTCGGCCGGATCGGTACCGGTGATGCTGGGCGCCTCGGTCATCGCGTAGCGGACCACGAGCGAGCACCCCAGCCGCTCACGAACCGCCTCGACGAGCTCGGGCGAGGCCGGAGCCGTGGCGGCGACACCGACACGCAGGTGCGGGAGGACCGCCCGGTCCAGGCCGGGCACCGTCAGCAGCTTGGCCCACTGGGTCGGCACCCCGCCCGCGAGGTCGATGCGCTCGTCGACCAGGAGCCGTGCCATGTCCTGCACGCTCCACGGTTGGGGACTGACGACCAGGGTCGAGCCGCTGACGAGCTGTTCGACCACCTTGGCGAGGTATCCAGCGTGCGCGAAGGGGGTGCTGAACAGTCGGCGCTCACGCCGACCCCCGATGGCGCCTGCCGAGGCCACCGCCGCGGCCAGGCCACGGTGGTCGTACCACGCCCCCTTGGGGACCCCCGTCGTCCCGCTCGTCCAGATGATGACGGCCGCGTCGTCCGGTCGCGATGTCGACGCCGGCCCCGGCTCGCACGTCGGGGCTGCCGCCCAGTCGATGTCGTCGTGGCCAATCACCCTCGTGCCCGGGTCGATCGCCGGCCAGGGCACGGTGTCGTCGCGCACGACGAGCGCCGGCGAGCTTGCGCGCAGGATCGCGCCGACCTCGTGCGCGCCCAGCCGGGTGTTGACGGCGGTGACCACCGCGCCGAGCCTGAGCACTGCGGCATACGCGATCGCGAAGTCGATCCCTGAAGGCAGGAGAAGGGCGACGACCTCGCCGGGCCGGACGCCCCGCCCGGCGAGCCGCTCGGCCACCCCGGCGGCCGCTCGGTCCCACTCCGCGAAGGTCAGGGTGCGCGCACCCTCGACGTAGGCCTGCTGATCACCGTGCTCCCTCACGGCAGCCCGCATGGCCTCGCCGAACGTGAGCGGAGGGCCTGGTGTCGGGGTGGGGATGCACACGACGATCGCCTACTCGGTACCCAGGATCATGGTCCCGTTCGTGCAGAACCAGCCGCCGGTACCGCTGACGCAGGCCAGACGCGCGTCGTTCACCTGGCGCGGCCCGGCCTGACCACGAAGCTGCCGAACCGCCTCGACGATGAGGAAGAGCCCGCGCTGGCCGGGGTGGCAGGCCGACAGCCCGCCACCATCGGTGTTGGTGGGGAGACTCCCGCCCAGACGCAGCGCGCCCGACTCGACGAATGCTCCTCCTCCACCACGCTCGCAGAACCCCAGGTCCTCGAGAGTCAGCAGAAGCATGTAGGTGAAGGCGTCATACAGCTGCGCCACGTCGATGTCCTGAGGGGTGACGCCCGCGCGCTCGAAGGCGCGCTTGCCGGCGATGGTCGCCGGACCCACGGTGAAGTCGTCCCACTGCGACATCGACACGTGGCTCGTCGCCTCACCTGACCCAAGGATCCAGACCGGCTCGTGCTTGAGGTCTGGGACCCGATCCTCCGCGACGAGGACGACGGCGGCGCCACCGTCCGAGCGGATGCAGCACTGGAGCTTGGTGAAGGGGTCCGCGATCATCGGACCGGCGAGGACATCCTCCACCGTGATCGGGTCCCGGAACATGGCCTCCGGGTTGTCGGCCGCGTTGAAGCGTGCAGACACCGCGACGTCTGCGAGCTGCTCGATGGTCGTGCCGTACTCGTGCATGTGGCGGCGGGCGGCCATGGCGTACTTGGAGATGATCGTGTGACCGTACGGCGCCTCCCACTGGACCGGCCCGCGGGTTCCCCAGGCCAGGCTGGCCGTGCGCAGCCGCTTGCGGATGTCCGCCCGGGCCGTGGAGCCGTAGGTGAGCAGGACGACGTCAGCGTGCCCGGCCGAGATCGCGTCGGCGGCATGGGCAGCCATGACCTCCCACGAGGCACCCCCGACGGCGGTGGAGTCCAACCAGCGGGGCCGCAGGCCGAGGTACTCGGCCACGTCGGCCGGGGGGAGCATGCCGAGAGAGGTCGACGCTACGCCGTCGATGTCTGCGGGCTGCAGCCCTGCGTCGGCCAGTGCTCGCTGGCTGCTCTGGGCGACGAGCGCCCAAGGAGACAGGTCGTCGACCCTGCCGACGTCGGAGAGGGCCACACCGGCCACGGCGACTCTGCGGTTCACGATTCCTCCGGGGAGTGGACATCGATCGGACGATCAGCGGTCAGCCGCTCCCGGAGGTCCCGCTTGAGGACCTTGCCGTAGCCGCTTCGGGGAAGGCTGTCGACGCTGACGTAGTCCTTCGGCCGCTTGTAGGACGCCAGACGGGACCGGACATGCTCCTGGAGCGCGCCGACGCTCACGGTGGATCCGCCCACGGGCACGACGACCGCCACCACGCGTTCGCCCCAGTCCCGGTCGGGGATGCCGACGACGGCGACCTCGTGGACGACCGGGTGCTCGAGCAGGACCTCTTCGACCTCCCGGGCGTACACGTTGGAGCCGCCGCTGATGATCAGATCCTTCAAGCGATCGAGGACGTACAGGTAGCCGCGCTGGAAGGTGCCGACGTCACCGGTGTGCAGCCAGCCGCCTCGCAGGGTGTCAGCGGTCTCCTCGGGCCGGCCCCAATAGCCCTTCATCACGGCTGGGCCACGCACGACGATCTCACCTCTGGCGCCGTCGGGCACCTGCCGGCCGGCGGCGTCGACGACCCGCACCTGCATGCCGGTCCGAGCGTGGCCCGCCGACCCGAGGCGGGACGACTCCGGCCCGGTGAGTCGGTGCTCTGCATGGGACAGGAACGTGGCGGTCATCGGAGTCTCTCCCTGTCCGTACAGCTGGACGAGGACGGGCCCGAGCGAGCTGATCGCCGCTCTGAGGTCCTCGACGTGGAAGGGCGCGCCGCCATACACGATCGACCGCAGGCAGCTCAGGTCCGGCGGCTGGCCGCTCACCCGGCGCGCATCGATCTCTGCGACCATCCGAGTGATCTGGGTCGGCACCATCCAGGTGTCCGTCACGCGATGCTCGACGAGGAGTTCCAGTGTCTCGGCCGCGGTCACGGTCTCGGGTGCCGGGATGACCTGGGTGGCGGCCTTGGCGACGGCCACCAGGGCGTGGAACCCGGCGCCGTGGCTCAGCGGCGCCACGTGCAGCACCACGCTGTCCGGCGTCAGGGGGGTGAGGTCCGCCACCCAGCCCACGACGGCGAAGAGCAGGTTGCCGTGCGTCAGCATCGCGCCCTTGGGCCGACCGGTGGTGCCCGAGGTGTAGAAGAGCCAGCAGCAGTCGTCGTCGGCGACGTCCGCCGCCTCCTGGACCGCCCCTGCGTGGCGAGCGATCTCGCGCTCGTAGTCCAGCATGCGGCCAGGGTCGGCCGGGTCGCCGGCGGAAGGGTCGGCCGTCTCGCCGCCCACCGCGAGGACGTGCCGCACGCTTGTCGACTGGCGCACCGCCTCGATGACCACCGTCGCAAAACCCGGACCGTGCACGAGGACCGCAGCCCGCGAGTCCTGGAGGTGATAGGCCACCTCCCCCGCCGTGTAACGGGGGTTGAGGGGCACCAGGACCAAGCCGAGCTTGAACACGGCGAACATCGTCTCGATGACCTCGGGCCGGTTCCACGACAGGCAGGCGACCCGGTCGCCCGGCTGGACGCCGAGCTCCCGCAGCCCCGCGGCGAGTGCATCCACCCGGGCGTCCAGCTCGGCGAAGGACCAGCGCTGCGAGCCGAACCGCAGCGCCACGTGCTCGCCATGGTGAACCGCCGCCGTGGTGAGGAGAGACCCCACGTTGGTCATGTCCTGCCCCTCTCCCTGTGGACCAGCTCCTGCTTGGTCGTCCTGATCGGAGCGGGTCGTCGGCGACTCTAGCAGAGTTTGTCGACTGTTGACAGATGACGGCCGCCGGGGCAGCATGCGTGGTGGATGGCTTTCGCAGACGCAAGCTTGATCCCTCGTGACCGACGCCCCGGAGGCTGACATGGCAGACGCTGACATCACGCTCTCAGCCCTGGGGACGTCGACCGAGCCTCGGCTCGGGATCCAGGCGAACAGTCTCTGGGACCTCGCGGTCCAGCGGGCTCGGGCCACCCCCGAGGACGTCTTCGCCGTCGACGAGCACGACCGACGGTTGACCTTCGAGGAGCTGCTCCTCAAGGCGGAGCGCGCGGCGGCAGGCCTGCACGAGCTGGGCATCTCTCGGGGGTCCATCGTCTCCTGGCAGCTCCCCACCTGGCTGGAGACGGCCGTCCTCACCCTGGCCCTCAGCCGGATCGGCGCGGTGCAGAATCCGCTCATCATGATGCTGCGCGACAAAGAGGTCCGCTTCATCTGCGGACAGCTGCGGTCCCAGGTGATCATCGTGCCCGTGGAGTACCGGGGGTTCGGCCACCTGGACATGGCACGCAGCCTGGCGACGGATCACGGCTCCGTCGCGGTGCTCGTGGTGGATCGGGACCTCCCGGACGGCGACCCGGCCACCCTTCCTCCTCCCGCGCCCGAGCCGGAGATCCGCTGGGCGTTCTACACGTCGGGCACCACCTCGGACCCCAAGGGTGCCCAGCACACCGACCAGGGGCTCCTGACGGCCTCGGACGCCTACTGCAACGCGATCCGCCCCGTGCCGACCGACCGGCTGGCCGCCTTGGCGCCCATCGCCCACATCGGTGGGATCGTCCACCTCCTGCAAGCCCTCCAGGTTGGCTGCAGCCTCATCTTCGCCGACATCTTCGATCCACAGACGACGACTCGAGCACTGACCTCGGCGGGAGTGACCCACGGCGGAACGGGAGCGCCCTTTGCCCGGATGCTCATCGCGCAGCAGAAGGCCGACCCGAACCGCCGCCTCTTCCCCGAGATGAAGGCCTTCATGATGGGGGGCGCGCCCCGCGTCGCGAGCCTGCACCGAGAGGTCAAGGAGGGGCTCGGCGGGGTGGGAACGGTCTCCGGCTACGGCCTGACCGAATGCCCGTACATCTCCTGGGCAAGCCCAACGGACGACGACGACCACCTTGCCCTGAGCGACGGGCGCGCCAGCCCCGGCGTGCAGATCCGCATCGTCGGGGCTGACGGTCGGCTGGCATCCGTCGGCGAACCGGGCGAGCTGCGCGTGCGCGCACCACAGCTGATGAGGGGATACGTCGACCCCGCCCTGGACGCCGCGGCCTTCGACGAGCTGGGGTTCTTCTGCTCTGGTGATGTCGCCACCATCGACGTCGATGGGTACGTCACCATCACCGGGCGGCTGAAGGACGTCATCATCCGCAACATGGAGAACATCTCGGCCCGCGAGGTGGAGGAGCACCTCGTTCGCTGCGAGGGGGTGGCCGAGGCAGCCGTCGTCGGCCGCGCGGACCCCATCACCGGCGAGCGAGTCGTGGCTGTGGTCGTGCCGGCCGACCCGGCAAACCCTCCGTCGCTCGAGTCGCTGACGCCGCAGCTGCTGGCGCAGGGCCTCAACAAGCGCAAGCTTCCCGAGACGGTCGAGCTCATCAACGCTCTCCCCCGCAACGCCATGGGAAAGATCCTCAAACGCAACCTTCGACCTGGAGCGAGCTCATGAACCTCGACTTCACCCCCGACCAGGACGCCTTCCGCGAGGAGGTTCGTACGTGGCTCGAGGAGCACAAACCCCGGGACACCCGTCCAGAGGACGAAGATGCACGGGAGTACGACCTCGGTTGGCAGCGCACCCTGCACGAGGCAGGGTGGGCGGGCATCGACTGGCCGGTCGAGTATGGCGGTCGGGGGCTGTCCCTGCTGGAGCAGCTCATCTGGCACGAGGAGTACGGCCGCGCAGACCTGCCGGCGATGGACACGCGGTTCGTGGGGCTGAACCACGCCGGCCCCACTCTCATCGCCCGGGCCACCGACGAGCAGAAGTCTCAGCACCTTCCGCCGATCCTGCGGGGGGACGTCCTGTGGTGCCAGGGCTTCTCCGAACCTGGGAGCGGATCTGACCTGGCCTCGCTGCGGACTCGGGCCGTGGTCGACGGCGACGACCTGGTCGTCACTGGTCAGAAGGTATGGACCAGCTACGCTCACGTCGCCGACTGGCAGGAGCTCCTCGTCCGGACCGACGACTCGGGCTCCAAGCACCAGGGCATCACCTGGGTGATCTGCGACATGCACTCTCCCGGGGTGGAGGTGCGGCCCATCGAGACCATCGACGGCGCGCATCACTTCTGCGAGGTCTTCTACGACGAGGTGCGCATCCCGCTGACCAATGTCGTGGGAGGCCTCGGCAACGGCTGGAGCGTGGCCATGTCCACGCTGGCGTTCGAGCGCGGCACCGCATTCACCGCCGGCCAGGTGCGCCTCGCGACGACGGTCGAGCAGCTCATCGAGCTGGCTCGTGAGCTCCCGTCCTCGCTCGGTCGAGGCAGTGCGTTGGCCGACGACGAGATGGCGCGTCGACTGGCGACCGCCCGGGCGGAGGTGGCGGCCCTCCAGGCCATGACCTATGTCGGGGTCTCGCGCACCGACGCGACGGGGGTCCCGGGTCCGGAGGGATCGATCGTCAAGCTCTACTTCAGCGAGCTGCAGAAGTCGGTGGCCCGCCTGGCCATGGACCTCGTCGGATCACGGGGCCTCGAGCTCGTCCCCCTGTCGGCCCCCGACGGCTGGTCCGGACGGTTCCTGGAGTCCTTCTCCTACACCATCGGCGGCGGCACCTCGGAGGTGCAACGCAACATCATCGGAGACCGCGTACTCGGTCTCCCACGCTGAGAGGACGCTCGTGCGACTCATTCCTACCGATGACCAGGACCAGCTGGTCAGAGCAGCAGCCGAGTTCTTGGGCGAGCAGCTGGGCACGGAGCTGGTCCACCGACGGAACGACGCGCAGGTCGTGTCTGCCGAGCTCTGGCGCCGGACCGCTGATCTCGGGCTGCTCGGAGCCGGGCTGCCCGAGCCGGCCGGAGGCCTTGGGCTGGGGCTCGTCGAGGAGTACCTCGTCCTGCGCGAGGTGGGACGCATTCCCTCCCCCGGCCCATTCGTCTCCACGATCCTTGCCGCCCACGTGGCGGCGGCGTCGGGGGACATGTCACTCGCCCAGTCCCTGGTGACTGGCGAGACCCGGGCCGGCCTGGTCCTGCCCGGGCCGGCGCGGAGGGGAGACATGGTCACCGCTGCGAGCGGCGACTCGGCCTACGCCCTCGACGCCCGGCCCGAGGGTCTCGTCATCATGCTCGCCCGGGAGCGCGCCGCGTTGTACGACACCCAGGGTCTGGCCGCGCTCGACCCTGCGCCGAGCCTCGAC
Source organism: Arsenicicoccus sp. UBA7492 (assembly GCF_002479615.1). Lineage (NCBI taxonomy): Bacteria > Bacillati > Actinomycetota > Actinomycetes > Micrococcales > Intrasporangiaceae > Arsenicicoccus > Arsenicicoccus sp. UBA7492. The sequence continues at coordinate 65,897 of NZ_DLOE01000006.1, read as the reverse complement.
CCCGCCAGCACCCTGGCCAGGGTCTCCATGTTCGGCGCCGAGCCGCTCACGGAGGTCACGTCGGGAGCCTCCGACATCTTCGCCCGTGCGATGGTCCTCACGGCCGCCGTGCTCACGGGCGTGGCGGAAGGCGCCCTTGCCGCATCGACCCAGCACGCGAAGGTGCGGGAGCAGTTCGGCCGCCCCATCGGGGTCAACCAGGCCGTCAAGCATCGCTGCGCCGACATGGCACTGCGAGCCGAGGCCGCAGCCGGCCAGACCGCGTTCGCGGCAGCAGCCTTCGAAGGGGGCCGCCCCGATGCCGAGCTCCACGCGGTCTCGGCTCTCCTGATGGCCCAGACGGCGGCTCGCGAGAACGCCGCGGCCAACGTGCAGCTGCACGGGGGCATGGGGTTCACGGCCGAGGCCGACGCACATCTCTATGTGAAGCGCGCCGAGGTCCTGACCCATCTGCTCGGGCCGCGAGCGGGGCTCCTAGGACGCCTGATCGAGCTGCCGAGCCCGCGCTGACTCAGTCGTGAGGGGCGAGGAGGGCGACTGCCTCGTCGCGCGACGAGGTCAGGTGCTCGGCGAGCGCGGCAGCGGCGGCATCGCCGTCCCCTGCGGCCAAGGGCACGAGCACGCGCACATGCTGCTCGAGCGCGTGCCTCACGACGAGCTGCTCACCCGATGCGCGCGAGCGCGCCAGGGCGATCTGCTGCAGGACATCGTCATGGACGCGGGTGATGGCGGCGTTGCCGGCGAGCCGGACGAGCGCGTGGTGGAAGTCGAGCTGGTAGGCGTCGCCGGACACCTGTGCGGCCGCCAGCAACGTCTCCGTCTCCGTCAACAGATCGGCGACCGCTCCTGCGACCTGCGCGGATCCGGCGTGACCGATGGTGCGGACCGCATGCGTCTCCAACGCCGTGCGGAGGTCGTACAGATCGGCGAGCTCGGGGGCGCTGATCGAGGCGACGTACGAGCCATGGTGACTTCGCGTCGTCAGAAGGCCCTGGGTCGCGAGCCGTTGGATCGCCTCGCGCAAGGGCCCACGGCTGATCCGGAGGGACTCGGCAAGCTCGACCTCGTTGACCCGTGTCCCGGGCGCAAGGCGACCGTCCGTGATCATGGCTCGGATCGCGCCCTCGGCCAAGGAGCTGTAGGTGTTGCGTGCCCCTCCGATCGGGGTGACGCCGGGGGTGTTCAGCATGAGGCCCTCTCGCCCGGCCCGACCGTTCGGGCCATCCACGTCAGCATATCGTCAACTGTTGACGACGGGAACTGTCAACAGATGACAGCACGCCCTGTCAGGCGTACCCTGATCTCATCCTCCTCCTCGGGGGACAGGACATCCCACCCATCCGTGAGGTCCACATGAGCCCAGTGCCCGACGCCGCGCGACCTGTCGCCGACGAAACACCCGTCCTATGGTCCGTGGAAGGCGGGATCGGTCGCATCACGCTCAACCGCCCCGACGCTGCCAACGCGATCGCGCCGGAGCAACGCAAGCACCTCATCTCGCTGCTCGAGGAGGCCGGCGACAGGGCCGACGTGCGCGTCGTCGTGATCGCCAGCACCGGTCGTCACTTCTGCTCTGGGGCAGATGTGGAGCGGATCGGTGGCATGAAGGCCGGGCCACGACTGACGGGTGCAGGAGCGCGGCTCATCATGCAGGGAGCGCAACGGCTGGTCGCGGCGATCCTCGACTGCGACAAGCCGATCCTCACCGTGGTCCAGGGAACGGCGGCGGGTCTGGGCGCTCATATCGCCTACGCCAGCGATCTGGTGGTCGCGTCGGAGGATGCGACCTTCATCGAGTCGTTCGCGCTCCGGGGTATGGTCGTGGACGCCGGGGGCGCCTATCTGCTGCCACGGCTCATCGGCATGCAGCGCGCCAAGGAGCTCGCCCTGCTCGGCAGCAAGCTGTCCGCCGCGGATGCGGCAGCCCTCGGACTGGTCAACAGGGTGGTGCCTGCAGCCGACCTCGCAGCGACGGCCCAGGCGCTAGCGACGCAGCTGGCCGCGGCCCCGACCACGGCCCTCGCGTTCACCAAGCGGCTCTTCAACCGATCCCTGGACGGCGACCGGTCTGCTTCCTTCGCCCTGGAAGCGATGGCTCAGGAGCTGCAGTCCGGGGCCCGGGACTCCACCGAGGGCGTGACCGCGTTCATGGAGCGACGCACACCCACGTTCGAGGGACGATGATGACGAGCAGGAGCGACCTACCCACCATCGAGGGTGAGAACACCGCAGCCTGGGCCGCGGCGAAGCAGCACCGACTGGTCATTGCGCGCTGCCGCACGTGCGGCGTGGCGCACCACTACCCCCGGCCCATGTGCGTCGTGTGCTGGAGCACCGACGTCGTGCTGGAGGATGCCAGCGGCCGCGGGACCCTCTACACCCATTCGACGGTCCACCTCAACGACCTGCCCCCCTTCGACGAGCAGGTCCCCTACGTCGCTGCGGTCGTCGATCTCGACGAAGGGCCGCGAGTGGTCACCCGCATCGTCGGCTGCGCCCCCGCCGACCTCCGGATCGGCATGAGCGTCGAGGCCGTCTTCGCGGACCTCGACGAGGACACGACCATCGTGCAGTTCCAGCCCACCACATCGCGCACCCTCAAGGAGACCTCATGACCAGACTGCTCGACGGCAAGGTGGCCGTCGTCACGGGCGCGGGGCACGGCATCGGTCGTGGCCACGCCCTGGAGCTGGCCAAGCATGGCGCCACCGTCATCGTCAACGACCTGGGCTCCAGCGCATCGGGAGACGGAGCGGGGCGCGATGCCGAGGTCGTCGTCGACATCATCCGATCGCGGGGTGGCCGAGCCAGCGCCAACTTCGCCGACGTGGGGGACGAGGAGGCTGCGCGGGCACTGGTCGGCCAGGCGTACGAGGAGTACGGGCAGCTCGACATTCTCGTCAACAACGCTGGCATCGTGCGCGACAAGGCCATCTGGAACATGTCGACCCTTGACTTCGACCTGGTCATGAGAGTGCACGCCCGTGGCACCTGGCTGCTCAGTCAGGAGGCCTCCGCGCGCTGGCGCGCCGCGGCCAAGGCCGGCGACGGCAGGACCTACGGACGCATCATCAACACCACCTCGGGCGCCGGGCTCTCCGGAAACTTCGGGCAGACCAACTACGCGGCGGCCAAGGCGGCCATCGTTGGGATGACCCTCAGCATGAGTCTCGAGCTCGCCGGCATCGGCGTCACCGCGAACTGCATCGGCCCCGGCGGCATCACCCGCATCTCTGCGACCTCGATGGCGGAGGCGGAGGTCGTGGAGCCCGACGAGCGCGGAGAGGACGACTTCGATCCTTTCGACCCGTCACTCGCCTCACCGGTGGTCGCGTGGCTGGCCAGCCCGGAAGCCGGCCACGTGAGCGGACAGGTCATCAAGGCCATCGGAGAGAACATCCAGCTCATGAGCGGATGGGCACCGGTGCGGACCGCGAGCAACGGCGAGAAGCGTTGGGACGCGACAAAGCTCGGCAGCGTCTTCGCCGTGGACGTCTTCGGCACTCGGGCTCCCGGACTGCGCATGGGCGGCTGACTCCACCCGCCCGGCGAGGCCATGTCGCCGGGCGGTGGATCCCGCCTGGGTCCACGTACCCCTCGATCGGGCCGTGATCCCCACCCACGCTCCCGGGGGGGGTGTCCGTGGACGCGCAGGGGTCGGGCTCGTCGGTCAGGCTCCGTGCCAGTGGTCAGCCAGATCGCTGACCGTCGTCAACGTCGCCAGCATCCCGAGGGTGTTGGGCAGGACCTGCCGAGCATAGTCCGCGGGAGTGCCCGCAACCGCGTCCCGGGGAACGACGACGTAGAAGCCCTCCTCGGTCGCCTCCCCCGCGATCAGCGGAAGCGCGAGGTTCACCGAGACGCCGGTCAGGATGATCGTGTCCACTCCCTTGCCTCGCAGCACGGGCAGAAGCTCGGTTCCCTTGGCCGGGTTGAGCCCATGGTGCCGAGGCAGCACCAGATCCCCTTCACCGAGGAGCGCAGGCAGGACCTGGGTCCCGCGGTGATCGTCGGTCCACCCGTCGGTCGCCGGCGCGAGCGCCTTCCAGAGCGGTGCGGTGCCCCTGGCCGAGCCACCGAGCGGACCCGCGTAGGTCGCGTGGACCACAGGGACACCCGCGCGCCGGGCCTCCTCGAGCAGGGCGGTCAACGGGCCGATCATGTCCCCAGCCGGGCCGCTGAGCGCCGGGAGCATGGAGCTCTCCCCGAGCACTCCCTCCTGGCACTCGACGACCACGACGGCGGCCTTGTCGCGCGCACCGAGGCGATGACGGGCTGGCTGGTTCATGACTGCTCCTTCTTGGGGGGGTGGGGGACGCGGTGAGCGTTCTCGGGTGAGTACGTGTCGACGAGCCGGCGGCGCAGCACCTTGCCGCTCGGGAGACGCGGAAAGTCCTCGACGAACTCCACGCTCCGGGGCAGCTTGAATCCCGCGATCGTCCTCGCAGCCGCACCCACGAGCTCGGCTGCCAGCTCCGTCCCGGTCGCCACTCCCTGGACGGCGTGCACGACGGCGTGCACACGCTGGCCCATCTCGTCGTCCGGCACGCCGATGACCGCGATGTCCTGCACGCAAGGGTGCATGGCCAGCGCTTCCTCGACCTCGCGGGGATAGATGTTGACCCCACCGCTGATGATCAGGTCGGTCCGCCGATCGGCGAGATAGAGGTAGCCCTCCCCATCGACCCAGCCGAGGTCGCCCATGGTGCTCCACCCCCGCGCGTCGTGCGCAGCGGCAGTCTGGTCCGGGTCGCGGTGGTACTCGAAGCCAGGCCCGTCGAACCAGAGCTGGCCGACCTCCCCGGCCGGGAGCTCGTCGCCCCCAGCGTCGAGGACGTGGGCCGCGCCGATGACGGCTCTGCCGACGGAACCCTTGTGGGACAACCACTCCGGCGCCGAGATGGCGAAGAAGCAGTTGGCCTCGCTGCCCGCGTAGTACTCCAGGACCTTCGGCCCCAGCCACTCGATCATCGCTTCCTTGACCGGCACGGGGCAGGGGGCCGCAGCATGGATGGCGAGCACCAGCGACGAGAGGTCGTAGCGGCTGCGCACCTCCGCAGGAAGCTTGAGCATGCGGACGAACATGGTGGGCACGAACTGCGCGTGAGTGACCTGGTGGTCCTCGATCGCCGCGAGGGTCAGCTCCGCGTCGAACCTCGTCATGACGACCGCGGTGGCTCCGTGGCGGACCGCGGCCATGGACCAGCCCACGGGGGCCGCGTGATACAGCGGGCCGGTACTCAGGTAGGTGGCATCGTGCGAGAACCCAAATTGCGAGAGCTGGTGATCCAGCGTCAGACCTGTCCCGAACGGAACGTCGGGCATGGCCGGGAGGATCCCCTTGGGTCGCCCCGTGGTACCGGAGCTGTAGAACATGTAGTAACCCTCGGACTGGTCGTGGACCGGGGTGGTGGGGAGGTCCGCCGTCCTGTCCGCGAGCGAGTCCACACCGTCGACGTCGCCGCCTACGACGAGCCGGTGTCGCAGCGCGGACGCCCGACTCGCCGCATGCGCGGCCAGCTCCTCCCGGTCTGCCGAGGACACGAGCACCGTGGCCCCGCAGTTGTCCACGATGTATGCCGCCTCGTCGGCCGTCAGGTGCCAGTTGACCGGGGTGTAGTAGAGCCCGCTGCGCTGCGCGGCCCAGTAGATCGGGAAGAGATCGAGGCGGTTCTCCATGAGGACGGCCACGTGGTCTCCGCGACCGAGTCCGAGAGACCGGAACAGGTGCGCCACCTGGTTGGAGCGGTCCTCGAGGTCGCGATAGCTGAGGGTCTCTCCGGTCTCGGCGAGCAGGTAGGCGGGCTTGTCGGCGAGCTCGCTCGCCAGCGATGTCAGGTCCATGGGCGCGCCCATGCGATCTCCTCGGGTCGGTGCGTCCGGCTCAGGTCGTGTGGAAACGCGGCGATCGCTTCTCGCGGAAGGCTGCCACTCCTTCGGCGAACTCCGGGGCGTCGAGCAGCTCGGCCTGGCCCGCCTCCTCGCGGGCGAGGGTCCGCTCGAGGTCGAGGGTCGCCCCGTTGATGGCCTCCTTGGTCAGCGCGGTCGCCCGCGCCCCCAGCGAGACCAGCACGGCGACCAGCTCGGTCGTGCGTTCCTCCAGCCTGGCGTCCTCCACTGCCTCGCTGATCAGGCCGATCCCCTCGGCCTCCCGTGCGGTCAACCGCTCACCCAGCAGGGCCAGGCGAACGGCACGGGCCCGGCCGATGGAGGCCGCCACGAGCTCGGTCGCACCGCCGTCAGGAAGCAGAGCGATGTTGCTGAAGGCGAGCGTCAGGGTGGCCGACTCGGCGGCCAGCACGATGTCGCCCGCCAGCGCGATCGGCAGTCCGACCCCTGCGGCCACGCCGTTGACCCGGGACAAGACTACTTGCGGAGCCGTCGTGAGGGCACGCACGACGCGACCGGCGGCCTGCAACGTGGCCAGGTCGACAGGGACCGACGGGTCGAGCAGGTTCGCCCCCGAGCAGAAACCCCGGCCCGCACCGGTCACGACGATGACTCTGACCCCGTCCTCGGCCGACGCTTCTTCAACGGCGTCCGCGAGGGACCCGAGCATCGGTGCGTCGACGGCATTCAGGCTCCTCGGCGAGTTCAACGTGATGCGCGCGACCGGGCCATCACGCTCGATCAGGACGCGCGCGTCGACGGTCATGAGATTCCCATCAGGTCGGCGTACCCGCGGAGGGAGTCGACGGCAGCCGCAGCGCCCGCGTGGCTGGGGCGGACCAGGAACTGATCCACCCCCGCCTCTTCCAGCTGGCCGACGTGGTCGCGGTGCTCCTCGATGGATCCTCCGCTGGTGGGAAACTCCAGGTGCGGAGTGGCCGCGTTGAACGTCAACGGGCCGGGATTGCCGAGATCTGCCGCACGCTGCTTGACCTCAGCGATCCCCCTGGCCAGCTCGGCGATGGACGTGAGCGGCCGGGTCCTGGTGGAGGTCGCCACCTCCTCCGACAGCAGCATCGGTGACCAGCCGTTCAGCCGAGCCGCCCGTCGCCTGCTGAGGCCACTGTTCCCACCCACGAGGATGGGTGGGCCACCGGGCGTGATGGGTCCGGGCACCGCAGCCACACCTTTGGCCGTCACGTGCTCGCCCACATGGTCGTACGGCACCGTGGTCCACACTCCCCGCATGACCTCGATCCCCTCGTCGAAAAGTGCGTTGCGCTGCTCGAAGTCCACGCCCAGTGCAAGGAACTCCGAGCTCAGGTACCCGCTCCCGACGCCGACGACGAGGCGTCCGCCGGAGAGTCGGTCGAGCGTCGCCAGGCCCTTGGCTGCGAGAAAGGGACTGCGATAGGGCACGACCAGCAGATGGGTCATGATCTGGATGCGTCGGGTGATGCCGGCGACGAAACCGAGAGCCGCGGTCGGGTCGAACGTCTCGTGGCCACCGTGGGTCAACCACTTCAACGACGGGGCCGGATGCTCCGGCAGCGCCAGCCCGGAGTACCCCAGCTCGTCGGCGGCCCGGGCGACGGCGGCGAGCCCGTCAGCCGACGCCAGGGAGCCGCCGTCGGCTGTGCCATCCACCACATACTCGAAGGCGAACCTCACGAAGGCCTCCTGCTTGCCACTCGGGCCTACAATGGCCGAATTAGTTGGACAATTGCACTCTATACCGTGGGAGGACCCATGCAACCCCGCAGGAGCTCGGAGCTCACCGCCCGCACCCGACAGCTCGATGGCGTGGGCGGTGTCCGGATCGCCGTCGACGAGTGGGGCAGCCCTGACGACCCGCTCGTCCTGTTCCTGCACGGTGGGGGTCAGACGCGGCACTCGTGGAAGAGCGCGGGCGCCGACCTGGCCGCGGCCGGGCTGCACACGGTCTCAGCAGACCTCCGTGGTCACGGCGACTCTGACTGGGCCCCGGACGCGGACTACGGCCTCGAAGCGATACGCGACGACGTCATCTGTGTGCTCGACCAGATAGGCGGCCCCGCCGCCCTGGTCGGAGCCAGCATGGGTGGGCTCACCTCGCTCCTCGTGGCCCACGAGCGACCGGAGCTCGTCTCACGCCTGGTGCTGGTCGACGTGGTCCCACGCATCGAACGAGCTGGGGCCGTCCGGATCACCGGGTTCATGCGCAGTGCTCCCCATGGGTTCGCCGATCTTGACGAGGCCGCCGACGCCATCGCCGCCTACCTACCCCATCGCACCAGGCCCCGATCGACCGACGGGTTGCGCAAGAACCTCCGTCAGGGGGAGGACGGCCGCTGGTACTGGCACTGGGACCCGGCGATGTTCACCACCGACTCGCACCCCGACCCCGAGCGGATCCAGGAGCAGCTGGAGACGGCCGCCCGCGAGCTGACGATGCCCACGCTGCTTCTCCAGGGCGCCTTGAGCGACGTGGTCAGCGACGACGGGGTCGAGCACTTCCGGGGTCTGGCTCCTAGTGCGCAGGTCGTCCGGCTGCAGGACGCCGCGCACACCGCGGCCGCTGACGACAACGACGCCTTCACCCGCGCCGTCAGGGACTTCCTGCTCCCCGGCTGATCGCCGAGGGGCGCGAGGCTGCCTCCGCCTGCGTGGCAGGCGGAGGCAGTGCGCGGACGCGCAGGCGATGCGTACCCGGCCTCCACAGCAGCAGGCCCCGGACCGCGTGGTCCGGGGCCTGCTGGGAGGTGGTGGGCGATACTGGGTTTGAACCAGTGACCTCTTCCGTGTCAAGGAAGCGCGCTACCGCTGCGCCAATCGCCCGAGGTGGAGACGGGATTTGAACCCGTGTACACGGCTTTGCAGGCCGTTGCCTCGCCTCTCGGCCACTCCACCGTGCCGATGCATCCGTCATGCTAACAAACGCATCGCCGGAAGGTCCGAGGACCCCCAGAGCGGACAACCGGGCTCGAACCGGCGACCTCAACCTTGGCAAGGTTGCGCTCTACCAACTGAGCTATGTCCGCGTGCTGCCGTGCGGTCGCTGGATCTTGGTGAATCCGAAGCGTGTAACTTCACCCGCCGTGCGTGCTGACCGACACTAACCGATGCCGGCGCGGGACGTCCAATTCCTGAGCACCTCGCGCGTCGGCCACGAGACCGGCGATCACGGGCCCGAACGGCGAGGTCCCTGGGCGTGGCTCGCGGCGCACCTCGAGCTCGGTCCGCACCGCCTCGACCACCCGCGCGCGGGCGCTGGGACGGTCGGGGACGGGCCACAGGTGGCGGACGGCGGCGTTCATGGCGGCTCCGATCAGGACGGCGATGGCGAGGAAGTAGAGCCAGACGAGCAGGACGATGGGTGCGGACAAGGGGCCGTAGACGGACGTCCCACCGATGGACGCGCCCAGCCAGGTCCGCACGACATAGGACACGACCACCCAGAGCACCACCGTGAGGGCGGCCCCCGGCAGGTCGCGGCGCCAGGGCGAGCGCCGTGGCGTGGCGACGTGGTAGAGCGAGGTCACCGCCCCCATGACGGCACCGGTCACGAGCGTCCAGTAGACGAGGCCGTCGAACGGCCCGGGCAGGACGCGCGACAGGACCAGGGGCCCCAGGAGGACCAGCGGCAGCACGACGGCACCGACGAGGACGGCGATCGAGTACATCGTGAAGGACAGGGTGCGGGTGCGGACGATGCCGCGAACCCCGCTCTGGCCGTACATGATCGAGATCGTGTCGATGAAGACGTTGAGCGCCCGAGACCCGGACCACAGGGACAGGACGAAGCCCAGCGACACCAGGTCGATACGGCCACCTCGCAGCACCTCGTCGATCGTGGGGACGATGACGGCTCCCACGCTCTCGTCGGTCAGGAACCGCTGCGCGTAGGACGCGAGGCCGGCCACCACCTGGTCGACCGTGCCCTGCCCGGCCCATGCTCCGACATACCCCAGTCCCCCGATGAGGCCGAGGACCAGAGGCGGCAGGGAGAGGAGGGCGAAGAAGCCCGCCTCGGAGGCGAGCCCGGTCACGCGGTAGCGCAGGCAGACCCGGACGGTCTCGCGCACGAGACGCGCGACCGACAGGCCACCGGGCACCTGCTGGAGCAGGTGCCGCAGGGCGGTCCGAGTGGTCATGGGCACGACGCTAGGGCCCGCCCGGGGCTGGGACGGGTGGGACACGAGGGGCGGGTGGGGCCTGTTGTCGAGACGTGATGTCGTCTCGCCGCAAGGCTCAATCCCCCGGGGGGTCTCTCGGACCGCGTAAAGTGGCGGGTTGATCGATCTCCATCCCCACTCCCACGAGGACGACCCCTTCATGGAAATCTGGCCCGGCAAGCCGTATCCCCTCGGCGCCACGTTCGACGGCAGCGGCGTGAACTTCGCTGTCTTCTCGGAGGTCGCCGAGCACGTCGAGCTCTGCCTCATCGACGACGAGGGCGCCGAGCAGCGCGTCTCGCTCACCGAGGTCGATGGCTACGTCTGGCACTGCTACATCCCGCAGATGCAGCCCGGGCAGCGCTACGGCTACCGCGTGCACGGCCCGTTCGACCCCGCCAAGGGCAACCGGTCCAACCCGGCCAAGCTGCTGCTCGACCCCTACGCCAAGGCGATCGACGGCCAGATCAGCAACGACGAGGCGCTGTTCTCCTACAAGTTCGACGACCCGTCGGCGTTCAACGACACCGACTCGCTCGGGCACACCATGCTGTCCGTCGTCATCAACCCCTACTTCGACTGGGGCCACGACCGTCCCCCGCGCCGGGAGTACCACGACACGATCATCTACGAGGCCCACGTCAAGGGCCTGACGATGACCCACCCGGAGGTGCCCGAGGACATCCGCGGGACGTATGCCGCGATCGCGCACCCCGCCGTCATCGCGCACCTCAAGCAGCTGGGCATCACCGCGATCGAGCTGCTCCCGGTGCACCAGTTCGTCCAGGACACCTCGCTGCAGGAGAAGGGGCTGCGCAACTACTGGGGCTACAACACCATCGGCTTCCTGGCCCCGCACAACGACTACTCCGCGTCGGGCACCCGCGGCCAGCAGGTCACGGAGTTCAAGTCAATGGTCAAGGCGCTGCACGAGGCCGACATCGAGGTCATCCTCGACGTGGTCTACAACCACACCGCCGAGGGCAACCACATGGGCCCCACGCTCGCCTTCCGCGGTCTGGACAACAACGCCTACTACCGCCTGGTCGGCGACGACCTCGCGAGCTACTACGACACGACCGGCACCGGCAACTCGCTGCTGATGCGCAACCCGCACGTGCTGCAGCTCATCATGGACTCGCTGCGCTACTGGGTCACCGAGATGCACGTCGACGGCTTCCGGTTCGACCTGGCGGCGACCCTGGCCCGCCAGTTCCACGAGGTCGACAAGCTGTCCGCGTTCTTCGACCTGATCCAGCAGGACCCGGTGGTGAGCCAGGTCAAGCTGATCGCCGAGCCGTGGGACGTGGGGGACGGCGGCTACCACGTCGGCAACTTCCCTCCCCTGTGGACCGAGTGGAACGGCAAGTACCGCGACACCGTCCGCGACTTCTGGCGCGGCGAGCCGGCCACGATCGGCGAGTTCGCCTCGCGCATCACGGGATCCAGCGACCTCTACGCCCACTCCGCGCGCAAGCCGATCGCGTCGATCAACTTCGTCATCGCCCACGACGGCTTCACGCTGCGCGACCTCGTGTCCTACAACGAGAAGCACAACGACGCCAACGGCGAGGGCAACAACGACGGCGAGAGCCACAACCGCTCCTGGAACTGCGGTGTCGAGGGTCCGACCGACGACCCCGAGGTCAACGCCCTGCGCGCCCAGCAGCAGCGCAACTTCCTCACCACCCTGCTCGTCAGCCAGGGTGTGCCGATGCTCGCGCACGGCGACGAGCTCGGTCGCAGCCAGGGCGGCAACAACAACGGCTACTGCCAGGACAACGAGATCTCCTGGATCGACTGGGACCTCGACGCGGACGACCTGGCGCTGCAGCAGTTCACGGCCCGGCTGACCGCCCTGCGCTCGTCCCACCCCGTGTTCCGCCGCCGCCGGTTCTTCGCCGGCGACGCCGCCCACGGCGGCATGTCCGACCTGGGTGACATCGCCTGGTTCACGGCCCACGGCACCCAGATGTCCGACCAGGACTGGGAGTCGGGCTACGCCAAGACGCTGAGCGTGTTCCTCAACGGCCACGCCATCTCGGCCCCGGACCAGCGTGGCCGGATGGTCGTCGACGACGACTTCCTGCTGCTGTTCAACGCCCACCACGACGGCATCGACTTCACGATGCCGCCCGAGGACTACGGCACCGAGTGGACCGTCGTGCTGGACACCGCCGACCCGGAGCTGACCGAGCCCCGCGTCTGGGCGGCCCGCAGCGTCAACCGCGTCCCGGCCCGCTCGGTCGTGGTCCTGCGCTCGGACCAGCCGGCTGAGCAGGCCTCCCCCGGCCTGGCCTCGCCGCTCACGGCAAAGACCGGCGTCGGCATCGTCGGCCAGGTCGCGACCGATCCTGCCGCCCGCCCGGCTCCGACCGAGCCCGCCACCTCGAAGGCGGAGCCGCAGGCGCAGGAGCAGGCGGACGGCGCCACGGGTGACGACACGGACGGCTCGGGGGCCGACTCGTCCACGGGCACCAAGAAGGCCGGCAAGAAGAAGGCCTGACGCAGCTCGCACGAGAGAGCCCGCCTCGTCCTGGACGAGGCGGGCTCCTTCGTATGCCGAAGCGCCCGGCACCTGGCGTGGGCGCCGGGCGCGGCGCGCATCAGGTCTGGGCGAGGCGCTCCTGCTCGGTCGCGACGTCGAAGGTCGCCGCCGGCCACTCGAGGTCGAGACCCCGCAGGTGCTCGAGCAGGATCTGCTGGACCGCGAGGCGGGCGTACCACTTGCGGTCCGCCGGCACCACGTGCCAGGGAGCGCCCTTGGTGCTCGTCTTGGCCAGCACCGCCTGGTAGGCCTCCATGTAGTCGTCCCAGCGCGCGCGCTCGGCGATGTCGCCGGGGTTGTACTTGTAGTACTTGTCCGGCCGGTCGAGCCGCTCCCCCAGCCGCGCCTTCTGCTCGTCGGAGGAGATGTGCAGCATCACCTTGACGACGGTGATGCCGCGCGCCAGGGCGGCCCGCTCGAACGCGTTGATCTGGGCATAGCGCCGCATCCACTCCGAGCGCGGAATGAGCTCGTTGACCCGCACGACCAGCACGTCCTCGTACTGCGAGCGGTCGAACACCCCGAGCTGACCCGGGTCGGGCAGGGCCCGGTCGATGCGCCACAGGAAGTCGTGGGCGCGCTCCTCGGGCGTGGGCGCCTTGAACGCGGTGTACTTGACGCCGCCTGGGTCGGTGGCGCCCACCACGTGGCGCATGATGCCGCCCTTGCCGGAGGTGTCCATGCCCTGCACGAGCAGCAGGACCGACGGCCCGTCGCCGTCCTTGCCGTTGGCCCAGAGGCGCTCCTGCAGGTCGGACAGCTCGGTCTGACCCTCGACGAGGTCCATCGCAGCCGACTTCTTGTCGCCCTCGTAGCCCGGGGTCGCCCGGGTGTCGACGTCGGCCAGCACGAGTCCCCGCTCGGCGCGCAGGGTCTCGCTGAAGGTGAAGTCAGGGTCACCGAAGGCGAGCGACCCGGTGGTCGCCGCCGAGGAGGCACCGTCCAGCGCGGCGTCGCGCTTCGCGCCCTTGTCCTTCTTGTCCCTCGTACCCTTGGCCTTCTTGCCCTTGTCGTCGTCCTTGGACTTCTTCGACGCCTTGTCGTCCTTGGCCTTGTCGTCCTTGGCCTTGCCGTCCTTGGCCTTCTTGCCCTTGTCGTTCTTGGACTTCTTCGCCGTGTCCCTGGCGATCTCCTGCTCGGCCGTGCCCTGGTCCTTGTCCTTGCCCGTGCCCTTGGACGCCGTGCCGGGCTTGGCGTCGTCCGACGCTGCGTCCCCCGCGTCCGAGGTGGCGGCGGCGGTGCCGGCGCCCCGGACGAGGGTCTCGACGGCCTCGTCGGCCCGATCGGCGGCCTTCTTGCTCTTGGAGGTCTTTGCCATGCGGCCTATGGTTGCACCCTTTGCGCAGGTGGGGCGGCATCCTGGGCCACGAAGGCCTCGACGAGTCGCTCCCACCGCTGCTGGTCCACGTTCCACTCCTTGCAGTGCCGGGCGACCTGCCAGGTCTCGAGCTGGACGAGGTCGGGCCGCGCCGCCGCGAGGTCGATCGAGCGCTGGGCGGGCACGAACTCGTCGTCGAGCGAGTGGATGAGCAGGATCGGGTGCCGCAGCTCGTCGGCCCGCCGCACGAAGTCGGTCGCCGCCAGGTCGATCACCGACTCGATCCCCACGAGATGGCGGCCGGGCGGCACGCCGAGCAGCCGCATGCTGAGCGTGGTGAGCTGGCCGGGGACCCGCATCGCGCGCGCGTGGTGGTGCAGGACGTCCGGCCAGTCGACCACGGGCCCGTCCAGGACGACCTGCGAGATGCGGTCCCCGTGGGTGGAGTTGATGAGGGTCTGCAGCACGATCGCCCCGCCCATCGACCACCCCACGAGCACGACGTCGCGGGCGCCGTGCTCCAGGGCGTAGGCGACGGCGGCGTCCACGTCGCGCCACTCGGACAGCCCGAGGCCGTAGAGCCCGTCGTTACTCGCGGGCGCCACCTGGTCGTTGCGGTAGGACGGGGTCAGGCAGGTCAGACCGGCGCGGTGCAGCGCGGCGACCCCGCGCACGGTCTCCTCGCGTCCCGCGCCACGGCCGTGCACCAGGACGGCCCACCGGGTGCCGTCGACGGGGCCGTCGGGCGGGGGCACCAACCAGGACGGCAGCGGACCGATCTCGCTGGGGACGTCCACGTCGAGGGTCGGCAGACCGAGCGCCTGCTCCGGCCCGAGCGCGTAGTAGTAGGAGTGGAACCGGGCCGGTCCGGTGCGCAGGCGCCCGAGGTCGACGCCGTGCAGCCGCCGGGTGATCGTGCCCTGCCCGGGGTGGTCGGCGAGGATCCGGCCGAACCTCACGTGCGACTGCCCGCCGTCGAGGAACAGGCCGTACTTGCCGGGCATCACCGTCTCGGCCGTGCGGCTCAGCGTGACGCTGCGGTCGTCGAAGGCCACCACCTCGGTGTCGTCGGGCCGTCGGCGCTCCGGCGTCACGACCTTCTTGGCGAGGTAGACCGCGGCGCTCAGCCACCCCGTCGCGGCTCCGGCCGCCACGACGCCGCCCGCCACGGCTGCCGCGACCGCCCGAGGGTGCGCGCGCAGCACCCCGGCGGGCCCCCCGGCCCTGTCGCGCGTGCTCACCCGTCCATCGTGACATCCGCGGGCGTGCGGGTGGGGCAGGTGGCGCGAGCGTGGCGCGGCATACGGCCCTCGGGCGAGGGACACAATGGGCCGTATGACGCTGCCGATCGCCACCCCGGTCTCCCCCATGCTGGCCAAGGCCGTCCCCACGGTCCCGGCTGCGGACTCCGTCCCGGGCGGGCTGTCCTACGAGCCCAAGTGGGACGGCTTCCGCTGCATCGTGATCCGCGACGGCGACGAGATCGAGCTGGCGAGCCGGGGGTCCAAGCCGCTGACGCGGTACTTCCCCGAGGTCGTCGAGCGCGTGCGCGAGCACCTGCCGGCGCGCTGCGTGGTCGACGCCGAGATCGTGGTGCGCGCGGGCGAGGCCGGCGCCGAGCACCTCGACTGGGACCTGCTCTCGCAGCGGATCCACCCGGCCGTCTCCCGCGTCACCAAGCTGTCGCAGGAGACGCCCGCCGAGCTGATCTGCTTCGACCTGCTGGCCGCCGACGACGAGGACCTCATGGGGCGGCCCTTCCGCGAGCGCCGCGCGGCCCTGGAGTCGCTGCTGGAGGACGTCTCACCCGCGTCCGGCATCCACCTGACCCGGGTCACGGACGACCCCGAGCTGGCGCGGACGTGGTTCGAGGACTTCGAGGGGGCGGGGCTGGACGGGGTGGTCGCCAAGCCGCTGGAGGGGACCTACGAGCAGGGGAAGCGCACCATGCTCAAGATCAAGCACAAGCGGACGGCCGAGGCGGTCGTCGTGGGCTACCGGGTGCACAAGAGCGGTCAGGGCGTCGGGTCCCTGCTGCTCGGGCTCGTGGACGAGGGCGGCCGCATCGTCAACGTCGGTGGCATCGCGGCGTTCACGGCCGCGCGGCGCCTCGAGCTGGTCGACGAGCTCGAGCCGTACGTCCTGCGCGAGGAGGACGGCTCCGTGGTCGCCGCCGAGACGGACCGGTCGCGGTTCAGCTCGTCCAAGGACGTGTCCTACGTTCCGCTGCGACCGGAGCGCGTCGTGGAGGTGGCCTTCGACCAGCTCGAGAAGTCGCGCTTCCGGCACGCCGTGACCTTCCTGCGCTGGCGCCCCGACCGCGAGCCGATGTCGTGCACGTTGGCGCAGGTCAGCCGGGCGCCGAGCTATGACCTGGGGCGCGTCCTGGTCGAGTGACGCACGACAGCCAGTCAAGTTCTCGCGACCGAACGTCACCGGGTCACTCTGCATCTAGGTGAACCCCGTCCGCGTTCCCCGATAGTGGCCCCGACCTGCGGATATGCCGTGTGACAGTGAAGTCATGACCTCGCCTGCCGCCACCTGGGACAGCCGTGACCTCCCGGTGCTCCGCGCCGTGGAGCAGCTGGACCTGCTCGGCGGCCCCACCCACGAGATCTCCGCGGTCGTGGCTCGCACGGGTCTGCGTGGCGACGAGGTGCTCGCCGCGCTCGAGGCGCTCCAGAGCCTGCGGGCCGTCCGGGTGGAGGTCCTCGACGGTCAGCGGACCCGCATCGGCCACGTCACCGCCATCGGCGCCGCGATGCTCGCGATGCAGGCCGACAACGACCTCGCCTGCTGACCCCAGCCGCTGCTCAGGCGTCGTCGACCTTGCGGGCCCGCGACGGCTGCACGCGGGGTGGCTCGCCCGGCATCTTGGGGTAGTCGGGCGGGAAGTTGAGCTCCCCCAGCCCGTGCTCCTCGACGTCGCGCTGCCACCACTGCAGGGCGGTGTCCACGCGTGCCCGGGCGTCGTCGAAGCCCGCCCAGGCGTCATCCTCGGAGGCCACGATCTCGGGCGTCGTCCGCACGGTGTAGTCGCCGGGGGCGATCTCGCCGAGGATGTCCCAGGCGATCGGCATACTGACGGGCGCACCCGCCAGGGGGCGCGGGCTGTAGGCGCCGGCCAGGGTGCGGTCGCGACAGGCCTGGTTGAAGTCGGCGAAGATCCGCTCGCCCCGCAGCTCCTTCCACCAGGCCGTGGTGACCAGGTCGGGGACCCGCCGCTCGAGCTCGCGGGCGATCGCGATGACCGCGTGCCGCACCTCGAGGAACTCGTGCGTCGGCTCGATCGGTGCGAACACGTGCAGCCCGCGGTTGCCGCTCGTCTTGACGAAGGGAGTGAGGCCCGCCTCGACCATCACCTCGCGGAGCACGGTCGCCGCCTCCACGGCCTGCGCGAAGCCGGTGCCGGGCTGCGGGTCGAGGTCGATGCGCAGCTCGTCCGGGTCGTCGGTGTCCGCCGTGGTCACGGGCCAGGGGTGGAAGGTCACGGTGTTCATCTGCACGGCCCACACGGCGGTCGCGACCTCGTCGACGACGAGCTGCGGGTGCTGGCGGCCGGAGGGATAGGTGCACACGACGGTGCGGGCGAAGTCGGGGACGCCGCGGGGAGGGTTCTTGGAGTAGAACTCCTCGCCGGTGACGCCCTCGGGGAAGCGCTGCAGCGTCACCGGACGGTCCGCCAGCCTGGCCACCAGCCGGTCCCCCACGGCCACGACGTAGCGGGCCAGGTCCTCCTTGGTGATGCCGTCGTCCGGCCACATCACCCGGTCCGGGCTCGAGACCCGCACCTGCCGCGTCTCGCCGTCCGGCCCCGGGACCTCGATCGAGATGGCCTTGCTCGCCACGACGTGCTCCTGTCGGCCCGGTTGAGCGGAATCTGCGGCGACCCCGCGCGGTTGGACCCAGTATGACCCAGCGCGAGTACCCCGTGACCAAGTCCGACGAGCAGTGGCGGGCCGAGCTGAGCCCGAGCGAGTACGCCGTCCTGCGCCAGGCCGGCACCGAGCGGCCCTTCGTCGGCGAGTACACCGACACGACCACCGAGGGCGTCTACAGCTGTCGCGCGTGCGGCGCCGAGCTGTTCACCCACACCGAGAAGTTCCCCTCGCACTGCGGGTGGCCGTCGTTCTACGCCCCCTCCGACGCGGACAACGTCGAGCTGCACGAGGACCGCTCGCTCGGGATGACCCGCACCGAGGTGCTGTGCGCGCAGTGCGGCTCGCACCTGGGCCACGTCTTCGAGGGCGAGGGCTACCCCACCCCGACGGACCAGCGCTACTGCATCAACTCCGTCTCGATGCGCCTCGCCCCCCGCTGACCTACCTCAGGTAGTCACATCGACCTGGGTTCGCACGTCAGGTCGATGTGTCGAACCCAGGCGGATCTCGTGGTCATGCCCGTATGCCGTCCCGCGCCAGCTCCCCGACACGGACAGGGGCGTCGGCTCCGTCAGGAGTGGGCGATCTCGTGGCGCGGTTGGTAGATCAGGATCCCGTCCGCGCCGGGGACCTCGACCGTGGCGCCGATCCCCCACCCCATGTCCTGGGTGTCGCCCGTGAACGTCGCTCCGCGCCCCTCGAGCTCGGCGCGCGTGGCGGCGACGTCGTCGCACATCAGCGCGATCTCGTGGTGGGGGCCTGACGTCCAGGCCTGACCGCCCTGCTCCGACATCGTGGGGTGCACGCCGAGCTCGGATGGACCGGTGCGATAGATCGGCCACTCCTCGCTGCCGACGCTGGGCAGCTGCAGCACGTCGCGCAGGAACGCCCGGGTCGCGTCGGGGTCGTCGGAGTAGATCAGGGTGTGCACGGCGGTGATCATGCGGCGAGCCTAGCGATCTCTCGCCGGGCCGGTCGCGCCTCCGAGCTCAGCTGGAGCCGCTCGTGGAGGAGACGGTCGCCACCGTGATCGCCGTGATCATCGCGGTGTTGGCGGACTGCACCGCACGGGCGACGCCGTCGGCGCCGGGACCCGCGGACTCCGCGACGGCCTTGATCCGTCGCTTGAGGTCGCCCTTGTCCAGGCCGACCTCGTCAGGGTCGAAGACCTTGGTGGCCAGCTCCAGGCCGTGGACCAGCCCGATCAGCGCGTGCTGCTCGACCGTCGGCGAGGCTCCGCGCAGCACCTCGACCAGCCCGCGGCGCAGCTCGGCCTCGCGGCTCGTGTCGACGATCGGGTAGCGCTGCGGCTTGAGGCCCAGCATCCCGCCCTCCTCGACGCGCACCACCCCGCGCCGCGCGAGGTAGTCGCCGACCACGTGCTCGAGCTTGCGGGCGGCGCCGGGGATCACCGAGGAGAGACGCTTGCCGTCCTTGTCACCGAACCTGCGCAGACCCTCGTCGAGCAGGTCGTCCCCGGTCGGTCCGGCGTCGAGGACCCGCAGCTTCTTGCCGTCGTCGCTCACGCCGAGCCGTCCGGCCGCGACGAGGTCGGAGAGCAGCGCCCCGGCGAGGCCGTAGCCCGTCTGCTGCCCCATCGACTCGGGCCTGCCGTCGTCCTTGAGGACCAGCAGGAACAGTGAGGTCGTCGTGGTGGGCTGGTTCGTCGTCATGCCCACGACGCTAGGCGGACCGGCGGCGTGGGTCATCCCCCGTGAGGATGGTTCGCCCCGCCATACCTCCTCCTGCGGTATGACGAGATCGACCCGCCTTCGACACATCCACCTGGGGTGCCAACCCAGGCGGACGTGACGACCTGAGGTAGGTCAGGGCAGGTCGGCGACGAGCTGCTCGAGCTCCACGCGCGGGCCGGTGAAGAACGGCACCTCCTCGCGCGTGTGCCGACGGGCGGCAGCGCCGCGCAGGTGACGCATGAGGTCCACGATCCGGTGCAGGTCGTCGGCCTCGAAGGCCAGCAGCCACTCGTAGTCGCCGAGGGCGAAGCTGGCGACGGTGTTGGCGCGCACGTCCGGGTAGTCGCGGGCCATCTTGCCGTGCTCGACGAGCAGGTCGCGACGCTCCTCGTCGGCCAGGAGGTACCACTCGTAGGACCGCACGAAGGGGTAGACGCAGACGTAGGCGCGCGGGGTCTCGTCGGCCATGAACGCCGGGATGTGGCTCTTGTTGAACTCGGCCGGGCGGTGGATCGCGACGTTGGACCAGACCGGGTCGCACGCGCGGCCCAGCCCGGTCCGGCGGAACGCGTGGTAGGCGCGCTGCACGGCCTCGACCGACTCGCCGTGCCACCAGACCATGAAGTCGGCGTCCGCCCGCAGCCCCGCCACGTCGTAGATCCCGCGCACCGTCACCTGACCGGCCTCGGCCAGCCCGGCGAAGAACTGCTGCGCCTCGGCCAGCAGCGCCTCGCGCTCCGCCTCGTCACCCACGGAGTCGGTGACCTGGAAGACGGACCACATGGTGTAGCGGATCGAGTCGTTGATCGCGCGGACCTCGGCGGGGGACGGACGGCGGTGCTGCTGGGGCTTCAGACTCATGCCCGCATCATCCCATCCGGGACTGACAGCCCGGCACCGGGATCGTCACCCGACCGTGACCGCGCAGGTCGGAACGCTCTCGCCCGGCCGTCCGGTCTCACCTGGCATGAGGCGCAACGCAGCTCCCAGGCCGTATGCCGCACCCCTCGCTCTCGGGGTCGCCGCACTGATCGCGATGACCGCCTGCACCAGCGGGTCCGGGTCGTCCACCTCCGGAGCCGCACCGGGCGACCCCGGCCGGGAACAGCTCGCCTCCTCGGCGGCCACGCCCGGGGCCACCCCCACCGGCTCCGTCGCGGCCACGGCACCCGGGGCGTCGTCCGGAGCGCGGGCCGTCCAGAAGCGCGACGTCGTCCGCACCGGCACCCTTGAGGCCACCGTCACCGATCTCGGCGCGGCCGCTGCGCGGGTGCGGACGCTGGTGGCGTCCTACGACGGGGTCGTCGCCAACGAGGAGCTACGCCGCTCCACCGGACCCGGCTCTTCGGCCACCGACACGTTCACCCTGAGGGTGCCCGAGGCCAGGTTCGACGCGGCGGTCGAGGACCTCGCCACGGTCGGCACCGTCACGGCGCGGACCGTCCGGGCCGAGGACGTCACGGGCCAGGTCGCCGACACGGCCGGGCGCGTCAAGACGATGCAGGCGAGCCTCGAGCGCACCCGGGCCCTGATGGCCCGCGCGGCGTCGATCGAGGACATCACCCGGCTCGAGTCGGAGCTCACCCGTCGCGAGGCAGACCTGGAGGGGCTGCAGGCGCAGCTCGTGACGCTGCGGTCGCAGGCGGCCATGTCGACGATCACCCTGTCGCTGACCCAGCCCGCTGCCGAGGCCCGCGCCGCCGAGGACCGGTCCGGGTTCCAGGCCGGCTGGCACGTGGGGTGGCGCGCCGTCCTCGGCCTGCTCACCGCCCTCGCAGCGCTGCTGGGCTTCAGCCTCCCGCTGGTCCTGCCGCTCGCCGTGGTGGTCGTGCCCCTGGTCCTGTGGTGGCACCGGCGCAGGGCCCGCCGACGCGGCTGAGCGCCCCCAGCACGACGAGCCCCGGGGCCGGTCACCGTCAGGCGACCGGTCCCGGGGCCTCGGCATACGTCGGGTCAGGCGTTGTGGGCCTGGTAGCGAGCGATCTTGGCGAACTCCTCGGGGTCGAGGGACGCGCCGCCGACGAGGGCGCCGTCGACGTCCTCCTTGGCCATGATCTGCACGACGTTGCCGGACTTGACCGAGCCGCCGTAGAGGATGCGGACGCCGTCCGCGAGCTCGGCGGAGTAGAGCTCGGCGAGCTTGCCGCGGATCGCGCCGCAGACCTCCTGCGCGTCCTCGGGGGTCGCGACCTCGCCCGTGCCGATGGCCCAGATGGGCTCGTAGGCGATGACGATGCTCTTGGCCTGCTCCTCGGGCAGACCCGCGAGGTCGGCCTCGATCTGGGCGAGCACGTGCTCGACCTGACGGCCCTCCTTGCGGACGTCGAGGGCCTCGCCGCAGCACAGGATCGGGGTCAGGCCGTGCTTGTAGGCCGCCTTGACCTTGGCGTTGAGCAGCTCGTCGGTCTCGCCGTGCCCCTCGCGGCGCTCGCTGTGACCCACCGCGACATAGGTGCAGCCGAGCTTCGCCAGGAATGCGCCGGAGATGTCGCCGGTGTAGGCGCCGGAGTCGTGCTGCGACAGGTCCTGGGCGCCGTAGCGCAGGTCCAGCTTGTCGCCCTCGACCAGGGTCTGCACCGAGCGCAGGTCGGTGAACGGCGCGAGCACCGCGACCTCGACGGCGGCGTAGTCGTGCTTGGCGTCGCGCAGGGTCCAGTCGAGCTTCTGCACGAGGTGGGTGGCCTGCAGGTGGTCCTGGTTCATCTTCCAGTTGCCGGCCATGAGCGGCGTGCGGGATGCCATGTGGGTCTCCTTGGGAGTCAAAAGTGTTGGGTCGTATGACGAGAAGGCGGCCCCGCCACCCGGGTCGGGGTCACGGGGCCGCCTCGTGTCGTGCAGCCGGCGTCAGCCGAGGATGGAGATGCCCGGGAGGTCCTTGCCCTCGAGGTACTCCAGGCTCGCGCCGCCACCGGTGGAGATGTGGCCGAACTGGTCGTCGGAGAAGCCCAGCTGGCGCACGGCGGCAGCGGAGTCGCCACCGCCGACGACGGTCAGCGCGCCCTTGGCGGTCGCGTCGACCAGGGCCTGGCCCACCGCCTTGGTGCCGTCCGCGAACGGCGCCATCTCGAACGCGCCCATCGGGCCGTTCCAGAAGACCGTCTTCGCGTCCGCGACCTTGGAGGCGTAGAGCTCCGCGGACCTCGGACCGATGTCCAGGCCCATCTGGTCGGCCGGGATCTTGTCGGCGTCGACAGTCGTGACGTCACCCTCGGCGCTGAACTCGGCGTTGCAGACGACGTCGACCGGCAGGACGATCTCGACGCCGGACGCCTTGGCCCGCTCCAGGTAGCCCTTGCAGGTCTCGACGTTGTCCTCGTCGAGCAGGCTCTTGCCCACCTCGTGGCCCTGGGCCTTGAGGAAGGTGAAGGCCATGCCGCCACCGATGAGGAGGCGGTCGGCCTTGCCGAGGAGGTTGTCGATGACCGCGAGCTTGTCGGCGACCTTGGCCCCGCCGAGGACCACGGCATACGGCCGCTCGGGGTCCTCGGTCAGGCGCTCGAGGACGTCGACCTCCGTCTTGACCAAGCCGCCCATGGCCGCCGGCAGGATCTGCGCGACGTCGTAGACGGAGGCCTGCTTGCGGTGCACGACGCCGAAGCCGTCGGACACGTAGGCGTCCGCGAGCGACGCGAGCTCCTTGGCGAAGGCCTGGCGCTCGGACTCGTCCTTGCTGGTCTCGCCCGGGTTGAACCGGAGGTTCTCCAGGAGGGCCACCTGGCCGTCCTGCAGCCCCTCGACCGTGGCCTTGGCCGACTCCCCCACCGTGTCGGTGGCGAAGGCGACGTCCTGGCCGAGCAGCTCACCCAGGCGGGCGACGACGGGCTTGAGCGAGTACTTGTCCTCCGGGGCACCCTTGGGGCGACCGAGGTGGGCGACCACGACGACGCGGGCACCCTGGTCGGTCAGCTCCGTGATGGTGGGCACGGAGGCCCGGACCCGGCCGTCGTCGGTGATGCGGTCACCGTCGAGCGGCACGTTGAGGTCCGAGCGGACGAGGACTCGCTTGCCGCGCAGGTCACCCAGGTCGGCAATGGTCTTCATCTCGGGACTCCGATCAGAGCTTGGAGCCGACGAGGGCGGTCAGGTCGACGAGGCGGTTGGAGTAGCCCCACTCGTTGTCGTACCAGCCGACGACCTTGACCTGGTTGCCGATGACCTTGGTCAGGCCCGCGTCGAAGACGCAGGAGGCCGGGTCGGTCTCGATGTCCTTGGAGACGATCGGGTCCTCGGTGTAGACGAGCTTGCCCTTCATGGCACCCTCGGCGGCCTTCTTGATGATCTCGTTGACCTCCTCGACCGTGGTCTCGCGCGAGGCCTCGAAGGTGAGGTCGGTGGCGGAACCGGTCGGGGTCGGCACGCGCATGGCGTAGCCGTCCAGCTTGCCCTTGAGCTCGGGGAGCACGAGGGCGACGGCCTTGGCGGCACCCGTGGTGGTCGGGACCATGTTGAGGGCGGCGGCGCGGCTGCGGCGCAGATCCTTGTGCGGGCCGTCCTGGAGGTTCTGGTCCTGGGTGTAGGCGTGGATGGTGGTCATCAGACCCTTGACGATGCCCAGGCCGTCGTTGAGCGCCTTGGCCATGGGGGCCAGGCAGTTCGTGGTGCACGAGGCGTTGGAGATGATCGTCTGGGAGCCGTCGTACTTGTCGTCGTTGACGCCCATGACGATGGTGATGTCCTCGTTCTTCGCCGGGGCGGAGATGATGACCTTCTTGGCGCCGGCGTCGATGTGCGCCTTGGCCTTGGTGGCGTCGGTGAAGAAGCCGGTGGACTCCACGACCACGTCGACCTCGTTGGCCTTCCACGGCAGGGCGGACGGGTCCTTCTCGGCGAAGGCCAGGATCTTCTTGCCGTCCACCGTGATCGACTCGTCGTCGTAGGTGACCTCGCCGGGGAAGCGGCCGAGGATCGAGTCGTACTTGAGCAGGTGGGCCAGCGTCTTGTTGTCGGTGAGGTCGTTGACGGCGACCACCTCGATGTCGGCACCGGAAGCCACCACGGCGCGGAAGAAGTTGCGGCCGATGCGGCCGAAGCCATTGATCCCAACGCGAACAGTCACGTCTTGAGCCTTCCTAGAGGGTCTTCAACTTGGCGCTGTCCACCCTAGTCGGAAGTGCTGCCGGACGCGTGGTCGGGCCGTGACCGGTCCGAGATGTGGGCCGACCGGCTCACAGGTCGAGCATGTCCGGGGTCAGGTTGGCCTCGGTGCCCGGTATGCCGAGATCCTGGGCCCGCTTGTCCGCCATCGCCAGCAGGCGCCGGATCCGGCCCGCGACGGCGTCCTTGGTCATCGGCGGCTGCGCGAGCTGCCCGAGCTCCTCGAGGCTGGCCTGCTTGTGCTCGAGGCGCAGCGTCCCCGCCTGGCGCAGGTGGTCGGGCACCTCCTCGCCGAGGATCTCCAGGGCTCGCTCGACCCGCGAGCCGGCAGCGACGGCGGCGCGCGCCGAGCGACGCAGGTTGGCGTCGTCGAAGTTGGCCAGGCGGTTGGCGGTGGCGCGCACCTCGCGCCGCATCCGCCGCTCCTCCCACGCCATCACCGCGTCGTGCGCGCCCATGCGCGTGAGGATCTGGCTGATCGCGTCGCCGTCGCGGATGACCACGCGGTCGATGCCGCGCACCTCGCGCGCCTTGGCCGCGATGGAGAACCGCCGGGCCGCTCCCACGAGGGCGAGCGCGGCCTCGGGGCCCGGGCACGTGACCTCGAGCGCCGAGGACCGGCCGGGCTCGGTCAGCGAGCCGTGGGCGAGGAAGGCGCCGCGCCAGGCGGCGACCGCGTCGTCGGTGGCGCCCGAGACGACCTTGGGCGGCAGGCCGCGGACGGGACGGCCGCGGGGGTCGATCAGGCCGGTCTGCCGAGCGAGCGCCTCGCCGTCCTGGGCGACACGCACGAGGTAGCGGCTGCCCTTGCGCAGCCCGCCGGCGGACAGCACCCCGATCTCGCTGGTGTAGCCGTAGACGTCGGCGATGTCCTTGACCAGGCGCCGCGCGACGGAGCCGGTGTCGAGCTCGGCCTCCACGACGATGCGTCCACCGACGATGTGCAGACCACCGCTGAACCGGAGGATGGCGGAGACCTCCGCCTTGCGGCACGAGGGCTTGGTGATTTGGAGCCGACTGAGCTCGTCCTTGACCATGGCCGTCATCGACATGAGTTCCATCCTGACAGTAGGCCGCACGTTGAGTGGGCGAATTCGGCACGTTTCGTACAAAGGTGACAGCGCAGTGTAGTCAGCTCATGATGTCACGGTAGGCGGCGGCGAGCCGGAGCGAGTCGTGCTGGCCGGGGTTGCCCGCCGTCGCCACCTTGGCCACGACCAGTTCCGCGCCGAGCGTCGCGGCCGCGCGCCGCAGCGCCGGCTCGTCGACGACGACCGAGGGGTCGGCCAGCACGACGTCCAGCCGCATCCCCGGGGCGTGCGCCGCGAGGACCTCGAGGTGCCGCTCGGCGGTGAAGCCGGACGTCTCCGAGGTGTCCAGCTCGAGGTTGAGGTTAAGCAGCCGTCGCGCCCGGGTGCGGACCAGGGCCTCGCGCAGCTCCGGCACGAGCAGGTGCGGGATGACCGAGGTGAACCACGACCCGGGCCCCAGCACCACCCACTCCGCGTCGTCGATGGCCTGCACCGCCTCCGGACTGGCGGGAGGGTCCTGCGGGACCACCGCGATCGACGCGACCTGGCCCGGGGTCTTGGCGACCGAGGCCTGACCCCGCACCGTGCTGAGCGCATCGGGCTCCGCCGGGTCCAGCCCCCGGACGACCGCCTCGATGGTGAGTGGCACGGCGGCCATCGGCAGCACCCGTCCGCGGGCGCTGAGCAGCCGGCCGACCATGTCCAGACCACGCACGGTGTCGCCGTAGTGCTCCCACAGCGACAGGATCAGCAGGTTGCCGAGGCTGTGACCGCCGAGGGGCCCCTCCCCCGCGAACCGGTGCTGCAGCACCGCCGCCCACGTGGTGCCCCACTCGTCATCGTTGCAGAGCGCCGCCAGCGCCATACGGAGGTCACCGGGGGGAAGGACGTCGAACTCCTCGCGCAACCGGCCCGAGGAACCGCCGTCGTCGGCGACCGTCACGACCGCGGTGATCTGGTCGCTGACCAGGCGCAGGGCAGACAGGGTCGCCGCCAGGCCGTGGCCTCCCCCCAGCGCCACGACCCGGGGGCGACTCACTCGCGCCCCAGGTCTCGGTGGACGGTGATGGTGCCCACCTCGGGGCCGGACAGCTCGCGCGACAACCGCTCGGCGACCGCCACCGAACGGTGCTTGCCGCCCGTGCAGCCCACCGCCAGCGTGACATAACGGCGTCCCTCGCGGACGTAGCCGCTGATCATCGCGTCCATCATCGCCACGGCCCGCTCCACGAACTCGTCGGCGCCCAGCTGGTCGAAGACGAAGCCGGCCACCTCGGGGTCACGGCCGGTCTTGCTGCGCAGCTCGGGCACCCAGAAGGGGTTGGGCAGGAAGCGCATGTCGAGGACGATGTCGGCGTCCAGGGGTATGCCGTACTTGAACCCGAAGGACATGACCGCCACCCGCAGGCGCGGCCCTCGCTCGGAGTCGAAGATCTGGGCCATCTTGGCCGAGAACTGGTGGACGTTGAAGCCGCTCGTGTCGACGATCGTGTCGGACACCGAACGGATGTCGCCCAGCCGGCGCCGCTCCTCCTGGATCGCCTCCAGCAGTCCCCCGTCACCCTGCAGCGGGTGCGGACGGCGCACGCTCTCGAAGCGGCGCACGAGCGTCTCGTCGGTCGCGTCCAGGAAGACGACCCGCGGCTGCCAGCCCAGGTCGCGCAGCTCCTGCAGCGCCTCCGACAGCGACTCGAACATGTCCCTCGACCGGACGTCGACGACGGCCGCGACCCGCAGCACCTCCGGCTGCTTGTCCCGCAGCAAGGTCGCCATCGGCGCCAGCATCTGCGGCGGCAGGTTGTCCGTGACGTACCACCCCGTGTCCTGCAGCACGTTGGAGGCCGTCGACCGTCCAGCGCCGGACAGACCCGTCACCACGACGAACTCGTGGCGCCGCGACACGAGCGGCATGTCCGCGGTGTCAGGATCGCCGGACCGCCGGGAGGGTTCGCCCGGGCGGGCGTCGGACTCGCGCTGCTCGGTCGGCTCGACCACAGGTGGGCTCCTTGTCGGGTGGGCGGGTCGGCGTCAGTCTAGCCAGCGGAGACGCCGCGGCGACGCAGCGCGAGGGGCCTCGCTCGTCCCTCGCTCGTCCCTCGCTCGTGTCCTCACGCTCTCGTCGCCACTCCGGGCCTCGCTCGTCCCTCGCTCGTGTCCTCACGCTCTCGTCGTCACTCCATTCCCTTCGGAGCGACTCCTCGGCGCTCCGGGCCTCGCTCGTCCCTCGCTCGGGTCCTCACGCCGTCGTCGTCACTCCATTCCCTTCGGAGCGACTCCTCGGCGCTCCGGGCCTCGCTCGTCCCTCGCTCGGGTCCTCACGCCGTCGTCGTCACTCCAGCACCTCACCGGTCGTGAGGTTCACCGCCGGCTCCGCCTGCTCCCCCGCCAGCCGGGCGTGCACCACCTGCGCCAGCGCCGGGCCGATGCCCTGCACCTCCTGCAGCTCCTCGGCGGTGGCACCGCGCAGCCGCTTGACGGAGCCGAAGCTCCGCAGCAGGGCCTTCTTGCGGGCCTCGCCGAGCCCCGGTATGCCGTCCAGCGCGCTCGTCGTCATTGCCTTGGACCGCCGCTGCCGGTGGAAGGTGATCGCGAAGCGGTGGGCCTCGTCGCGCAGCCGCTGCAGGAGGTAGAGCCCCTCGCTCGACCGCGGCAGGATCACGGGGAAGTCCTGGTGCGGGACCCACACCTCCTCGAGCCGCTTGGCCAGCCCCACGAGGGCCACGTCGTCGATGCCGAGCTCGTCGAGGACCCGCTGCGCCGCGTTGACCTGAGGCAGGCCACCGTCGACCACGACGAGCTGCGGGGCGTAGGCGAAGCGGCGGGGCTTGCCCGTCTCGGGGTCGATCCCCGCGGGCGTGTCGGGGAGCCCGGCTCCTGGGTCCCCGGCCGACCCCGCGGCGGTGCCACCTGCGGCGACCTCCCCGGCGACCTCCCCCTCACCCTCTGCGGTGGTGCTCCCCTCGGTGAGCGTCTCGCCCTGCGCCTCCGCCTGCGCCAGGTGTCGGCGGAAGCGGCGCATGAGGACCTCGCGCATGGCGGCCGTGTCGTCGACGGTGGCGCCCGACGTCTCGTCCCCCCGCACGATGAACCGGCGGTACTCCCCCTTGCGCGGGAGCCCGTCCTCGAACACGACCATCGACGCCACGACGTTGGTGCCCTGCACGTGCGAGACGTCGTAGCACTCGATCCGCAGGGGGGCCTCGTCGAGCTCGAGGGCGTCCTGCAGCTCCTGCAGGGCCTGGCTGCGGGCCGTGAGGTCACCGGCGCGCGTGACCTTGTGGCGGGCGAGCGCCTGGTCGGCGTTGCGCCGCACCGTCTCCATGAGCTGACGCTTGTCGCCCCGCTGCGGCACGCGGACCTCGACCCGGGCCTGCCGCAGCTCGGTCAGCCACTGCTCGACGGCCTCGGCGTCCTCGGGCA
Organism: Arsenicicoccus sp. UBA7492; assembly: GCF_002479615.1. NCBI lineage: Bacteria > Bacillati > Actinomycetota > Actinomycetes > Micrococcales > Intrasporangiaceae > Arsenicicoccus > Arsenicicoccus sp. UBA7492. Next base: position 36,868 of record NZ_DLOE01000006.1, on the reverse strand, counting down.
GCACGGGGACGAGTACCTCGCGCGGGACGCCCTCGCTGCTCTCCCCGCCGTAGACCTGCTGCAGCAGCCGCTCCATGAGCAGCGGCAGGGACGCGACGTCCTCGGACTCGCGCTCCACCACCCAGCCGCGCTGGCCGCGGATGCGCCCTCCGCGGACGTGAAAGACCTGGACGGCGGCCTCGAGCTCGTCGTCGGACACCGCGAAGACGTCGGCGTCGGTCGCGTCGCCCAGCACCACCGCTGACTTCTCGAGGGCCTTGGTCATCGCCCCGAGGTTGTCGCGCAGCACGGCGGCGCGCTCGAACTCCAGGGCGGACGACGCGGCCTGCATCTCCCGCTCTACGCGGCGCACGAACCTGGTCGTGCTGCCGGCCATGAACTCGCAGAACTCGTCGGCGATCTCGCGGTGCTCCTGCGGGCTGACCCGGCCGACGCACGGCGCCGAGCACTTGTCGATGTAGCCGAGCAGGCAGGGTCGTCCGACCTGCGCGGCCCGCTTGAAGACCCCCGAGCTGCACGTCCGCACCGGGAACACCTTGAGGAGCAGGTCGAGGGTTTCGCGGATCGCCCAGGCGTGGCCGTAGGGCCCGAAGTAGCGCGTGCCCTTGCGCTTGGCGCCGCGCATGACCTGGGCCCGCGGGAACTCCTCGCCCATGGTGACCGCGAGGTAGGGATAGGACTTGTCGTCGCGGTACTTGACGTTGAACCGAGGGTCGAACTCCTTGATCCAGGAGTACTCCAGCTGCAGCGCCTCGACCTCGGTCTTGACGACGGTCCACTCGACCGAGGCCCCGGTCGTCACCATGCGTCGGGTCCGCGGGTGCAACGCACCGATGTCCTGGAAGTACGAGCTCAGCCGCGACCGCAGCGACTTCGCCTTGCCGACATAGATGACCCGCCCCTCCTTGTCACGGAAGCGGTAGACGCCCGGGTCCACCGGGATCTCCCCCGGGCGGGGTCGGTAGGAGGAAGGATCAGCCACCCGACAACCCTATGTCGCAGCACCGACAGGCCCTCCACGACGACCTCCACCACGACCTCCACGACGACCTGCACGACACTGCCGGCGACGACGGCCGCCCGCGCCCGTCATTCGTTCGGCCCAAACGACCCGAGTGGCCTGCGGCGGCGTCCGGGTTTGCCGCAAGCGGTCGCTCTGCGGCGACGAACGGTCACCCGGGACCATGACCCGGCGCCAGCCGGGCGGCATACGGAGGCAAACACAGCCAAAAGCACGGGGTGACGCGCCAAGTCACTGGTCACGGGGAGGTCACAGTCACGCTGCGGCTTCGACCGGACCCTGGTAGGACCTGCCCAGCCGCCCTATTGTCAGCCGCACTTGAAGCGGTCGTCGACGATGACGGCGGCTCCCCACACCCTCTGGGAGGAAACGTGCAGCAGCGATCCTGGATGACCCTCGGTGCCACAGCACTGGCGGCGTCCCTCGCACTGTCGGCCTGCGGCTCGCGCGAGGCATCCACGACCAACACCGGCTCCGCGGGCTCCGGCTCGGGCGCCACCAAGACCGCCAAGATCGGCGTCATCGCCCCCGTCTCGGGCGACCTGTCCGCGCTGGGCCTCGGCATCCAGCACTCGGTCGAGCTCGCGGCCAAGAAGGCCAACGACAGCAACGCCGTCCCCGGCTGGAAGTTCGAGGTCGTGACCAAGGACGACGAGGCCAAGCCCGACGTCGCCAAGAACGCCGCGACCGCGATCGCCGCCGACAAGGACGTCCTGGGGGTCGTGGGGACGCTCAACTCCTCGACCTCGCAGTCCGTCCAGCCGGTGCTCTCGACGGCCAAGATCGTCCAGATCTCGCCCGCCAACACCAACCCCTCGCTGACCCGCGGAGCCAAGTTCGCCGACTCCCCGCAGCGGATGTACCCCTCGTACTTCCGCACCTGCACCACCGACTCGGTCCAGGGCCCGTTCGCGGCCAAGTACCTCCTCGACCAGGGCATCAAGCAGGTCGCGACGATCCACGACAAGAAGACCTACGGCCAGGGCCTGGTCGAGGCCTTCACCGCGGAGTTCAAGAAGGGCGGCGGCACCGTGGTGGCCGCCGAGACGATCAACCCGGACGACTCCAACTACGGCCCGGTCATCTCCAAGATCAAGCCGTCGGCCCCCAAGGCCATCTACTACGGCGGTGAGTACCCGCAGGCCGGCCCGCTGTCGCAGCAGGCCAAGTCGGCCGGTCTCGCGGTCCCGGTGATGGGTGGCGACGGCATCTTCGCCGCCGACTTCATCAAGCTGGCCGGCGCCTCGGCCACGGGTGACCTCGCCACCTCGGTCGGCGCCCCGACCGACACCCTCGAGAAGGGCAAGACCTTCCTCGCGGACTACAAGACCGCCGGCTACAAGGAGCCCTCCGAGGCCTACGGCGCGTACTCCTACGACGCGGCGAACGCCATCATCGAGGGCGCCAAGACGGCCCTCAAGGACGCCAAGTCGGTCGAGGACGCCCGCGCCAAGATGGCCGACGCGGTCGGCAAGGTCGCGATCGACGGCGTGACCGGCAAGGTCGAGTTCGACGAGTACGGCGACACCAAGACGCGCACCCTGACGGCGTACAAGGTCGAGGCCGGCAAGTGGGTCGCCGCCAAGACCGGCACCGCCTGATCGGGAGATCGCCTGACGAGCTCCATCGGAGGCGGGGAGGCCAACCCTCCCCGCCTCCAACCCCTGTCATCACTCGATCGAAGGTGCCCGCATGCATTTCCTGCAGTACCTGGTGGACGGAGTGACCCTCGGTTCCCTCTACGCCCTGATCGCCGTCGGCTACACCGTCGTCTACGGCATCGTCCAGCTCATCAACTTCGCGCACGGCGAGGTCTTCATGATCGGCGCGTTCGGCGCCATGTCGACCTACCTGCTGCTGTTCAAGGGCCAGACCTCGATCTGGATCCTGCCCGTCCTGATCATCGGCGCCATCCTCGCCTCGGTCCTGACGGCCGTCCTGATGGAGCGCGTGGCCTACCGGCCGCTGCGCAACGCACCCCGGCTCGCCCCGCTCATCACCGCCATCGGCATCTCGGTCCTCCTCCAGGAGGCCGTCCGCCTCTTCTACGACCGGCCCGGGCTCTTCGTCGACTGGAACCCGCTCGAGTTCCCCAGCGCCAAGTCCAAGATCTCGTTCCCGCAGATCGAGGGCGTGACCGGCGCGGCCTGGAGCCTCGGCGGCGTCAGCCTCGCGCGTCCTGCGCTGTTCACGATCGCGTCCCTGCTGGTCTCGGCCGCCTTCCTGTGGTGGTTCGTCAACCGCACCCGCACCGGTCGCGGCATGCAGGCCGTCTCCCAGGACCCTGACACCGCCCGCCTCATGGGCGTCGACGTCGACCGCATCATCGTCGTGTCCTTCGCGCTCGGCGCGGCGCTGGCGGCCATCGCCGGCGTCGCCCAGGGGCTGCAGGACGGCACCATCGGCTTCCGCATGGGCTTCCTCTACGGCCTCAAGGCGTTCACCGCCGCCGTGCTCGGAGGCATCGGCAACATCCAGGGCGCCGTCGTCGGTGGGATCGCCCTCGGCATCGTCGAGGCCTTCGCCACCAACCTGTTCCCCTCCGACTGGAAGGACGTGTGGGCCTTCGGGCTCCTCATCGTGTTCCTCGTCTTCCGCCCCCAGGGCATCATGGGCGCTCGGGTGGTGGACCGGGCATGAGCACCGTCACCTCTCCCTCGGGCGACCCCCGTATGTCGCGACGCGGGGCCGCCGCCACTCCTGCGGACCTCGAGCCCCGACTGACCCGTGCGTGGATCGTCGGCATCGTCGGATCCGTGCTGCTGATCGCCAGCGCCTTCCTGCCCTGGACCTACGACCCGTCCCTGCTGGGCAACGTGACCATCGCGGGCTACCCCGCGCCGGTGCAGCTGATGGCAATCGCCCTCGGCCTGCTCGCGCTGTTCATGACCCTGGTCCGCAAGGGGCCCCTAGCACGCCTGGGCCGGCGCCTCGGCTCGCCGTCGGGGCTGAAGCGCCTCGGCGCCGGCGCCCTGGTGTTCATGCTGCTGGTGCTCGCCGGGGTCGCCACCTCCGACCCGGCCCTGATCGCCGCCGCCGACCCCGGCCTGTGGATCGGCGTGGTGGGCGCCGCCCTGATCGCCGCCGCCGGCTTCCTGCTGCCGGTGCACAAGGCTCGGGCCGAGCCGCACCAGCGCTTCGCCGGCTGGGTCGAGATCCTCATCATCGTGGCGCTCGTCGCGCTGGTGCTCTTCGGCGCCGCCTACGGCCTCGGCATCGAGGACGCCTGGGTGTTCGTGCTGTTCCTGACCTTCGTCTTCGCGGCCGGAGCCGGCCTGTCCGGCGGCGGGTTCTTCGACTGGCTCTCGGTCGTCGCGGCGCACCACAGCCGGGTCCTGCTCCTGGCGACCTTCATGGCGGCGTTCGCCTTCCCGTTCACGCAGGGTGGGTCCAACGCCAACATGTCCATCGCGACCCAGGTCATCATCTTCGCCGCCACCGCGATCGGCCTGAACATCGTGGTGGGTCTGGCCGGCCTGCTCGACCTGGGCTACATCGCCTTCCTCGGCGCCGGTGCCTACGTCGCGGCGATGCTCTCGGAGTCCACCTTCGCGACGATCGGGTGGCACCCGCCGTTCCTGGTCGTCGTCCTGATCGGCGCCTGCTTCTCGGCCGTCATGGGCCTGATCATCGGCGCCCCCACCCTCCGGGTGTCGGGCGACTACCTGGCGATCGTCACGCTGGCGTTCGGCGAGATCTTCCGCCTGGCGATGAACAACCTCGACGGCACCCACGGGCCCAACCTCACGCGCGGGCCCAACGGCATCCCCGCCATCCCCGACCTGGAGTTCTTCGGCTTCAACTTCGGCACCACGCACAACATCTTCGGCGTGGACATCCCCCGGTTCGCCAACTACTACTTCCTGCTGCTGCTGCTGATCGGCCTGATCACCCTGGTGTTCAGCCGCCTCAACGACAGCCGCATCGGACGTGGGTGGATCGCGATCCGCGAGGACGAGAAGGCCGCCGAGGCCATGGGCGTCAACGTGTTCGGGCTCAAGCTGCTGGCCTTCGCCGGCGGCGCGTTCCTGGCCGGCCTCGCCGGCACGGTCAAGGCCCACCACGACCAGTCCGTCACCCCGGACCAGTACCAGTTCCTCGAGTCCGCCTTCCTGCTCGCCGCCGTCGTCCTCGGCGGCATGGGGACCATCGGCGGCGTCCTGCTCGGTGCCGTGGTGCTCAAGCTGCTGCCCGAGAAGCTCCGGTTCTTCAGCGAGTACCGCCTCCTGATGTTCGGGCTCCTGCTCGTGCTGATGATGCGCTTCCGGCCCGAGGGCCTGGTCGCCAACAAGCGTCGGCAGCTGGAGTTCCACGAGGAGGACGAAGAGCTGGCCGACGAGGTCCAGCACGTTCACGTGGAGAAGGTGTCATGAGCACGCGAGTCGACGAGCGCCCGGGCGACCAGCCCTCGGGCGCGCCCACCCCCGGCGGAGCCGTCCTGCTGGAGGCCCGCGGCGTCACCATGCGCTTCGGTGGCCTCACGGCCGTCAACCAGGTCGACATGGTCGTCCGCGAGGGCGAGATCATGGGTCTCATCGGCCCCAACGGCGCCGGCAAGACGACCTTCTTCAACTGCCTGACCGGGCTCTACAAGCCCACCGAGGGCCGGGTCGCGCTGTCGGGCAAGGAGATTCCGCCGAAGCCCGGCCTGGTCGTCAAGGAGGGGATGGCCCGCACCTTCCAGAACATCCGCCTCTTCGGCAACATGACCGCCCTCGAGAACGTCATGGTAGGTCGGTTCTGCCGCACCTCGGCGGGCCCGTTCACCTCCATCGTGCGCGGCCCGAAGTACCGCCGCGAGGAGCGCGAGACCCGCGAGCGGGCCCAGGAGCTGCTGGAGTTCGTGGGACTGGGCGGCTCGGCCGAGCTGCTGGCCCGCAACCTGCCGTATGGCGACCAGCGCCGCCTCGAGATCGCCCGGGCCCTGGCCACGGACCCCAAGGTGGTGCTGCTCGACGAGCCGACGGCCGGCATGAACCCGCGCGAGACCGAGCAGGCGCAGCAGCTCATCTTCCGGATCCGCGACAACGGGATGGCGGTCGTGGTCATCGAGCACGACATGCGCTTCATCTTCACCCTCTGCGACCGGGTGCTCTGCCTGGTCCGCGGCGAGGCGCTGGTCGAGGGCGCGCCCTCGGTCGTCCAGTCCGACCCGCGGGTCATCGAGGCCTACATCGGGAGCCCGGACACGGACGAGTCGGACGCCGAGCTCGACGCCGAGATCGGCAACGAGCTCCACGCCGACAAGGAGGAGGGCCGATGAGCATGCTCGAGGTCAAGGACCTGCGGGTCGCCTACGGCAAGATCGAGGCCGTCAAGGGCATCTCGTTCGACGTCGAGGAGGGTCAGGTCGTGTCGCTGATCGGCACCAACGGCGCCGGCAAGACGACCACGCTGCGGACCATCTCCGGGCTGCTGCGACCCGCCCGCGGCTCGATCTCCTTCGAGGGCAAGCGGATCGACGACGTCCCGGCGCACAAGATCGTCACGCTGGGCCTGGCCCAGTCGCCGGAGGGTCGCCGCATCTTCCCCCGCATGACGGTCGAGGAGAACCTCATGCTGGGCGCCTTCGCCCGCAGAGACGGCTCCCCCGCGGTCAAGCAGGACCTGGAGGCGGCCTTCGAGCTGTTCCCGATCCTGCGGGAGCGCCGCGCCCAGCCGGCCGGGACCTTCTCCGGCGGCGAGCAGCAGATGCTGGCGATGGGACGCGCGATGATGTCCCGCCCCCGCCTGATGCTGCTCGACGAGCCGTCGATGGGGCTGTCGCCGCTCATGATGAAGAAGATCATGTCGACGGTGCAGACCCTCAAGGCCCAAGGCACGACCATCCTGCTGGTCGAGCAGAACGCCAATGCGGCGCTCAAGATCTCCGACGTCGGCTACGTCCTCGAGGTCGGCAAGATCGTCCTGCGCGGCACCGGCACAGAGCTCCTGTCCTCGGACGAGGTGCGCAAGGCCTACCTCGGGGAGGAGTGACCGCACCGTTGCGGTGACCGTGGCCGCTGACGGCGTCTGCTGACGGTGGGCTCCGACCCCGCACGACCCGGGGGTCGGGGCCCACCGCCGTGCTGTCACCCCGCAGCCGCCGCCTCGAGCGCGGCGACGTCGAGGCGCACCATGGTCATCATGGCGGCGTTGACCCGCGACACCACCTGCGGGTCGGGCGAGGAGAACAGCTCGAAGAGCCGGCGCGGCACGACCTGCCAGCTGAACCCGAACCGGTCCTTCAGCCAGCCGCACTGCGACTCCTGCCCGCCCACGAGCAGCGCCTCCCAGACGCGATCGACCTCGGCCTGGTCATCGCAGACGACCTGGAGGGAGACGCACTCGCTGAAGGGGAACTGAGGTCCGCCGTTGAGCCCGGCATACGGCCTGCCGTCGAGCTCGAACTCCACCACCATGACCGACCCCGGCTCCCCCTTGCCGCCGTCCTGGGGATAGGGGATGTCGGTGAGGATGCGTGAGTTGGGGATGACGGACGTCCACAGCCGGGCGGCGTCCACCGCGTCGCCGTCGAACCAGAAGACCGGGGTGACTCCTTGCATGGTGGTGCCCCTCTCGTCGGGTGCCCAGCCGTATGCCGGTGCGCCCTCCCCCAGTCTGGACCCGGGCCATCGCGCGCGGAACCCGCTCGACCCTTGCGGTACCGGTCCGGCCGGGCGTAACGTACAACCATTCTGTTGTATATCTGAGGAGAAGCCGTGCGCCCCATCATCGTCACCGCGTTCATGTCCCTCGACGGTGTCATGGAGGCCCCGGGTGGCGAGCCCGGTCACCGCAGCAGCGGCTGGACCTTCAAGGACATCGAGCTCGACCCCGCCGCCTACGAGCTCAAGGGGCGCGAGCAGGAGGAGGCCGGCGCCCTGCTCGTCGGTCGCACGAGCTACGAGGCGTTCGCCCCGGTGTGGCCGTCCATGACCGAGGAGTTCCCCGGCTACAACGCGATGCCGCGCTACGTCGTGTCCACGACGCTAGAGCAGGAGGACCCCCGCTGGCCCGCCACGATCCTGCGCTCGCTCGACGAGGTGGCCGCCCTCAAGGAGTCCGACGGCGGCCCGATCATCGTCCACGGCAGCGCGACCCTCGGGCACGGCCTCGCCGACGCCGGCCTGGTCGACCGCTACCACCTGCTGGTGTTCCCGGTCCTCCTCGGTGCGGGCAAGCGACTGTTCAGCGACACCGACAAGGACAAGCAGCCCCTCGAGGTCGTGGAGTCCCAGACCTATCGGAACGGGATCACCAAGATCGTCGCCGACGTCCGGCGCTGACCCGTGGGCCCCCTGACGCAGGCACCTGCGGGCGCGGCCTCCGCCGACGCAGCCACGGACCGCGTCCTGCGCGCGCTGGCCGACAGCACCCGCCGCGACATCGTGAGCCGCACCCTCGCCGCTCCCTGCTCGGTCTCGGAGCTGGCCCGCGACTACCCCATGAGCTTCGCCGCCGTCCAGAAGCACGTGGCGGCGCTGCAGTCAGCCGGCCTGGTCACCAAGACCCGGCGAGGGCGGGAGCAGCTCGTCAGCGCCGACGTGCAGACGCTCAGGACCGCCAGGGCGGCGCTGGAGGCGCTCGAGGAGACCTGGCGCGGCAGGATCGACCGGATGGGCGAGATCCTCGCCCAGGACGCACACGCTCAGCACGCCCCTCACGACAGCAAGGAGTCGTCATGACCGTCACCGACATCACCAAGGACCTGCAGGCGCGCACCATCACGGTGACCGCGTCCTTCGACGCGCCCGTCGACGCCGTGTGGGAGCTGTATGCCGACCCCCGCAAGCTGGAGCGCTGGTGGGGGCCGCCAAGCCACCCCACGACCGTCACGGAGCACTCGCTCGTCCCGGGAGGTGCCGTGCGCTACGTCATGACCGGGCCGGAGGGCGAGAAGTACCACGGCTACTGGTCGGTGCGGGAGGTGCAGCAGCCGCAGCTCCTCGTCGTCGAGGACGGCTTCGCCGACGCCGAGGGCAACCCGTCCACCTCTCTGCCGAGCTCGTTGATGCGCATCTCGCTCGCGGAGGAGGCGGGGCGCACGACGCTGACCGCCGTGACGACCTTCGCCAGCCAGGAGGGCCTGCAGCAGGTCCTCGACATGGGGGTCGAGGACGGCACCCGCCAGGCCATGGACCAGATGGACGACGTGCTCATCGGGTGACGGCGCTCACCGCAGCGCAGCGGCATAGGACCTCACCCTCCGCAGCTCGGCGAGACGGGCCTCCCAGGTCACGCCGAGCGCGACGAGGACGGCGCCACCGACGGCCAGGGGCAGCCACGGCGGCAGCAGGCTGACGACCGGTGCGCACAGGGCCAGGGCGAGCGCCCCCGCGGCCAGGGCACCGACGTAGAGGTGGGCCGCCCTCCGGCGAGCAGCGCCGAGGGCGGTCAGGGCGACGGCGGCGACGATGCCGACCAGCGCCCGCACCGAGGTCGTGTCGACGACGCCCATCATCGTCGTGGGCGCGAGGGCCATCACCAGGGCCGGGAAGGCCGGCATCGACGGGGTGCGGAGCGTGAGCGTCTCCGGCAGCGCCCAGGCGCCGAGGCAGCACGCGGCCACCAGCGTGTAGGCCTCCGGCGTGGTGACGTCGGCCCGCGCCAGCAGCAGCCAGCAGGCCACGAGCAGCTGACCGGTCGCCACCATGCCCAGGGCTCGCCGCCGCCGCATGGCGGACCAGGCGGCGCAGCCTGCCGCGCCGACCAGCAGCACCGCCACCAGCTGCTCGGTGTCACCTCGGGTCAGGGCCAGCGCTGCTCCCCACCAGACGATGGCGGAGGGATCGGGGGCGGAGCGTCGGGCGTGGAGCGCGCCACCCGCCACGACGACCGCCGCCACGACAGCGGCGCCGACGGACGGGATCCATCCGGCGGCCCACCCTGCGTCCCACCCGGTGGCCCAGCCCCCGCTCGAGGCGGCACTGTGGGCGCACCAGGGCACGACGAGCGCCGCGAGGACCGGGGTCGCCGGGCTGAGCCCGACGAGGCGCGGCAGATCGACGCGCCCGCCACGGAACGCGCCAGAGACGACGACGATCGCGGTCAGCGCCAGTGCCGACGCGGGCCAGGTCCAGACCAGCGAGCCCGGCTCGGGGACGGGACGCGCGGCCCGCCAGAGCCCGACCGCGAGACCGGGCGCGACGGCGCTCGCGGCGACGGCCAACCCCGGCGCCATCGCGAGCAGGATGCGTCCGTCACCCGTCAACCGCCTCACGGCCGCCCCGGTCAGACCGACCGCCGCGACCACGACCAGCGACGTCCAGGCACTCCCCGCGAGCGAGAGATGCCGTGCGGCCGACAACCACCACCCGGCGAGGACGATGCCGGCCGCCACGTCGAGAGCCAGACCGGCCCTGGCCCAGCCGGGCACCGTGGACCAACCGGGCACCACGGACCGGCCGGGCCCCGTGGACCGGCCGACCGGCGTGGTTCGGCCGGCCGCGGTGCGCGCACCCACCAGCAGCACGAGCGCCAGCCAGGGCAGCGCCCATCCGACCAGCAGGGCGGCGCCGGTGACGCGCTCGGCCCGCATCGCATCGACGGCCTCCCCCATCGTGCCGAACGAGACCAGGACGAGGACGAGGCACGCGGCCCCGACGGTGGCCGGTGACCGTCGCAGGAGGGCGGGACGGCGCACCAGCGCGGCCACCACCACGGGGATGCCGGCGACCGCCAGGGCTCCGAGCCACGGCGCGTGCCCGTGCACCTGCTCCGACAGCAGCAGCCCCAGGCCACCCAGCCCGAGCGCGCCGGCCGCGTCCGCGCTGCGCCACTGGACCCCGTGCGTCAGGCCCCGGCGCAGGACCCTCCAGCCCACCAGGCACAGGGCGGCGAACCCGACGGCCAGGACGATCCGTGGCTCCGACGCGCGGGGCGCGGCGACGGCCACACCGATGAGGTGGAAGCCGATGGCCAGGGCACCGGCCGTCTCGGCCGACCCGGGCAGGTCGCGGCGACGCAGGACCGCCGCGGCCCCGACGGCACCCACCGCGAGCCCCAGCATGACCACCAGGCGGGCCTGCCACGGCAGGAGCATCCACGTGACCAGGGCGAAGACGCTGCCCGCACCCAGCAGGCACAGCGCCCCCACCAGGAGGAGGGTGCTGCGCACGGTGGTGTGACCGACGGGCTCCGAGCCTGGAGCGAGGTCGCCCTGCCTGGCTGGAGCTGCCTTGGCCAGGCCGGCATGAGCCACGTGTCCCGAAGCAGCCGCCGGACCCGAAGCAGCCGCCGGACCCGAGGCGGCCACCTGACCCGACGTGGCCGCCTGGGCGGCGGGCGCCGTTGGCACGACGTGCTCGTCCGCGCAGAAGGCGGTCGGGTCGGCGATGAGGGCGCCTCTGGTGCGGTCCGCCTCCGTGAGGAGCCACGCGAGCCGGCCCACCGTCGGGTGGGTCAGCCGCAGGCGGCACCCGGGACACCGGGTGACGGAGGTGGGGAGGTCGGCGCTGCAGACGGGGCAGGACTGGGGGTCGAAGAACCTGGCCATGAAGCACATGCTGACCAGGACGCGACGCCCCGCCCAGAGTATGCCTACCCAGGTGACCCCCAGCCTCGTCCCGAAGCGGCGCGAGGGTCAGGCGGAGCGCGGGGCTGCGGCCTTGCGCGGTGCTGACGTCGTGGCGGCGGCCTTCTTGGCGGTTGCCTTGCCCTTGGTCGTGGACGCCGCCTTGCCGGAGGTCGTCGCCGCGGCCTTCTTGGCGGCGGCCTGGGCGGCCTTGGCTGCCTTCTTGGCCGCACCCTTGACCGGCCGCTCCACCGGCGCCGCCATGGAGACGTCGGACCGCTCGGTGGTCTTGGCCAGCACCGGCCCGAGGAAGCGACCGGTGTAGGAGCCCGGCACCTCGGCGACCTGCTCGGGCGTGCCGGTCGCGACGACCGTGCCACCACGGTTGCCGCCCTCGGGCCCCATGTCGACGATCCAGTCGGCGTTCTTGATGACGTCGAGGTTGTGCTCGATCACCAGGACCGTGTTGCCCTTGTCGACCAGCCCCTGCAGCACCAGCAGGAGCTTGCGGATGTCCTCGAAGTGCAGACCCGTGGTCGGCTCGTCGAGGACGTAAATGGTGCGGCCCGAGGAGCGCTTCTGCAGCTCCGCGGCCAGCTTGACGCGCTGCGCCTCGCCGCCCGACAGCGTGGTGGCCGGCTGCCCGAGGCGGACATAGCCGAGGCCCACCTCGACCAGGGTCTTGAGGTGGCGGGAGATCGCCGGCACGGCCTCGAAGAAGGTGGACGCCTCCTCGATGGGCATGTCCAGCACGTCGGCGATCGTCTTGCCCTTGTAGTGCACCTCGAGCGTCTCGCGGTTGTAGCGGGCGCCGTGGCACACCTCGCAGGGGACGTAGACGTCCGGGAGGAAGTTCATCTCGATCTTGATGGTGCCGTCGCCGTTGCAGTTGTCGCAGCGACCGCCCTTGACGTTGAACGAGAACCGTCCCGGCTGGTAGCCGCGGATCTTGGCCTCGGTGGTCTGCGCGAAGAGCTTGCGCATGTGGTCGAACACCCCGGTGTAGGTCGCCGGGTTGGAGCGCGGCGTGCGGCCGATCGGCGACTGGTCCACGTGGACGACCTTGTCGAGGTGCTCCAGACCCGTCACCGTGCGGTGCCGCCCGGGCACCTGACGGGCACCGTTGAGCTTGTTGGCGAGCACGGTGTAGAGGATGTCGTTGACCAGGGTCGACTTGCCCGAGCCGGACACGCCGGTCACCGCGACGAGGTTGCCCAGCGGGAAGGACACGTCCACGCCGTGCAGGTTGTGCTCCTTGGCGCCGACGACGGACACCTCGCGTCCCGGCTCCTGCGGGCGGCGGACGGCCGGCATGGGGATCTCGCGACGGCCCGACAGGTAGCGCCCGGTGAGGGACTCGTCGTTGGTGAGCAGGTCGGCCACCGACCCGCTGTGGACGACGTGCCCGCCGTGCTCGCCGGCGCCCGGGCCGATGTCGACGACCCAGTCCGCGGTGGCGATGGTGTCCTCGTCGTGCTCGACGACGATCAGCGTGTTGCCGAGGTCCCGCAACCGGGTCAGCGTCTCGATCAGCCGGTGGTTGTCCCGCTGGTGCAGGCCGATGGAGGGCTCGTCGAGGACGTAGAGCACACCCACCAGCCCGGACCCGATCTGCGTCGCGAGGCGGATCCGCTGCGCCTCGCCGCCGGACAGCGTGCCGGCCGGACGGTCCAGCGAGAGGTAGTCGAGGCCGACGTCGAGCAGGAAGCCGAGCCGCGCGTGGATCTCCTTGATCACCCGCTCGGCGATCTGCTGCTCGCGGGCCGTGAGCTCCACGTCGCGCAGGAAGGCCGCGCACTCGTCGATGGACAGGGCGCACACCTCGGCGATCGACCGGCCGCCGAGGAGGATCGACAGGATCTCCGGCTTGAGGCGCGCTCCGTTGCAGGCCGGGCACGGGATCTCGCGCATGTAGCCCTCGTAGCGCTCGCGCGACCACTCGGACTCCGTCTCGGCGTGCCGCCGCCGCACGAACGGCACTACGCCCTCGAAGCCGGTGGTGTAGGACCGGTCCCGGCCGTAGCGGTTGCGGTACTTGACGTGGACCTTGTAGTCCTGCCCGTGCAGCAGCGCCTCCTTGGCGCGCTCGGGCAGGGATCGCCAGGGCGCGTCCAGGCTGAACGACAGGTCCTTGGCCAGCGCGTCGATGACGCGCAGGAAGTAGTCCTGGGCGCCGGAGCCCTGGGCCCACGGGGCGATGGCGCCGTCGCGGATGCTCAGCTCGTCGTCGGGGATCAGCAGGTCCGGGTCCACCTCGAGCTCGGTGCCCAGGCCGGTGCACTTGGGGCAGGCGCCGAACGGGGAGTTGAACGAGAAGGACCGGGGCTCCACCTCGTCGATGGACAGGGGGTGGTTGTTGGGGCAGGCCATCTTCTCGGAGAACCGCCGCTGCTGCGGGAGGGCCTGGCCGTCGTCGTCGACGTCGCCGCCGTTGACGTCGACGAAGTCCACGATCAGGATGCCGCCCGTCAGTCGCAGGGCCGTCTCGACGGAGTCGGTGAGCCGCCGCTTGCTGGTGCTGTCGTCACCCTTGGCGACCAGGCGGTCGACCACCACCTCGATGGTGTGCTTGCGCTGCTTCTCCAGCGTCGGCGGCTCGGTCAGCGACACGGTCTCGCCGTCCACCCGCGCGCGGGAGAAGCCCTTGGTCTGCAGCTCGGCGAACAGGTCCACGAACTCGCCCTTGCGGCCCTGGACCACGGGAGCCAGCACCTGGAAGCGCGTGCGCTCGGGCAGGGCGAGCAGCTGGTCGACGATCTGCTGCGGGCTCTGGCGGCCGACGGGCTCGCCGCACACGGGGCAGTGGGGGTGCCCGGCACGGGCGAACAGCAGCCGGAGGTAGTCGTAGACCTCGGTGATGGTCCCCACCGTCGAGCGCGGGTTGCGGTTGGTCGACTTCTGGTCGATCGAGACCGCCGGGGACAGTCCCTCGATGAAGTCGACGTCGGGCTTGTCCATCTGGCCGAGGAACTGACGGGCGTAGGCGGACAGGCTCTCGACGTAGCGACGCTGGCCCTCGGCGAAGATCGTGTCGAACGCCAGCGACGACTTGCCCGAGCCCGACAGCCCGGTGAAGACCACCAGGGAGTCGCGCGGCAGGTCGACCGAGACGTTGCGGAGGTTGTGCTCGCGCGCTCCACGGACGATCAGGCGGTCGTGGGCGCGGCGAGGGGCGACAGAAGCATCAGGCACGTCCGCAATGCTAGGGGCCACCACCGACATACCCCCTCCCTGACACCGCGGCACCTCGCCCCGGGCGCCCGCGCGCTGCCAGGCACCTCTCCCCCGGCTCGTCTAGTCTTGTCCGTATGACGGACGCCCCGGCCCAGCAGCACGCCGCCGACCTCGCGCTGCTGCGGGTGGAGTCGGCGCGCCTCGTCGCCACCGTCGAGGCGCTGGGCGCGGACGGCATACGGCACCCGTCTCTGTGCGAGGGCTGGAGCCGGGCCCACGTGATCAGCCACGTCAGCCGCAACGCGCGGGCGATGCTCAACCTCGTGGCGACCGTCGAGGGCGACCCGACGCCGATGTACCCCTCGCGCGAGGAGCGGGACGCCGACATCGAGCGCGGCGCGGCATCGTCGTACGACGACCTGCTCACCGAGCTGCGCGACACCTGCCAGCAGATCGTCGACGCCCTCGCGGCCATGCCCAAGGCCGCGCTGACCCAGACCGCCCAGGCCGGCAACGACCCTGCGGCCATGACCAGGCTGGCGGGCGCCGACCTCCCCGGCCACCGGCTCCGCGAGGTCGTGTGGCACCACGTCGACCTCGACGCGGGCCACACCTTCGCCGACGCCCCGCCCCAGGCCGTGCGGCGCTGGTTCGACGAGGCCGTCGCGGACCTGCGGACCGACGCCCGGTGCCCGTCGATGACCCTGCGCACCGACGAGCGCGACGTCGTCGCCGTCGGCGACGGCCGCCCCACCGTCAGCGGGCCTCGGGCGGGCCTGCTCCTGTGGCTCGTCCGTGGACGACCCGACCAGATCGTTGCTCCCTCCCCCGACCTGCTCCCCGATCTCACACCCATGGAGGACCTTCCGTGACCTACACCGGCGACGTCGCCCCCGGCGGCCCCAGCGACGTGCGCGAGCTGCCGCACCTGACCATCCGCAAGGCCGCGGTGTCGTCCATGCACAACAACGTCTACCTGCTCACCGACCGTGCGACCGGCCGGCAGCTGCTGGTCGACGCCGCCGACGACGCCGGCCGGATCACCGCCCTGGTGGCCGAGGGCACGGGCCGGCTGGACCTGCTCGTCACGACGCACCAGCACTGGGACCACACGCGGGCGCTCAAGGACGTCGTGGAGGACACCGGCGTCGAGACCGCCGCCTCCGCGGCGGACGGCGCGGCGCTGCCGGTCCGTCCTGACCGCGAGCTCGCGCACGGCGACACGATCACCCTGGGCGAGAGCACCCTCACGGTCATCGAGCTGCGCGGTCACACCCCCGGCGGGATCGCCCTCGCCTACGACGACCCCGAGGGCGACTCGCACCTGTTCACCGGCGACAGCCTGTTCCCCGGTGGCGTCGGCAACACCAAGAACCCCGGCCAGTCCTTCGACCAGCTGATCGACGACGTCGAGACCCGCATCTTCGGGGAGTACGACGACGCGGACTGGGTCT
>NZ_DLOE01000006.1:0-20488 GCF_002479615.1 Arsenicicoccus sp. UBA7492 | reverse complement strand
CACCCTGGGCGCGGAGCGTCCCAACCTCGACGAGTGGCGCGCCCGCCGCTGGTGACGGCCGACCGGCCCCACCCCGCAGTGGGACCTGCCCGGCCCAGCCGTTAGATTTGGCGCCGTCCTCGGTGTTCGACGGAGAATCTCTCAAGGAAGTGTCCTCATGCGCGCGCTCGTCAAGCCCCACGCCGGTCCCGGTCTCGAGCTGAGAGAGGTCCCCGAGCCCCAGGTCGGTCCGGGCGAGGTCAAGATCAGGGTCCTGCGGGCCGGTCTGTGCGGCACCGACCTGCACCTCGAGCAGTGGGACGACTGGGCGGCGTCGATGGTCCGCCCACCCATGACCCTGGGGCACGAGTTCTACGGCGAGATCGTCGACATCGCCGACGACGTCGTGACGGCCCACGGGTCGGGCAACCTCCAGGTCGGCCAGCGCTGCTCGGTCGAGGGCCACGTCGTGTGCGGGATGTGCCGCAACTGCCGCGCCGGGCGGCGACACATGTGCCTCCACACCAGCAGCATCGGCGTCAACCGCGACGGGGCGTTCGCCGACCACGTGGTCGTCCCTGCCGCCAACGTCTGGGTGCAGCCCGACGACATCGACCCCGAGCTGGGTGCGCTGTTCGACCCCTTCGGCAACGCCACGCACACGGCCCTGCAGTTCCCCATGGTCGGGGAGGACGTGCTCATCACCGGCGCCGGACCCATCGGGGTGATGGCCGCGGCGATCGCCCGGCACGCCGGCGCCCGCCACGTCGTGGTGACCGACCTCAGCGACTTCCGCCTCGGCCTGGCCTCCGGTGCCGGCGCGACGCGGGTGGTCAACGTCGGTCGCGAGTCCCTGAGCGACGTGCAGCGCGAGCTCGGCATGACCGAGGGCTTCGACCTCGGCATGGAGATGTCCGGCGCCCCCGCCGCGATGAAGGCCATGATCGACAACTGCAACTTCGGCGCCAAGATCTCGATGCTGGGCCTGCCCAAGGAGGGCTTCCCCGTCGACTGGGGCACCGTGATCACGCACATGCTCACGATCAAGGGCATCTACGGCCGCGAGATGTTCGAGACGTGGTACCACATGACCTTCATGCTGCAGACGAGCGCCGCCCTGCGCGACGCCGTGCGGTCGGTCATCACCCACCGCGTCGGGCTCGAGCAGTGGCCCGAGGCCTGGGCGGCGGCCCGCTCGGGCGAGTGCGGCAAAGTCGTCCTCGAGATCGCCGACTGACCCTCGCGCGCCGTCCGTCCCGGCCGGACCCGCCCCCGACCCGAGCTGCTGCCCGATCCCTCACGCACCCAAGGAGACCCGATGTACGGAACGACGAAGGACGAGCTCGCCACCACCCTGCAGGAGATCAAGGACGCGGGTCTGTGGAAGTCCGAGCGGCAGCTGACCAGCCCCCAGTCGGCGCACGTCACCACCAACCGCGCGGAGGCCCTCAACTTCTGCGCCAACAACTACCTGGGCCTGGCCGACCACCCCGAGGTGGAGCGGGCCGCCGCGGAGGCGTTGCGCGAGTGGGGCTTCGGGATGGCCAGCGTCCGGTTCATCTGCGGCACCCAGAGCCAGCACAAGGACCTGGAGGCCGCGCTGTCCGACTTCCTGGGGACGGAGGACACGATCCTCTACAGCTCGTGCTTCGACGCCAACGGCGGTGTGTTCGAGGTGCTCTTCGGCGCCGAGGACGCCATCATCAGCGACGAGCTCAACCACGCCTCCCTCATCGACGGCATCCGCCTGTCCAAGGCCCGTCGGTTCCGCTACAAGAACGCCGACATGGCCGACCTGCGCACCCAGCTGGAGACCGCCCGCGACCAGGATGCGCGGCGGGTCGTCGTCGTCACCGACGGCGTGTTCTCCATGGACGGCTACCTCGCCCCCCTGCGCGACATCTGCGACCTGGCCGAGGAGTTCGGGGCGATGGTCATGGTCGACGACTCGCACGCCGTCGGCTTCGTGGGCGACGGCGGTCGTGGCACCCCCGAGCACTTCGGCGTGATGGACCGGGTCGACATCCTGTCGGGCACCCTCGGCAAGGCCCTCGGCGGTGCCTCGGGCGGCTACATCAGCGCGCACCAGGAGATCGTCGACCTCCTGCGCCAGCGGTCGCGCCCCTACCTCTTCTCCAACGCCGTGGCGCCCTCGGTCGTGGCGGGGTCGCTCAAGGCCCTCGAGATCGCCCGCGACTCCGCCGAGCCCCGCAAGGTGCTGCAGCGCAACGCCGAGCTCTTCCGCCGGCTGATGACGGAGGCGGGCTTCGAGCTGCTGCCGGGCGAGCACGCCATCATCCCCGTGATGTTCCCCGGCGAGGACGGCGCCCGCGAGGCGGGCCAGGTGGCGGACGCCATGCTCGAGCGAGGTGTCTACGTCATCCCGTTCAGCTATCCGGTGGTGCCGCAGGGACGCGCCCGCATCCGGGTGCAGCTGTCGGCGGCGCACTCGGAGGACGACGTGCGCTCCTGCGTCGAGGCCTTCGTCGCGGCCCGCGAGGAGATCGGCGTCAGGCCGGCTGCTCCGCAGGGGTGAGCCAGCCGAGCACGGCCTCGCCGACGGCGGCCAGCGCCGGCAGCACGCTCACCGAGTAGTCCTGCCCGTAGCGCTCGTCGTACATCCCCGTGGCTGTCACCGCCACCGCGGCCCAGGCCCCACCGGCCTCGATCAGGGCGACGTCGTGGCGGACGCCCGGCAGGTCTCCGGGCTTGGACCCGCGCACCACCCCGTCGGGCAGCAGCGCGGTCACGCCGTAGGCGTGCTGCTGCTCCGACAGCAGGGCGAGCGCCAGCCGGGTCTGCTGCTCCCCGAGCGCCTCGCCGGATCGCAGGACCGCTAGCAGCCCCGCCTGATCGGTCGCCGTCGTCGTGTTGTCCCGGCCCTCCCTGGCCGATCCGTCGTCCATCAGGTCACGCCGGACGTGGGTGTGCCGGAGCCCGAGCTCCACACCGCACCGGGTGACCCGGTCGTGCCCCAGCAGCCGCAGCAGCAGGTTGGCCGCGTCGTTGTCGGACAGCGTCACCATGAGGCGCAGCAGCTCGACCACCGACAGCTCGGCCACCGACGGCAGGAGGCTGAGCGCCCCCGCCCCGCCCACGCGCGCCTCGGGGATCTCGAGGGTCTGGTCGAGGCTCAGCCGGCCCGCCTCGACCTCGCGCAGCGTCGCCACCAGCACGAGCACCTTGACCAGGCTGGCGGCCGGCACCTCGCGGTCGGAGTCCCAGCCGGCGACGACCCCCGCCGGGCCGACCACCTGGATGCTCAGCCTCCCGGGGGCGTGACGGACGATGTCCTTGAGGTCGCGCTGGAGGGTCTGGCTCGCGTCGATCGGCTGCATGCAGGCAGTATGACGCGGGTGACCGCACTCCACCTCGTCCGCACCGACGTGGCCGACGTCTGGACCCGTCCGCAGCAGGCCGACCTGGACGAGTACGCCGACCAGGCCGACCTGGACGAGCAGGACTCAGCCCGAGCCACCCAGGTCGTCCGTGCCGAGCCCGTCCTCGTGACGGGGCGGGACGCCGGCTGGGCTCACGTCGTGGCGCCCTGGCAGCCCAGCAGCCTCGACCCTCGTGGTTATCCCGGCTGGGTGCGGGTCGCCGACGTCGCGCCGGACCCGGTCCTGGTCCTGCCGCAGCCCCCGAGGCCCGCGATCCCCTGGAGCGGCGAGGCCCTCCTGGAGGAGGCCCGGGCGCACCTGGGCACGGCATACGTCTGGGGTGGGACCTCCCCCGGTGCGCTGGACTGCTCCGGCCTGGTCCACCTGGCCGCCCGCAGCCTCGGCGTCGTGGTCCCCCGCGACGCCCACGACCAGCAGGCCGTCACGACGCCCGTGGCCCTCGGGGCGGAGACTGCCGGTGACCTCTACTTCTTCGCGCGGGCGGACGAGCCGGCGCACCACGTCGGCCTGGTCGTGCGCCCCGGCGTCATGCTGCACGCACCTCAGCGCGGCGCCGTGGTCGTGGAGGAAGGGCTCGACGACGACCGCCGCGCGACCCTCACCGCCGTCGGACGCCTGGAGGCTGCCGTATGACGACCCCCACCCGCCGCAGCACTCCCCTGCTCCTCGTGCTCGCCGCCATCGTCTCCGTGCAGTTCGGCGGCGCCCTGGCCGCCCTGCTGGTGCCGGTGATCGGGCCCATCGCCACCGTGGCCCTGCGACTCGGCCTCGCCGTCCTGATCCTGCTGGTCGTCGCCCGCCCCCGGCTTCGTGGCCACAGCCGACGGGCCTGGTGGGCCGTCCTCGCGTTCGGCGTGAGCCTGGCGCTGATGAACTCCACCTTCTACGCCTCCCTCGAGCGCCTCCCCATCGGCGTCGCGGTCACCATCGAGTTCGTCGGTCCGCTGGCGCTGTCCGCGGCGCTGTCACGGCGCTGGACGGACTCGGTGGCCGTCCTGGCCGCGCTGGGTGGGGTGGCCCTGATCTCCGGTGCCCTCACCGTGCCGTGGGCGGAGCTGGACCACGTCGGGATCGCGTTCGCGGCGTCCGCCGGAGCGTTCTGGGCGGCCTACATCGTCTGCAGCCAACGGGTGGGCCGGCACTTCGAGCAGCTGGAGGGATTGACGCTCGCGATGGTCGTGGCCTCCGTGCTCGTCATCCCGGTCGGTGTCGCGACCGTGGACCTCTCGCGGGTGACGGCGACGATCGTCGCCGCCGGCGTCGGCATCGCCCTGCTGTCGAGCGTGATCCCCTACTCCTTCGAGCTGCTCGCGCTTCGTCACCTGGACGCCCGGGTGTTCGGGGTGCTCCTGTCGCTCGAGCCGGCCACCGCCGCGCTCGCCGGGTTCCTGGTGCTGCACCAGACCCTCGACGGCCTCCAGCTGGTGGGCATGACGCTCGTGGTCGTCGCGAGCGCGATCGTCATGGGCACGAGCAGGCCCCGGGCCGCCGACATCGGCTGACCCGGGGCCCGAGGAGCCCGTCGACCGGTCAGTGCTCGAGACCGGCCTTCTCGTCCTTCTTGGACTTCCACAGGCTCGCGACCGTCGTGACCCCGAGGATCAGCACGATCGCACCCAGGGAGACACCGATCGGGATCTCGGGGGCCCACTCGATGTGGTGGCCGCCGTTGATGAACGGGAGGGTGTTCTCGTGCATGGCGTGCAGGATCAGCTTGACGCCGATGAAGGCCAGCAGGACCGCCAGGCCGAGCCCGAGGTAGACGAGCCGCTTGAGCAGGCCACCGATGAGGAAGTAGAGCTGTCGCAGACCCATCAGCGCGAAGATGTTGGCCATCAGCACCAGGAAGGGCTCCTTGGTGAGGCCGAAGATCGCCGGGATCGAGTCGAGGGCGAACAGCAGGTCCGTGGTGCCCAGCGCGAGGATCACCAGGAACATCGGCGTGATGACCTTCTTGCCGTCGACGTGCGCGAACATCTTGGGGCCGTGCCACTCGGAGGTGGCGGGGAAGCGACGGGTCACCCACTTCGTGAAGGCGTTCTCCTCGTACTCGTCGTCGTCGCTCTCACCCTCGAAGGCCAGCTTGACGGCGGTGTAGATGAGGAAGGCACCGAAGAGGTAGAAGATCCAGGCGAACTGGTTGATGAGCGTGGCTCCGACGGCGATGAAGATGCCGCGCAGGACCAGCGCGATCATGATGCCGATCATCAGGGCGGTCTGCTGGAGCTTCTCCGGCACCGCGAACTTGCTCATGATGATCAGGAAGATGAAGAGGTTGTCGATCGAGAGGGAGTACTCGGTCAACCACCCGGCGAAGAACTGCAGGCCGTAGTCGGCGCCGGCGAAGGACCACACCCCGATGCCGAAGACGATCGCCGAGCCGACGAAGAAGGCCAGGTGGCGCAGGCACTCCTTCATGGTCGGCGTGTGCGGGTTGCGGGCCATGTGGATGACGTCGAAGACCAGGAAGAGGACGGTGACGCCGACGGAGGCGATCCAGACCCAGGTGGGGATGTTCACGGTTGGACGAGGCCTTTCGGTGGGGAGGGGGAGGCCGTTCGTCGGAGGTCTCTCCCGCCCGAGGCGGACCGGTGCCCCGGGCCCCTGGAACGACGTGTCCGCCCAGGTCCGTGCTGACGAGGCCACCGCGTTGGGGATACTCCCCTCCGTGGTCGATCGCGTGATTCTTTCACAGTCACGGGTGTTCCTCGCGCCGTGCCCGCTCAGGCCGGCCGTCTGCTCCTCGGCAGCGCGGACACCACGCGGTCGTAGGACTCGTCGATCGCTTCGCGGATCTCGTCCGCCGGGATCCCCGCGCCCACGCGCAGGACGTTCCACCCGTGACGGCCGATGTAGGCCGAGACCGAGGCGTCCTGCGGGTAGCGCCGCAGCCACTCGTCGGCCTCGTCGCGGTTGCGCCCCAGCTTGAGGCCGACGGCGTCGCCCGCGCCCATGAAGGCGAAGATCTTGTCGCCGACCTTGGCCACGACGTCGCCCTCCCACGGCTCGTCACGCCAGGCGCCGGGCTTGGCGAGGCAGTAGCCGATCAGCCCCGCGCCATCGCCACCCTCCGACGTGCCCGGCTCCTCGTCCACGCCCTCGTCGCCCGCGTCGGCCTCGCGCCGCCGGGACTCGTCCCCGGTCACTTGGTGGCCTCCGTCATCTGGCGCAGCTCCTTCTTGAGGTCCCCGAGCTCGTCGCGCAACCGGGCCGCGAGCTCGAAGTGCAGCTCTGCGGCGGCCTGGTGCATCTGCTGGGTGATCTCCTGGATGAGCTCGGCGAGCTCGGCCGCGGGCATGGACTGGGCCTGCTGGAGCAGCGCGCCCTTGTCGCCGGCGGCAGCACCCGCGACGGCGCCGCGGCCCTTGCCCTTGGCCCGCGACTGACCGCGCCCGCTGCCGAGGAGCGCCTCGGTGTCGGCCTCCTCCTTGGCGATGAGGTCCGTGATGTCGGCGATCCGCTTGCGCAGCGGCTGGGGGTCGATGCCGTGCTCCCGGTTGTAGGCGACCTGCTTCTCGCGGCGACGGTTGGTCTCGCCGATCGCCTCCTCCATCGAGGGGGTGATCGTGTCGGCATACATGTGCACCTGTCCGGAGACGTTGCGGGCGGCACGACCGATCGTCTGGATCAGGGACCGGGCAGACCGCAGGAAGCCCTCCTTGTCGGCGTCCAGGATGCTGACGAGCGACACCTCCGGCAGGTCCAGGCCCTCGCGCAGCAGGTTGATGCCCACCAGCACGTCGTACTCCCCCATGCGCAGCTCGCGGAGCAGCTCGACGCGGCGCAGGGTGTCGACCTCGGAGTGCAGGTAGCGGACCCGCACGCCCTTCTCGAGGAGGTAGTCGGTCAGGTCCTCGGCCATCTTCTTGGTGAGGGTCGTGACCAGCACGCGTTCGTCCTTGGCCGTGCGCTCCCCGATCTCGTGCAGCAGGTCGTCGATCTGGCCCTTGGTGGGCTTGAGGACGATCTCGGGGTCGATCAGACCGGTGGGGCGGATGATCTGCTCCACGGCGCCGTCGCCCTTGGCCAGCTCGTAGGGCCCCGGGGTCGCCGACAGGTAGACCGTCTGCCCGATCCGCTCGAGGAACTCCTCCCACTTGAGCGGGCGGTTGTCCATCGCGCTCGGCAGGCGGAAGCCGTGGTCGACCAGCTGGCGCTTGCGGGACATGTCCCCCTCGAACATCGCGCCGATCTGCGGCACGGTCACGTGCGACTCGTCGATCACGAGGAGGAAGTCCTCGGGGAAGTAGTCGAGGAGGGTGTTGGGCGCCGACCCCGGCGAGCGTCCGTCGATGTGCATCGAGTAGTTCTCGATGCCCGAGCAGGAGCCCACCTGGCGCATCATCTCGATGTCGTAGGTGGTGCGCATGCGCAGCCGCTGCGCCTCCAGCAGCTTGCCCTGCTGCTCGAAGGTGGACAGCTGGGCCTCCAGCTCACGCTCGATGCCGCCGATCGCGCGCTCCATGCGCTCCTCGCCGGCCACGTAGTGCGTCGCGGGGAAGACGTACATCTCCTCCTCCTCGCGCACGACCTCGCCGGTGAGGGGGTGCAGGGTGTAGAGCCGCTCGACCTCGTCGCCGAAGAACTCGATGCGGATGGCCAGCTCTTCGTACTGCGGGATGATCTCGACCGTGTCGCCCCGGACCCGGAAGGTACCGCGCGTGAACGACAGGTCGTTGCGGGCGTACTGCATGGTCACGAAGCGGCGCAGCAGCTCGTCCCGCTCGATCTCCTGGCCGACCTTGAGGCGGACCATCCGGTCGACGTACTCCTGCGGGGTGCCGAGGCCGTAGATGCACGACACGGACGCGACCACGACCGTGTCCCGCCGCGTGAGCAGCGAGTTGGTGGCGCTGTGCCGGAGCCGCTCGACCTCGTCGTTGATCGACGAGTCCTTCTCGATGTAGGTGTCCGTCTGAGCGATGTACGCCTCGGGCTGGTAGTAGTCGTAGTAGCTGACGAAGTACTCGACCGCGTTGTCCGGCAGCAGCTCCCGGAACTCGTTGGCCAGCTGGGCCGCCAGGGTCTTGTTGGGCGCCATGACCAGCGTCGGTCGCTGCACCTGCTCGATGAGCCAGGCGGTCGTCGCGGACTTGCCGGTGCCGGTGGCGCCCAGCAGCACGACGTCCTGCTCCCCCGCGTTGATCCGCCGGGTCAGCTCGGCGATCGCCGTCGGCTGGTCGCCGGACGGGGAGAAGTCGGAGACCACGTGGAAGGGGGCCACGCTGCGCTGGAGGTCGGTCGTCGGTCGCATGCGACCCAGCCTAGGGCTCGGGTCCGACATACCCCCTCGCCGATGCGACCCGCCGCCCTCGCTCGACCCAGTCGGTCGCGCCGGGTTAGGCAAGCCTTGCCTACTCGGTGCTAGGGTCGCCCCGTGGCTGCCGACCTCTACCTGCCCCGCGACGTCGTGGTCGAGTCCGTCGAGGACCTCACCCCCTACCTGCGGCGGGTCGTGCTCACGGGACCCGACCTGGATCGCGTCCACCCGACCACGCTGGACCGCCGGATCAAGCTCGTCCTCCCCCGCGCCGAGGGGGACACGCTGCAGGACCTCCCGAGGGACGCGAGGTGGTACGACGCCTGGCGCGCGCTGCCCGACGACGCTCGACCTGCGGTGCGCACCTACACCGCCCGGGCCGTCCGCCCGCAGGACCGCGCCCTCGTCGTCGACCTGGTCCTCCACGACCACCCCGGGCCCGCCGGCCGCTGGGCCACGACGGCGCGACCAGGCGATCCCCTGGTGGCCGTGTGCCCCGTGGCGGGAGCCCCCGGCGCCGACCGCTGCGGCATCGCCTGGCACCCCGGCCGGGCGACGCAGGTCCTGCTCGCCGGCGACGAGACGGCGCTGCCCGCCATCGCCTCCATCCTCGAGAGCCTCGGTGACCACGTGACGGGCGAGGTGCTCCTGGAGGTGCCGAGCAGCGACAGCGACATCTCCACCAGCGACAGCACCGCCAGCAGTGACGGCGACCTCGCCCTGGACGCGCCCCCCGGCGTCACCGTCTCCGTCCTCCCCAGGGGCGCCCGCCCGCACGGGGAGGCGCTGGAGGAGGCGGTCCGGCATACGGCCTGGAGCCCGCTGGAGGAGTCCGAGGTGGCTCGGCGGGAGGCGCTCTCCACCGGCCCGGAGGAGATCCTGTGGGACGAGCCGCAGCACGCCAGCGCGGACCACTACGCCTGGCTCGCCGGGGAGAGCGGCCTCATCCGGCGGCTGCGCCGGCACCTGGTGGGCGAGCGAGGCTGGCCGCGGGACCGGGTCGCCTTCATGGGCTACTGGAGCCTGGGCCGCCCCGAGAGCTGAGTCGGCGGGACGGGGCAACCCGTCCCTGCCCCTTCATCGCGACGCAACGGACGCGTTCGGATACGGCAATCATCCCGGTTAGGGTGGTTTGGCATCCGAAGCCGCATGCGCCGTTGCCCCGACCCCGACCCGAAGGTTCCGACGACCCGTGCCTGCGACCTCCCTCTGTGCGACCCTGCCCGCCCGGCCCACGCCCGCCCCCGCGACGCCCGCCGCGCCGCGCCCACGCGCCGACCTCTCGGTGCAGTCGCTGCGCGGCCTCGCGGTCATCCTCATGGTCGCCGGCCACGTCATCGGCGACGACGGGGGCCGTGGGCTCCAGGTCGCCGACGACTCGCTCTGGCGGTCCGCCTACCTGCTGCTCGACGACATCCGGATGCCGTTCTTCACGCTGCTGTCCGGCTACGTCTACGCCCTGCGGCCGGTCCGTGGGGCCGACGCGGTGCCCGGCTTCCTGCGCCGCAAGGTCGATCGCCTGCTCGTCCCTCTGCTCTTCGTCGGGCTCACCACCATGGCCGTCCAGGCGGCGGTCCCGGCCACCAACGAGAAGCCCGGCCCGGACTCTCTCGTGCAGCTGGTCCTCTTCGGCTACCAGCACCTGTGGTTCCTGTTGGCCGCCATGGTGATCTTCAGCCTCACCGCCCTCCTCGACGCCCATGCCCCGCGGTGGACCGCCCGGTCCCACGCGTGCCTGGTCGCCGGCGCGTTCGCCCTGGCGGCGCTCGTCCAGGTCCCGGCCCAGGGCAACGTCTTCGCCATCAACCAGGCCACCTGGCTGTGGCCCTTCTTCCTCGTCGGCGCGGGCCTGCAGCGCTTCGGCCTCAGGACGACGGCTCCGCGCGTCGGGGCGCTCGCCGCCGTCACCACCCTCCTGCTGGTCACGGGCGCGCTCGGCCTCGCCGAGGGCCTGCCCTCCGCCGTCGTGCGGCTGCACGGCCTGGCCACCGGGCTCTGCGCCCTGCTGCTCGTCTACCTCGTCCGCGGCCGGCTGCACGCCTCGACGCTCGCTCGCCTCGGGGCCTACAGCTATGGCATCTACCTGTGGCACGTCCTCGGGGCCGCGGGCAGCCGCATCGTGCTGACCAAGCTCGGGCTCACGTCGACGTCGCTGCTCTTCGTCCTCGGGATCGCCGTCGCCATCGCCGTCCCGGTCGTCGCGGAGCGCACGGTGGGGCGCACCCGCTGGGGCGGCTGGCTGGCGTTCGGACGACGCCCCCGGCCGGCCACCGCCTGAGCCTCCCAAGGAGCCTGCCGACCGGCTCGCTGCCGATCAGGAGTGCCAGCCGGTCCGGCGGGCCCAGGACTGCATGCGCGGCCAGATGTGGTTGAACCACGGCTCCTTGGCCTCGGCATACTCCGTGGTCGTGGCGCAGGTTCCGGCCAGCCGTCGCTTCTCGGTCAGGTAGTCCGCGCGGGCGTCCGCGTCGGACCGCAGCCAGTCGCGGTAGAGCAGGGCGTACTGCCAACCCGCACCCTCCGTCTCGCGCACGTGCACGTGGACGATCCGGCCCGGGTCGCAGGATCCGTGGAAGCGCTTGACCCACAGCGAGGGGTCCGGCAGCTCGTCCTTGACGTTGTCCATCGTGTTGTCCTTGGACCGCGGGAACCCGAGGTCCTCGAGGGTGCGGACGAACTCCGGGTCGTCGGCGTCGTGCAGGTCCGGCACGCCGATCTGCAGGTCGATGACGTCCTTGCCGGCCAGCCCGGGCACCGCGGTGGACCCGATGTGCTCGATCTCCGGGGCGCGGGTCCCCATCGCGGCACTGATCCGGGCGATGAGGCGGTCGGCCTGCTGGGGCCAGGTCTCGTCGTAGGCGACCAGGGTGGGGACGTCGGGCCGGCGGGCGCGCGTGCGGGTGCGCACGTTGTCGGCATACGGTCTCAACCGCTCGTGCCAGACCCGGTCCACCTCGGCGACGAGGTCCTCGGCCGTGCCGTTGTTGTCGATCAGCACGTCCGCGGCCGCGCGCCGCTGCTCGTCGGTCGCCTGGTGCTCCATGCGGGCCCGCGCGTCCTGCTCGCTGAGGCCGCGTCCCTCGAGCCGGCGGACCCGCGAGTCGTGGTCGGCCTCCACCACGACGACGAGGTGGTAGGCCGGTCCCATGTGCTTCTCGACCAGCAGGGGGACGTCGTGCACGACGATGGCGTCCTCCCCCGCCTCGGCCATGAGCTGCGCGGTCCGCCGCGCGATCAACGGGTGCGTGATGGCCTCGAGGTCTCGGCGGGACCGCTCGTCGGCGAAGACGATGCCACCGAGCGCCCCGCGGTCGAGCGCACCGTCGGGACCGACGACGCCGTCGCCGAACCTCTCCTGGACGGCCTGCAAACCCTCCGAGCCGGGAGCCAGGACCTCGCGCGCCAGCTGGTCGGCGTCCACGACCACCGCCCCCAGCTCGCCGAGACGACGCGACACGGTCGACTTGCCGGACCCGATGCCACCTGTCAGACCGATGCGAACCATGCACCGAGGCTACTCGCGCCGGGGCCCGGGCACCCGCCGGGGCCCTGACGACGCACCGGGCGACGCAGCAGGCGACCCACCGGGCGAGGCACCAGGCGACGCACCGGGGCTGCCAGAGGCACTCACCAGGGCGGGCACGACGAGGCCCCGCCCACAGCAGGGGTGGACGGGGCCGTCGACGTGATCAGGCCGTGAGCGCCTGGTCAGTGGGCTCAGTTGGAGCCGGTGAGCTTCTCGCGGAGAGCGGCCAGCGCCTCGTCGGAGGCGAGGGTGCCCTCGTTGGACGAGGAGGAGGACGACGACGACGAGGAGGACGACGAGGACGTCGACACGCTCTCGGTGGCGCTGCCACCGGAGGAGTAGGACGTCGCGGCCTCCGGGTTGGCGGCTGCCTCGGCGTCGGCCTTGGCGGCCTCCTCGACCTGCGTCTTGTGGGCCTCCCACAGCGAGTGGGCCTCGGCGTACTGCTTCTCCCACTTCTCGCGCTGGGTCTCGAAGCCCTCGAGCCACTCGTTGGTCTCGGGGTCGAAGCCCTCGGGATACTTGTAGTTCCCCTGCTCGTCGTACTCGGCGGCCATGCCGTACTGCGTCGGGTCGAAGTCGTCGGAGACGACGGACGCGTCGTTGGCCTGCTTGAGCGACAGCGAGATGCGGCGACGCTCCAGGTCGATGTCGATGACGCGGACGAAGATGTCGTCGCCCACGTTGACGACCTGCTCCGGCAGCTCCACGTGGCGCTCGGCCAGCTCGGAGATGTGGACCAGACCCTCGATGCCCTCCTCGACGCGCACGAACGCACCGAACGGTACGAGCTTGGTGACCTTGCCCGGCACGACCTGGCCGATGGCGTGGGTGCGGGCGAAGTGTTGCCACGGGTCCTCCTGCGTCGCCTTCAGCGACAGGGAGACACGCTCGCGGTCCATGTCCACGTCGAGCACCTCGACGGTGACCTCCTGGCCCACCTCGACGACCTCGGACGGGTGGTCGATGTGCTTCCAGGACAGCTCGGAGACGTGGACGAGACCGTCGACGCCACCGAGGTCCACGAACGCACCGAAGTTGACGATCGAGGACACGACGCCGGACCTGACCTGGCCCTTGCCGAGCTCCTTGAGGAAGGTGGTGCGGACCTCGGACTGGGTCTGCTCCAGCCACGCGCGGCGCGACAGGACCACGTTGTTGCGGTTCTTGTCGAGCTCGATGATCTTGGCCTCGATCTCCTTGCCGACGTACGGCTGGAGGTCGCGCACACGACGCATCTCGACGAGGGAGGCGGGCAGGAAGCCGCGCAGACCGATGTCGAGGATGAGGCCGCCCTTGACGACCTCGATGACGGTGCCGGTGACGACGCCGTCCTCCTCCTTGACCTTCTCCACCGTGCCCCAGGCGCGCTCGTACTGGGCGCGCTTCTTGGACAGGATCAGACGACCCTCCTTGTCCTCCTTCTGGAGGACCAGGGCCTCGACCTCGTCACCCACGGAAACGACCTCGGACGGGTCGACGTCGTGCTTGATGGAGAGCTCGCGGCTCGGGATGACACCCTCGGTCTTGTAACCGATGTCGAGCAGGACCTCGTCCCGGTCGACCTTGACGATGACACCGTCGACGATGTCTCCGTCGTTGAAGTACTTGATGGTCTCGTCGATCGCGGCGAGGAAGTCCTCCTCAGATCCGATGTCGTTGATCGCGACCTGAGGGGCGGTCTTTTCGACCGGGCTGGCAGTCATGTAGTAGGAACTCCGATGGTGGACAGGTTGAATAGGTGGGATCGTGCATGCCCGCCGTGGGGTCTCGCCGACCTCGTCGGGTCGAGTCCGCGCACGAACGTGCTCGTCCACCCTAACGGTCCTGTCACGCACGGGTCAAAGCAGGAGGCTGTATGACGACCGCCGAGCGCGGCTCCTTCGCCGCCGTCACGCGGCGCGGCACCGACCAGGCCGAGTCGGCGCGCGCCAACAAGGGCTGGTGGGACGCCGAGGCGGTGGACTACTACGCCGAGCACGGCGCGTTCCTGGGCGACGCCGACCTCGTCTGGGGTCCGGAGGGGCTGCGCGAGGAGACGGCTCGGATCCTGGCGCCGGCGGACCGCCTCCCCGGGCTCCGCGTCCTGGAGATCGGTGGTGGCGCCGCCCAGGGCGGACGGTGGCTGGCGGCCCAGGGGGCGGTGGTCGTCTCGACGGACCTGTCGACGGGGATGCTCGCGCAGGGACGCCGGATCGACGAGGGGCGGGCGGACGGCATACGGGCGGGACAGCCGTCGGCCTCCCCTGCTCACCCGCTCCCCCAGCACCCCCAGCACCCCCGGCTCCCCCTGCTCGCCTGCGACGCGGCGGCCCTGCCGTTCGCGCAGGAGAGCTTCGACCTCGTGATGACCGCCTACGGCGCGGTGCCCTTCGTGGCCGACTCCGCCGCGGTGATGCGCGAGGCCGCCCGCGTCCTGCGCCCCGGCGGGCGGTTCGTCTTCTCCACCACCCACCCGATCCGCTGGGCCCTGCCCGACGTGCCGGGAGAGGCGGGCCTGACCGTCACGAGCTCCTACTTCGACCGCTCGCCGTACGTCGAGGAGGACGACCAGGGACGGGCGCTCTACGTCGAGCACCACCGCACCCTCGGCGATCGCGTCCGCGAGATCACCGCCGCGGGCCTGCGGCTCGTCGACCTCGTCGAGCCGGAGTGGCCCGAGGACCACGAGGAGACCTGGGGCGGGTGGAGCCCGCTGCGGGGAAGGCTCGTGCCGGGGACGGCGATCTACGTCTGCAAGCGTCCGCCCCGCACGGGGTGAGGACGGGAGGACGTCCGGCCCCACCGTCGGGACGCCGGAGGACGTCCGGCATACTCGCCTCGTGGATACAAAGCCGTTTCCCTCAGACATCGAGATCGCGCGATCCGCTGATCTCGCCCCCCTCCCCGAGGTCGCCGCCACCGTCGGCATCGACGAGAAGTACCTCATCCCCTACGGGCGGCACGTCGCCAAGGTCGAGCTCGAGGTCATCGACGAGCTGGCCGACCTCCCCGACGCCAGGTACGTCGTCGTCACCGCCATCACCCCGACCCCGCTGGGCGAGGGCAAGACGACGACCGCCGTCGGCCTGGCCCAGGGCCTGGCCCGCATCGGCCGCAAGCCCGTCCTCGCCCTGCGCCAGCCCTCGCTCGGGCCCGTCTTCGGCGTCAAGGGTGGCGCGGCGGGCGGTGGCTACAGCCAGATCGTCCCGATGGAGATGCTCAACCTGCACCTCACCGGCGACTTCCACGCGGTGACGGCGGCGCACAACCTGCTGGCGGCGATGGTGTCCAACCACCTGCACTTCGGCAACGAGCTCGGCCTCGACGACATCCAGTGGCGTCGGGTCATGGACATGAACGACCGCTCGCTGCGCAACATCATCGAGGGCTGCGGCGCCAAGACCGACGGCGTGACCCGTCAGGCGGGCTTCGACATCACCGCGGCGTCCGAGGTCATGGTCATCCTCGCCCTGGCCACCTCGCTGCGGGACCTGCGGGAGCGCCTCGGCCGCATCGTCGTCGGCTTCACCAAGGACAAGAAGCCCGTCACCGCCGAGCAGATCGGCTGCGCCGGCGCGATGTGCGTCCTGCTCAAGGACGCCCTGAAGCCCAACCTGATGCAGACGCTGGAGCACACGCCGGCGTTCATCCACGCCGGCCCGTTCGGCAACATCGCGATCGGCAACTCCTCGATCATCGCCGACCGCGTCGGCATCAAGGCCGGCGACATCCTGCTCACCGAGGCGGGCTTCGCGGCCGACATGGGCGCCGAGCGCTTCTTCAACGTCAAGTGCCGCGCGGCCGGGCTCACGCCTCAGGCGGCGGTCCTGGTCGCGACCGTGCGGGCGCTCAAGTCCCACTCCGGCCGCTTCGAGGTCAAGGCCGGCAAGCCGCTGCCCGAGGGCATGCTGCTCGAGAGCCCGCAGGACGTCGAGGCCGGGTGCGACAACCTGCGCAAGCACATCCAGATCATCCAGGACTTCGGCGTGCAGCCGGTGGTGGCCATCAACGCCTTCCCGACGGACCACCCGTCCGAGCACGAGGTGATCCGGCGCGTGGCCGAGGAGATGGGGGCGCGCTGCGCCGTGTCGACCCACGTCAAGGACGGTGGCGCCGGCGCCGAGGAGCTCGCCCGCACCGTGGTGGAGGCGTGCGACGACGAGGTGCACTTCACCCCGACCTACGACTTCGAGGACTCCCTCGAGGTCAAGATCCGCAAGGTCGCGACCAAGGTGTATGGCGCCAACGGGATCTCCCTGGAGCCGGCCGCGGCCAACGCGCTGGCGATGTACACCGACCAGGGCTACGGCCACCTGCCCGTGCTCATCGCCAAGACCCAGATGTCTCTGTCCCACGACCCGGCCCTCAAGGGTGCGCCGCGCGGCTGGACCCTGCCGGTGCGCGAGGTCCGCCTGGCCGCGGGAGCCGGCTACGTCTATGCCATCTGCGGGTCGATGATGACGATGCCGGGCCTGTCGAGGTCGCCGGCCGCCATGCGCATCGACATCGACGAGGGCGGCAACACGGTCGGGCTGTTCTGAGACGCTGACCCGGGGTCGGGCCAGCAGACGGGGGTCGATCGGCTACGGCCGGTCGACCCTCTCGTCGTCCCGGACGCCCGGCACCTGGCCGGTGCGGATCGCGGCGCGGCTGAGCAGGTGGGAGGACACGGGCGCGCTGGCCATCTGGAAGATCGCGACGAGCAGCAGCATGCCGATGTCGAGGGGCGAGTGCCGTCCGATGCCCACGCCGAGCAGCACCAGCAGGATCCCCAGGGTCTGCGGCTTGGTCGCCGCGTGCATGCGCGAGAGCAGGTCGGGGAAGCGGACGAGACCGATCGCGGCGCACAGGCACAGGAACGAGCCGAGGGCCAGGCAGACGAGCGCGGCGAGGTCGGCGACGGAGGTCCAGCTCATCGGTTGCCCCCGTCGTCGTCGACCACGCCCCGGTCCTCGTCGAAGCCGCTGACCTCGGTGGGCTCGGGCACGTCCGACCCGGGCTGCCCGGCCTGGCGCAGCCCCAGGTCCGAGTCCCCGGCGACGAAGCGCGACACCGCGACGGTCGCCACGAAGCCGACCAGCGACAGCGACACGAGGACGGGCAGCGTCGTCGAGTGGTCGCGCACGACCGCCTCCGCCCCCAGCGCGCAGATGATCACCGCCACGAGCACGTCGCTCGCGAGGGTGCGGTTGAGCACCGTCGGGCCGGTCACCATGCGCCACAGCACGAGCAGCGCCGCGGCCAGGAGCATGGCGACGATCGCCCAGACCAGCACGGTCATCGGTCGGCCTTCTCGTGCTCGTGGGTATGCCGCTCCGGCTGACCCGTGTCCTTGCCGAGGGCACGGCGCACCCGGTCCTCCAGCGCTGCGACCCGGAGACGCTCGGCCTGCAGGTCCGCGGGGTCGGTGCGGTCCAGGACGTGCATGGTGAGCACGCCCGTGGAGGGGTCGAGGTCGATCACGACCGTGCCGGGGACCAGCGACGTGAGCTCCGCGACGACGGTGCGCAGCAGGTCGTCCTCCACCGTGAGCTGCACCTCGATGACGGTGCCGGGGCCGATGGGCCGCGGCCGCACGGCGAGCCAGGCCACCGCGGCGCTGGCCGTGACCAGGTCCTTGAGGAAGGTGCCGAGCAGGACGAGCAGTCCCCAGGGGTGCACCCGGACGCCGGACATCACGTGCGGCAGGGGGAACAAGACCTGCACCACGAGGGCGACCAGGAGTCCCGCGAGGATATTGCCCCAGGAGAAGTTGCCCCACAGCAGGACCCAGACGACGGCGAGCCCGACGGTCGGGGTGAGACGCACGCGGTTGCTCATCGAGGCACCCCCTGCAGCACGGCGGTCGTGTAGCCGGAGCGGTCGCCGAGCTGGCCCGCTGCGGCGTCGGTGATCTCGTAGAGCGGCCCGGCCGCGACGGTGATGGCGACGCTCACCGCGACGAGCAGCGTGGTCGGCAGCACCGTGCCGAGCGCCAGGCGTCGCTCGGCGACGACCTGGGCCGCGTCGTCCCCGGTGACGACGAGCACGTCGTCGTCACCCCCGTCGTCGTCGGGGACGGCGGCACGGGGCGACCTCCAGAAGACACGGCCCCACACCCGGCTGATGGCGTACAGCGTGAGCAGGCTGGTGATCACGGACCCGGCGACGAGCAGGTAGGCGAGCCACGTGCCGGAGGCGACCCCGGCCTGGATGAGGCCGACCTTGCCGAGGAAGCCCGAGAACGGCGGGATGCCGGCGAGGTTCATCGCGGGGACGAAGAACAGCAGGGCTAGCCCGGGGGCGAGCCGCCCCAGCCCCCCGAGGTGGCTGAGCGAGGTGGACCCGCCGCAGGCCTCGATCAGGCCCGTCACCAGGAACAACGCGGTCTGGATGGTGATGTGGTGGGCGGTGTAGAAGATCGCCGACGACAGCCCCGCCTCGTTGCCGACGGCGATGCCGAAGACGAGGTAGCCGATGTGCGACACCAGGGTGAAGGAGATCAGTCGCTTGATGTCGTCCTGGGCGACGGCGCCCAGGATGCCGACGAGCATGGTCAGCAGGCCGGCCCACATCAGCAGGGCGTCCAGCCGACCGTCGGGGAACAGCAGCGTCTGGGTGCGGATCATCGCGTAGACCCCCACCTTGGTCAGCAGTCCGGCGAACACGGCGGTGACGGGCGCGGGCGCGGTGGGATAGGAGTCGGGGAGCCAGCCCGACATGGGGAACACCGCGGCCTTGATGCAGAAGCCGAGGAGCAGCATGCCGTGCAGCAGGCCCTGCTGACCCGGCGGGAGGGCGTCCAGCCGACCGGCGAGCTCCGCGAGGTTGACCGTCCCCGTGGCGGCGTAGACGAGCGCGATCGCGACCAGGAACAGCAGTGACGACAGCAGGTTGACCACGACGTAGTTGGCGCCCGCCCGGACCCGGGAGGCGGTGCCACCCAGCGTGAGCAGCACGAAGCTCGCGAACAGCAGCATCTCGAAGCCGACGTAGAGGTGGAACAGGTCCCCGGACAGGAAGGTCGTCGAGACGCCGGCCGAGAGGACGAGCATGGTGGGGTGGAAGATCGGCAGGGGCGCTCCCCCGTCGTGCTCGCTGTCGTCCGAGGCGCGGCCCTGGCCGATGGAGTAGAGCATCACCGCCAGCGTCACGGTCGAGGACACGAGCAGCATCAGCCCCGACAGCCGGTCCACCACGAGGACGATGCCGTCGGCCGGCGACCAGCCCCCGGCATGGACGACGAGGGTGCCGCGGGTGTGGGCCCCCCAGAGCAGGACGGCCGACACGATCACGGACGTCGTGAGGACGACGGTGCTCACGAGGCGCTGGATCGCCTGGCGTCCCGACGCCACGACCGTCAGCCCGGCACCGACGAGGGGCAGCACCACGGGCAGCGGCACGAGCAGACCTGGGTCGATCATCGGTCGCCTCCCTGGTCGTCGGTCGCCGTGTCGGCGAGGGCGTGCGGGTCGGTGGTGTCCGCGTAGTCGGTGTCGGGAACCTGGTCGGTGTCAGCCAGGTGACCGATCCGGGCGTCCTCGGGGTCGTCCTCGACGTTGTCGCTGGACGACAGCTGCCAGGACCGGTGCGCGAGCGCGAGGCAGTAGGCCGTCACCGCCAGCGTGATCACGATGGCGGTGAGCACCATCGCCTGCGGGAGGGGGTCGGAGATGCCGTCCGCGCCGACGACCACGCCCTCGGCGGAGGACTTGCTGACGATGGGTGCGCGGCCGGGCGCGCCGGAGGCGATCAGGAACACGACGTTGACGCCGTTGCCCATGAGCAGCACGCCGAGCAGGGCTCGCACGATGCTGCGCGCCATGACGAGGACCACGCCCGAGCCGAAGAGCACCCCGGCGAGGACCACCAGGGTCAGGTTGACGGTCATGCGTCCGACCTCTCGCTGATCTGCCGGTCCAGCGCGGCGCCCAGGGACCGGAGGATGTCGAGCATCAGACCGATCACGACGAGGTAGACCCCGAGGTCGAAGAAGACCGAGGACACGAGGTGCAGGTGCCCGACGAGGGGCAGCTCCACGTCCGCGTCCCAGCTCTGCAGGACGTCACCACCGACCAGCATGGAGACCAGGCCGAAGCCGGCGGACAGGAACAGCCCGGTCCCGAGCAGCGCACCCGGCATGAGTGGGAGGGCGGCCCGCAGCTCCACCCGGCCGCCGGCGAGATAGCGCACGGTGAGGGCCAGGCCGGCCACGAGCCCCGCCGCGAAGCCGCCCCCGGGGTTGTTGTGCCCGGCGAAGAGCAGGTAGAGGGACCACACCATGATGGCGGGGAAGATGAGGCGGGGGATGACGGCGAAGATCAGCGAGGGGTCCTCGGGGCGCTCCCCGGCGGGCACGGC
>NZ_DLOE01000005.1:40293-44908 GCF_002479615.1 Arsenicicoccus sp. UBA7492 | reverse complement strand
CAAGCTCGCCCTGACCTACCGGGCCGGCGTCCTGCTCCGCGCGAGCCTCCTATGCCTGCCCACTTTAAGAGCCACGCCCTAGGCCCGGCAAGACGATGCAGTCCAACGACAGTTCCTATGGAATCATTAGGATGCCTTCATGCATGCCGACTCCCACCAGCTCGCCGCCCTGCTCGCCGTGGTCGACGAGGGCAGCTTCGAGGCGGCGGCGGACGAGCTGCGCGTGACGCCCTCGGCGGTCAGCCAGCGCATCAAGGCCCTCGAGCGGCGGGTCGGCCAGGTCGTCGTGCAGCGCACCCGGCCCTGCCGGCCCACCTCGACCGGCGAGGTCCTGGTCCGTATGGCGCGGCAGCTGGCGCTCCTCGAGGCCGAGGCAGGCGCCGCGCTCACCGCCCAGTCGACCGCGACCACCATCGCGATCGCCCTCAACGCGGACTCGCTCGCCACGTGGGCGCGGGACGTCCTCGTCGAGGCGGCCGAGGCCGGTGACATCGGCCTCGAGCTGCACGTCGAGGACCAGGACCACAGCCTCGAGCTGCTCCGCGCCGGAAGGGTTCTCGCCGCTCTGACCGCCGACCCCGTTGCGGTGCAGGGCTGCTCGGTCACCGAGCTGCTACCGATGCGCTACGTCCCGGTCGCGACCCGGTGGCTGTGGGAGCGGCACGAGCGAGACCTGTCCCGGATGCCGGTGGTGAGGTTCAACGACAAGGACGACCTGCAGGACGGCGTGCTGCGCGAGCTCGGCGTGACCGCAACGGGACTCGTGCACACCGTGCCGTCGACCGAGGACTTCGCGATGGCGGTGCGGTGCGGGCTGGGGTGGGGCGCGCTGCCGGTCGCGCAGCTGGGGCGACGCGACGACCTGGTGGAGGTGGCGCCCGGGCACGACGTGCTGGTCCCGCTCTACTGGCAGCGGTGGCGGATCGACTCGGCCGTCCTGGACCGCGTCACCGAGTGGGTCGTGTCGGCCTCGCGCACCCCCACCCCCACCCCCGCCCCTCCACGATCGTGAGCGTTTCGTCCAACATTCTTGGAGCAAACACTCACGATCTTGGGAGCAGGGGTCAGGGGGTGAGTGCGGCCTCGATGATGCGGGCGACCCCGTCCTCGTCGTTGGCCGCGCACCCGTCCGACGCCGCCTCCACCGCAGCGGGATGCGCCCCCGCGACGGCAAAGCTGCGACCGGCCCAGCTCAGCATCGGCACGTCGTTGGGCATGTCGCCGAAGGTCCAGACCTCGGCCGACGACACGTCGTGGTCGGCGCACCAGCGTTGCAGGGCAGTGGCCTTCGTGACGCCGAGGGCGGTCATCTCGGCCAGTCCCGGAGCGCCGGAGTAGGCCAGGTGCACGTCCTCGCCCACGAGCGCCGTCGCCCGCTCGACGAACTCCTCGGGCCCGAGCCGGGGGTGCCGGGCGATGAGCTTGCCCGGGAGCTCGTCCTCGAGCAGCTCCTCCAGGACGGCCACCCGGCGGGCGTCGTCGACCACGGTGCCGTCCGGAGCCCGCAGGTCCCGCAGCGCCGGCTCGATGCCGAGCCCGGACCGCCCCTCGACGCCGAAGCCGATGCCCGGCAAGGAAGCTCGCAGCCGTGACGCCACGTCCAGCGTGACTTCGGCGGGGATGGTCTGCTCCGCCACCACCGCGTCGACGTGCGCGTCGTAGACGAATGCCCCGTTGCTGCAGAGCACCACGCCGTGCGCGCCCACCTGCTCGCGAAAGGCCTTCATCCACCGCGGTGGTCGGGCCGTCACCACGATCACCGTGCAGCCCGCGGCCTCGGCGGCGGCGATGGCGGACGCGGTGCGCGGCGACAGCGTGCCGTCGGTGCGCAGCAGCGTCCCGTCGAAGTCGGTCGCGAAGACGCGGGGACGGTTCGGCATACGGCTCACTCTCCCACGCGAAGCCCTCACAGGAAGGGCACAGAGACGACCAACGACCGCCACAGAGCCGCGCGATGAAGTGAGGACAACGCAGCACGGAACCCACGAGATCAAGGAGCACGCCATGGGATTCAGCGCACTCGGTCGATCGAGGCTGGCCGCCGCGCCCGCCCTCGCCGCCATGATGCTCGTCGGCGGTGCGGCCGCAGCACAGGCTGCGCCCGGCCCGCGGGCCGGCCACCGCACCGTCGCGGTCACCACGCAGGCCCCGGAGACGGCGTCGTATGGCGGAGGGACCAACCGCCGGTTCGCGGGGACCGTCACGAGCCTCGACGACATCCGCCAGGTGGTGTCGTGAACGCCGTCCGGCGGACCGGTGCCCGCCGCATCCGCCAGGCCACCGCGACCCTGACCGGCGTGGGAGTGGCCGTCGCCGCAGCGGCCATCGGCCTGACGACGATCCCTGACGACTCGTCCGCGCCCGCCTCGACCGTCGCGGCCTCCTCGCAGGTGGCCGGCCAGACGACCGGCTCCATCTCCTCCTCCAGCTCGACATCCACCGCTGACACCGCTGACGTCGCTGACGCCGCTGACAGCGCTAGCAGCACGGACGGCGCGTCGTCCTCGGGCCTGACCGCGGCCCAGGGGGCACCGGCGGCCCACTCGTCGGGCAGCTGACGGCATACCCACCAGACCTCGAAAGGCCCTGCCATGCAGACGATCTCCCACCCCCGCGGACCCGCCCTCGAGTGGGCCCTGTGGTCGACCACCATGCGCCTCGTCACGTCCGAGGAGCGCGCGCTGCCCGCCGCCAAGCGCCTCGTGGACCACGAGCTGCAGGGGGTCGAGCTGGCAGCCAGCAGGTTCCGCCACGACTCCGAGGTCGCGCGGCTGGCCCGGTCCGGCGGCCGACCCGTCCGGGTGAGCCCGACCATGCTCGCGCTGACCGAGGCCGCCGTCGCCGCGGCCGTCGTCACGCACGGCGCCTGCGACCCGACGGTGGGCACCGCGCTGGAGCGGCTGGGCTACGGCCGCGACCTGGAGGGCGTCGGCCGGGTGATCCCGACCGCGCACGGCACGATCCGCCTCGTCGAGCGTCCGGCACCCGGGTGGCGTCGGGTGCGGATCGACCGCGCGGCCGGCACCGTCACCGTCCCCGCCGACGTCACGCTCGACCTCGGCGCGACCGCCAAGGCCTGGGCCGCGGACCGGTGCGCCCGCATCGTCGCCGAGCAGCTCGGCACCGGCGTGCTGGTGGCGCTCGGTGGTGATATCGCCAC
Organism: Arsenicicoccus sp. UBA7492; assembly: GCF_002479615.1. NCBI lineage: Bacteria > Bacillati > Actinomycetota > Actinomycetes > Micrococcales > Intrasporangiaceae > Arsenicicoccus > Arsenicicoccus sp. UBA7492. Next base: position 41,748 of record NZ_DLOE01000005.1, on the reverse strand, counting down.
GGCCGGACCCGCTCCCGCCCCTGGCTGGACGGTGTCCGTGCAGGACCTGCCCGACGACCCCGCCGCCCTGGTCAGCCTGCCGTCCGGCTGGTCGATGGCCACCTCCTCGACGCGCCGACGCCGCTGGCAGGTCGAGGGCCGCGAGCTCAACCACATCCTCGACCCCGCCACGTCGCTCCCTGTCGTGCCGCACTGGTCCTCGGCCAGCGTCGCCGCCCCGAGCTGCGTCCTCGCCAACGCCTGGTCGACCGCCGCCCTGGTCACAGGCCCGACCGCCCCCGGGCTGCTGGCCGGCGCCCAGGTGCAGGCCCGGCTGCTCGACCTGCAGGGTGACGTGACCTACGTCGGGGGCTGGCCCGCGGACGCCGAGGGTGTGACCGAGCAGCAGGCCCGCACGTCCGGTGCGGCGGTCGCGTCATGAACGAAGCACTCTGGGCCCTCGGCCGCGGCACCGGCGTCAGCACCCTCGTGCTGCTCACCGTGTCGATGGTGCTGGGGATCCTGACCAGCGGCGGCTTCCGGCACCGCGAGCTGCCGAGGTTCGCGCTCACCGAGATCCACCGGCGGGCCTCGCTGGCCGCTACGGGATTCCTGGTCCTGCACGTCCTCTCGCTGTGGCTGGACTCCGAGGCCCAGCTCAATGCCGTGGACCTGCTCGTCCCCTTCCTCAACGCGGCCAACCCCCTGTGGTGGGGCCTCGGGACGCTCGCCGTCGACCTGCTGCTCGTGGTCGTCGTGAGCAGCCTGGTCCGCAAGCACCTGTCCTACGCCGTATGGCGGGGGCTGCACTGGCTCGCCTACGCGATGTGGCCGGTCGCGGTGCTGCACTCCGTGGGCGGGGGCACCGACTCCGCCACCTGGTGGCTGCGGCTCACCGCCATCGTCTGCTGCGCGGCCGTCGGGGGAGCCCTCGGCTACCGGCTCGTGGGCCGGGCGCCGTCGTCCAGGGCGGTGCGTCGGACCGCGCCGAGGCTCGTCGAGATCCCGGAGCCCCGGACGCCTGACGGCCGGCTCGTCTGCGCCAAGGCCGACCCCGCGACCCACAACCCCGCCCCCGGCACCCTCACCAGCGCCGTCACCAGCACCCCCCAGGAGAACCTCTCATGAGCACCAGGTCTCGCGGTTCGCAGTCGATCCGCACCGCCACCGCGGTCCTCGCCGGCACCGGCGTGGGCGTCGCGGCCGCCGTCGGCGGCATCGTCGCCGCGCAGGGTGGGGCGGCTGCCGCGTCCGGGCAGCAGCCTCAGACCGCCCAGCAGGTGCAGCCCCAGCAGCTCCAGCAGCAAGGTGGCGTGCAGCAGCTGCCCGGCATACCCGGTCGGTCGCAAGGCCAGGTCGACCAGCAGGGCCAGCTCGACCAGCAGGACCAGCAGGGTCTGGTGCCCGGTCAAGGCCCCGCCCTGGGCCGCAGCTCCGGCAGCTGAGGGGCCTCAGACGCCGAGTGGTCACATCCCG